>CBFGLF010000041.1:0-13647 GCA_965649545.1 uncultured Methylotenera sp.
TCTCGTTCAGAGACTTACGGCCCAGGTTAGGTGCCTTCAGCAACTCGTTCTCGGTGCGCTGGATCAGGTCACCGATGTAGTAGATGTTCTCTGCCTTGAGGCAGTTGGCGGAACGCACGGTCAGTTCCAGATCATCTACCGGACGCAGCAGGATAGGATCGACCTGTGGTGCATGCTTGACTTCGATCTCGGTAGGCGCACCCTCGAGGTCTGCAAACACGGCCAACTGACCCATCAGGATACGGGCTGCATCGCGGATCGCTTGCTCTGGCTCGACGACACCGTTGGTCTCGACGTCCATGACCAGCTTGTCCAGATCGGTGCGCTGTTCTACACGAGCACTGTCAACATGGTAGCTGACCTTGCTGATCGGGCTGAAGGAAGCATCAACCTGGATGAAACCCAGGATGCGGTCTTCGTCTTCAGCTTTCAGACGCGCAGGGACCGGTTGATAACCACGACCTTGCTCTACCTTGACTTCCAGGTTGAGTTTACCGCCCTTGGTCAGGTGAGCGATCACGTGACCAGGGTTAACGATCTCAGCATCATGACCGGTCGCGAAATCGCCGGCGGTGACTACACCTTCGGAGTCCTTGCTCAGCGTCAGGATGGTTTCAGACTTGTTATTCAGCTTGAGGGCGACACCCTTCAGATTCAGCAGGATATCGACCACATCTTCCTGTACACCGTCGATGGTGGAATATTCATGCACGACACCGTCGATCTTGACTTCGGTGATGGCATAACCAGGGATGGAGGACAGCAGCACACGGCGCAATGCATTACCCAGGGTGTAGCCGAAACCACGCTCCATAGGCTCAAGGGTTACTCGAGCACGCACTGGCGAAATTACTTCCACGTCAACGACACGTGGCTTTAAATATTCATTCGGATTGTTTTGCATAAACGTTCCTTGCGCTCCTAAATTAGTCGATTAGTACCAAGTATCAAAAATTACTTGGAGTAAAGTTCGACTACCAGAGACTCATTGATCGTGGCTGGCAGCTCATCGCGCTGCGGCTTGGCCTTGAAGGTACCCTTCAGTGCCTTGACATCCACTTCGAGCCACTCGGGGAAACCACGCTGCTCAGCTGCAGCCAATGCACCGGTGATACGCAGTTGTGACTTGGCAGCGTCGGAGACTTGCACGACATCACCTGGCTTCACTTGGTAGGAAGGGATGTTGACGCGCTTGCCATTGACCAGAATGCTGTTATGGCGAACGATCTGGCGTGCCTCGGTACGCGAAGCACCCAAACCCATACGGTATGCCACGTTGTCCAGACGGCACTCGAGCAGTTGCAGCAAGTTCTCGCCGGTGATGCCCTTTTGACGATCAGCAGCTGCATAGTAGCTGCGGAACTGACCTTCCAGTACGCCGTAGATACGACGCAGCTTCTGCTTTTCACGCAACTGCACGCCGTAGTCGGACAGACGCTGGTTGCGGCGCTGACCATGTTGGCCTGGTGGGAAGTTACGCTTTTCAATCGCGCACTTGTCGGTAAAGCACTTTTCGCCCTTCAGGAAGAGCTTTTCGCCTTCGCGACGGCACTGACGGCACTTAGGATCGAGATTTCTAGCCAAGGTGTTCTCCTATTATCTTTCCGGCGCGCTTAGATGCGGCGTTTCTTGGGTGGACGGCAACCGTTGTGCGGCACTGGCGTCACATCCGAAATACTGGTGATTTTGAAACCAACAGCGTTCAGTGCGCGTACAGCCGATTCGCGGCCTGGGCCTGGGCCCTTGATGCGCACTTCCAGATTCTTCACACCACACTCCTGTGCAGCTTTACCTGCAGCTTCAGCAGCGACCTGAGCTGCGAACGGGGTGCTCTTACGCGAACCCTTGAAACCTGCGCCGCCGGAGGTCGCCCAGGACAACGCATTGCCTTGGCGGTCCGTGATCGTGATGATGGTGTTGTTAAAAGAAGCGTGCACGTGGGCGATGCCCTCGGCAATATTCTTTTTGACTTTCTTGCGTACGCGTACGTTAGCTTTAGCCATGTTGCATTATTCCTTACTTGGATGCCTTGATCGGCTTAACTGGGCCCTTACGAGTCCGAGCATTGGTTTTGGTGCGCTGACCGCGAACCGGCAGACCACGGCGATGACGTACGCCACGGTAGCAGCCCAGATCCATCAAGCGCTTGATGTTCATGGTGATCTCGCGACGCAGGTCACCTTCCACTCGCAGCTTGGCGACCTCATCGCGCAGCTTTTCCACCTCAGCATCGTTCAGATCCTTGATCTTCGCGGTAGCGGAAACGCCAGCAGCCAGACAGATCTGCTTCGCTGTGTTGCGACCTACACCGTAAATCGCGGTCAACGCGATTTCAGTGTGCTTATGGTTTGGGATGTTAACCCCTGCTATCCGAGCCATGTATCTACTCCAAAATAATGGCGTAATCTGTATTCAAATCGCCAAAAAAGCCCAAAATTTTATCAGCTTAGCCGACTTTTAACAATCAGCTTCGCACATTAAACTACTCGTTCTGTCCAATTAGCCTTGACGCTGCTTGTGACGTGGGTCGGTGCAAATAATACGCACCACACCGCGGCGGCGAACCACCTTGCAATTGCGGCACAAAGCCTTGACTGATGCACGAACTCTCATTTTTCACCTCTACGCTTTCAAACTCACTAACTACTTAGCACGGAAAACGATCCGCGCACGGGACAAATCATACGGGGTCATCTCCACTGTGACCTTATCGCCTGGCAGGATGCGGATATAGTGCATTCGCATCTTGCCGGAGATGTAGCCCAAGACGACATGACCATTTTCCAACTTAACCCTGAACGTCGCATTTGGCAGATTCTCTAGAACCTCGCCCTGCATCTCGATTCTGTCTTCTTTCGCCATCGTCCGAACCCGATTACCGCGGTGTCACCGCCCCGCCTTTAAAGTTCGCCTTCTTCAGCAAGCCTTCATACTGGTGTGACATCAGGTGCGCTTGTACTTGTGTCATGAAATCCATCGTCACGACTACGATAATCAAGAGCGACGTACCGCCAAAGTAGAATGGCACGTTGAACTTCAGGATCAAGAATTCTGGCAACAGACAAACGGCGGTGATGTACAGAGCACCGGCGAGTGTCAAACGCGCCATGATTCGATCGATATACTTCGCGGTCTGGTCGCCTGGACGGATACCCGGGACGAACGCACCGCTCTTCTTCAAGTTATCTGCCGTTTCTTTCGGATTGAAAACCAATGCCGTATAGAAGAAACAGAAAAATATAATCGCTGTCGCAAAAAACATGATGTACAACGGCTGACCGGGCGACAACGTCGAACCGATATCCTTCAGCCAGGTCATGCTCTCGCTGCTGCCAAACCAACCTGCCATCGTGGCAGGGAACAAAATGATGCTCGACGCGAAGATCGGAGGGATCACACCCGCCATGTTCAGCTTCAACGGCAGATGGGAAGTCTGTCCGCCGAATACCTTGCGACCGACCTGACGTTTCGCATAATTCACCGTGATCTTGCGCTGACCACGTTCGACGAATACGACGAATGCAGTCACCAGAATCGTTGCAGCGAACAGGAACAGTACCAGTGGAATAGAGAACGCACCTGTGCGGGCCAATTCCAAAGTACCGCCGATCGCACTAGGCAGACCAGCCACGATACCGGCAAAAATGATGATGGAGATACCATTACCAATGCCGCGTTCAGTGATCTGCTCACCCAGCCACATCAAAAACATCGTGCCGCTGACCAAGGTGATGACCGTAGTGAAACGGAACATCAGGCCCGGATCCAGCACCAAGCCCGGCTGACCTTCCAGGGCGATGGAGATACCCAGGCCCTGAAACAGCGCCAACATGACGGTGCCGTAACGCGTATATTTCGTGATCTGGCGACGTCCAGCTTCGCCTTCCTTCTTCAACTGCTCGAGCTGCGGCGAAACCACCGTCAGCAACTGCATGATGATCGAAGCGGAGATGTACGGCATGATCCCCAAAGCGAACACGGTGAACCGTGACAGGGCGCCACCGGAGAACATGTTGAACATGCCCAAGATGCCGCCGCTCTGAGATTCAAACAACTTGGCCAACACATCCGGATCGATACCTGGCACCGGAATGTGTGCGCCCAAGCGATACACCACCAAAGCACCGAGGACAAACAGCAAGCGGCTTTTCAGCTCACTCATCTTCCCTACGGCACCCAGAAAACTATCGTTCGCCAATTATGTACTCTTAAGCTGCTTCTACAATCTTGCCGCCTGCCGCTTCAACCGCAGCACGCGCACCTTTGCTCAACAGCAGCCCTTGCACGGTCAGTGCACGGGTCACGTCGCCGGACAGGTAAACCTTGACCGTTTTCGCGCCAGGCGCGACGACGTTAGCTGCCTTGAGTGCGAGCAAATCGATCACATCGGCTTCTACCTTGACCAACTCACCGGTACGCACATGTGCAGTGTCCGCTGCAGTCAGCGAATTGAACCCACGCTTAGGCAGACGACGTTGCAAAGGCATTTGACCGCCTTCGAAACCCACCTTGTGGAAACCGCCGGTGCGGGACTTCTGACCCTTGTGACCACGGCCCGCGGTCTTACCCAGACCGGAACCGATGCCGCGACCAACGCGACGCTTGGCGTGCTTGGCGCCTTCTGCAGGCTTAATAGAATTCAATTTCATTATGCTTCTACCTTTAAGAGATAGCTCACCGCGTTGATCATGCCGCGATTTTCCGGGGTATCTTGCACCTCAACCGTATGGTTCAGGCGACGCAGACCCAGGCCGCGCACGGATGCACGGTGAGATTCGATTCTGCCGATCGTGCTCTTGACCAAGGTCACCTTGATCGAGCCGGTTTCTTTCTTTGCTTTTGCCATGATTAGCCTCTGATTTCTTCAACCGACTTGCCACGCTTTGCAGCGATCTCAGACGGGGTGTTCATGGACTGCAAACCGTTCAGTGTGGCACGCACCACATTGTATGGGTTGGTGGAACCGATACACTTGGCCAATACGTTAGTCACGCCCATCACTTCAAAGATCGCGCGCATGGCGCCACCAGCGATGATGCCGGTACCTTCGGAAGCTGGCTGGATGAATACCTTGGCTGCGCCATGCACACCGGTCACTGCGTGATGCAGGGTACCGTTGTTCAAGCTGACCTTGACCATACCGCGACGGGCTTCGTCCATCGCCTTTTGCACGGCGACCGGCACTTCACGCGCCTTGCCCTTGCCCATACCTACGCCACCATCGCCATCACCAACCACGGTCAGTGCAGCAAAACTCATGATACGGCCACCCTTAACCACCTTGGTTACGCGGTTGACACCGATCATCTTCTCGCGCAGACCATCGGTCTGCTGCTGTTCCATATCTGCTTTTGCCATCATCAACCCCGCTATTAGAAGGACAAGCCGTTTTCACGCGCGGCATCAGCCAGCGCCTTGATACGACCATGGTATTTGTAGCCAGAGCGGTCGAATGCAACGGTGGTCACACCGGCAGCCTTGGCTTTCTCGGCGATACGCTTGCCGATCTCAGCTGCTGCAGCGATGTTGCCGCCATTCTTGATGCTCTTGCGAACTTCAGCTTCAAGAGTAGAAGCACTGGCCAGAACCTTATCACCGCTCTCGGCGATGATTTGCGCGTAAATGTGCGTGTTGGTACGGTGCACACTCAGGCGGGTGACCTTCAGCTCGGCGATTTTGGCACGGGTTTTACGTGCACGACGCAAACGAGAATTAGTATTAGTCATGACTTATGCCTTACTTCTTCTTGGTTTCTTTGATAACCACGACTTCGTCAGCATAGCGAACGCCCTTGCCCTTGTACGGCTCTGGGGAACGGTATGCGCGAATCTGCGCGGCAACTTGACCAACCACCTGCTTGTCCACGCCGGTCAGGATGATCTCCGTCGGGGTAGGGGTTTGCACCGTGACGCCAGCTGGCATCTTGTGGTTGACCGGATGTGAAAATCCGAGGTCCAGGTTGAGGGTGGTACCTTGGGCTTGCGCCTTGTAACCGACACCTACCAGGTTCAATTTACGGGTAAAGCCGACGGATACGCCATGCACCATGTTGGCGACCAGCGCACGTACGGTGCCGGACATCGCACGGGAGTGCTGACTGTCGTTCGCTGCCGTGAACGTGAGCGTGTCACCTTCACGGTTCAACTTGACGGCACCGGTCAAAGCCTGGGACATCTTGCCCAGTGGACCGCTAACCGCGATGTTGTCAGCGGACAATGCCACTTCAACCTTGGCTGGGATAGCGACTGGGTTCTTAGCTACGCGAGACATGTTCCGCTCCTTAAGCTACGACGCACAGCACTTCACCACCGATACCGGCAGCGCGCGCTTTGCGATCAGTCATTACACCCTTGGACGTGGACACGATGGTCACGCCGAGGCCGTTCATTACCTTAGGGATATCCTGGGTGCCCTTGTAGATGCGCAGGCCAGGACGGCTGACACGCTCGATCTTCTCGATCACAGGGCGGCCAGCGTAATACTTCAGGCTGATGTTCAATTGTGGTTTACCGTCAACTGCTTGCACCATGTAGTCGTCGATATAACCTTCATCCTTCAGCACGCTGGCGATAGCGCCTTTGAGCTTGGATGCCGGCATCGTGACGCTTGGCTTGTTGGTGCTCTGCGCATTACGGATGCGCGTCAGCATGTCGGCAATCGGATCACTCATACTCATTCTTCAATCCCTCCGTTACCAGCTGGCCTTGGTGACGCCTGGCACTTCGCCACGCATCATCAATTCGCGCAGCTTGCCGCGCGCAATACCAAACTTACTGAATACACCACGTGGACGGCCGGTCAGGGCGCAGCGATTACGCAGGCGCACCGGGCTGGAGTTACGTGGCAGACTTTGCAACTTGAGGCGTGCATCGCGACGATCTTCAGGGGAAGCCTTGGTATCGTTCATGATGGCCGTCAGCGCTTCGCGCTTGGCTGCATACTTCTTAACAGTGTCGCGACGTTTCTGTTCGCGCTCGATCAGACAGGTTTTAGCCATGTTGTCTAATTCCTAAATGGGAAGCTGAAAGCGGAGAGCAACGCACGCGCCTCTTCGTCAGTCTTAGCGGTTGTCGTAATGGTGATGTTCATACCACGCAGCGCATCGATCTTGTCGTACTCGATTTCCGGGAAAATGATCTGTTCCTTGATGCCCATGTTGTAGTTGCCACGGCCATCGAAAGACTTGGCGGAGATACCGCGGAAGTCACGGATACGCGGAATGGCAACGGTGATCAGGCGATCCAGGAACTCATACATACGTTCGCGACGCAGCGTCACCTTGCAACCGACCGGATAGTCGTCACGGATCTTGAAGGACGCAACCGACTTCTTCGCCTTGGTGACGATAGCCTTTTGACCGGCGATCTTCTCCATGTCGGAAACGGCGTTCTCCATGATCTTCTTGTCAGCGACCGCTTCGCCAACACCCATGTTCAGGGTGATCTTGTCGATGCGAGGCACTTCCATGACGGACTTGTAACCGAACTGTTCGGTCAAGCTCTTAACCACGGTTTCTTTATAAAAATCTTTTAAACGAGCCATGATGCTTCTCTCTACTTATGCGTCTACGACTTCACCGCTGGACTTGAAAACACGAACCTTGCGGCCGTCGTCCAGGGTCTTGAAGCCCACGCGATCACCCTTCTGGGTGGCACGATTAAATAAAGCAACATTGGAGATGTCGATAGGCATCTCTTTGCTGATGATGCCGCCAGTCACACCACGCATCGGGTTTGGCTTGGCATGCTTCTTCACCATGTTGACACCTTCTACCACCACATGGCCGGTATCGAGTACGCGCAGCACAGTGCCGTGTTTACCCTTGTCCTTGCCTGTATTCAGGATGACTTCATCACCCTTACGAATCTTGCTCATCTAGCAGCTCCTTACAATACTTCTGGTGCCAGCGACACGATCTTCATGAAACGCTCGCTACGCAGCTCACGTGTCACGGGCCCGAAAATACGGGTACCGATCGGTTCCAGCTTGTTGTTCAAGAGAACGGCTGCATTGCCATCGAACTTGACCAGGGAACCGTCTGGACGACGCACACCCTTGGTCGTACGCACGACAACAGCGCTGTAGACTTCGCCTTTTTTGACGCGACCACGCGGCGCAGCATCCTTGATGCTGACCTTGATCACATCGCCAATACCAGCGTAACGACGCTTGGAGCCGCCCAACACCTTGATACACATCACGGAGCGTGCACCAGTGTTATCGGCAACTTCGAGCCGAGATTGCATTTGAATCATGAGAATAATCTCCAACTTAATCCGTTAAACCAACACCGGCCATGTGCCTACACGGCCGATAAACCACGGTCAGTATTGGGGCGGGAGCTATGAGCCCGCCGAAAAGTCCGACATTCTATACCGCATCCCATCCTAAAAGCAAGGAAGGGATGCAATACTTATTAAACGCTACGCGCCTTTTCTACGATCTTGCTAACTTTCCAGGTCTTGGTCTTGGAAAGCGGACGGCTCTCCTCGATCACGACCAGATCACCTTCCTTGCACTCGTTCGTTTCGTCGTGTGCGTGGAATTTGTTGGAACGGCGAACGACCTTGCCGATCAACGGATGCTTGACCTTGCGCTCGACAAGCACGGTGACGGTCTTGTCCATCTTGTCGCTAACGACGCGACCGGTCAGGCTACGAACGACTTTTGCAGTTTGAGTTTCAGTCATGATTACGCCTGTTTCGCTTTCTCAGCCAGCACGGAACGGACGCGAGCGATGTCGCGGCGCACCTTGCTTACCTGGTCAACCTTGTTCAACTGTTGTGTCGCCAACTGCATGCGCAGAGAGAATTGCGCGCGGCGCAGTTCGATCAGCTCATTGTTCAGCTCGTCAACAGACTTGCTTCTGAGTTCGGATGCTTTCATCTTCAGCTCCCAATATGACGGGTGGTGAACGTGGTCTCGATCGGCAGCTTCGCAGCAGCCAGGCGGAACGCTTCACGTGCCAGCTCTTCGCTGACGCCGTCCATTTCATACAACATCTTGCCGGGCTGGATCTGGGCGACGTAGTACTCGGTACTACCCTTACCATTACCCATACGCACTTCGGCAGGCTTCTTGGAGATTGGCTGATCCGGGAAAATACGGATCCATACACGGCCACCACGCTTGATGTGACGGGTCATGACACGACGCGCCGCTTCAATCTGGCGCGCGGTCAAACGACCACGACCCACTGCCTTCAGGCCGTATTCACCAAAACTTACTTTATTGCCGGTCGTTGCAATGCCCTTGTTGCGGCCTTTTTGCATCTTCCGGAATTTTTGTCTAGCTGGCTGTAGCATTTTTCGCCCCCGACTTTCTTACTCTCTTCTCTGGTTCTGCCGCGGTGTTTCTCGGCTTGCGTTCTGGCTCGGCAACAGTAGCGACCGGCGCTTCACCCTTGCCTGCGAACACTTCACCCTTGAACACCCAAACCTTGATACCGATGATGCCGTAGGTGGTCTTGGCTTCTGCCACACCATAGTCGATGTCGGCACGCAGGGTATGCAATGGCACACGGCCTTCGCGATACCATTCGGTACGTGCGATCTCGATACCGTTCAAACGACCGGCGCTCATGATCTTGATACCTTGCGCACCCAGGCGCATGGCGTTCTGCATCGCACGCTTCATGGCACGACGGAACATGACACGCTTTTCCAGCTGTTGAGCGATGCTCTCGGCGATCAGCGTGGCATCGATCTCTGGCTTACGCACTTCTTCGATGTTCAGATGTACCGGCACGCCCATCAGGCCTTGCAGGCTGGAGCGCAAGGACTCGATGTCCTCGCCCTTCTTGCCGATGACGATGCCAGGACGTGCACTGTAGATGGTGACCTTGGCATTCTTGGCAGGACGCTCGATCACGATACGGCTGACGGCTGCGTGTGCGAGCTTCTTCTTCAGGAACTCACGCACTTTAACGTCGCTATTCAGCATCGCCGGGAAGTTCTTGCTATTGGAATACCAGCGAGAAGACCAGTTCTTCTGGACACTCAGGCGGAAACCAAACGGATGAATTTTCTGACCCATAGCGATTCCTTTAGTTACCGACGGTCACAGTGATGTGACAGGTTGGTTTGATGATCCGGCCAGCACGACCCTTGGCACGTGCACGGATACGCTTGAGCACGATACCCTTGTCGACATAGATCGAAGTCACCTTCAACTCGTCGATATCAGCACCTTCGTTGTGCTCGGCGTTAGCGATCGCAGACTCAACTACCTTCTTGATGATCTCAGCGCCTTTCTTGGGCGTGAAGTTCAAGATATTGAGTGCGTGATCGACCTTCTTGCCGCGGATCAGATCAGCCACCAGGCGCGCCTTCTGTGGAGAGAGGTGCACACCCTTCAAAATTGCAGATACTTGCATGCTCATCTCCTACTTCTTGGCTTTCTTGTCGGCCGCGTGACCCTTGAACGTACGGGTCAATGCGAACTCGCCAAGCTTGTGGCCAACCATGTTTTCCGAGATCAGGACTGGCACATGTTGCTTACCATTGTGCACAGCGATCGTCAGACCGATAAAGTCAGGCAGGATGGTGGAGCGGCGGGACCAGGTCTTGATCGGCTTGCGATCACGAGCTGCAGCTGCGGCTTCCACTTTCTTTGCCAGATGGCCATCAACGAATGGCCCTTTTTTAATTGAACGTGCCATATTGATTACCTCTTATTAGCCGGACGACGGCTGACGCGCATGTTATCGGTACGCTTGTTCTTGCGGGTACGGTAACCCTTGGTCGGCGTGCCCCATGGGCTCACCGGGTTCATACCTGCAGCAGTCTTGCCTTCACCACCACCGTGCGGGTGATCGACCGGGTTCATCACCACACCGCGAACGGTTGGGCGAACACCACGCCAACGCACTGCACCGGCCTTACCGATGGAACGCAAAGAATGCTCTTCGTTACCGACTTCACCGATGGTGGCCTTGCAATCGACGTGTACGCGGCGCACTTCACCGGAACGCAAACGCAATTGTGCGTAGCTGCCTTCACGCGCCAACAATTGCACGGAAGTACCGGCGGAGCGTGCGATCTGCGCACCCTTGCCAGGCTGCAGCTCGATGCAATGGATGGTGCTACCGACCGGGATGTTACGCAGCGGCAATGCATTGCCGGCCTTGATCGGCGCATCAGAACCACTCACCAGTTGCGCACCTGCGGAAACACCGCGCGGGGCAATGATGTAGCGGCGCTCGCCGTCGGCGTAGCACAACAATGCCAGGTGGGCGCTACGATTCGGATCGTATTCCAGACGCTCGACCTTAGCGACGATGCCATCCTTGTTGCGACGGAAATCGACGATACGGTAATGTTGCTTGTGACCGCCACCTTGGTGACGTGTCGTGATATGACCGTTGTTATTACGGCCAGCGTTTTTGCTTTGCTTCTCCAGCAGGGGCGCATGGGGCTTGCCCTTGTGCAGCTCAGGTGTCACCACCTTGACTACGGCGCGCCGACCTGGGGAAGTTGGCTTGACTTTGATCAGTGCCATGATTTCTCCTATTCGCCCGCTGCGAAGTTAATTTCTTGACCTGGTTTCAGGCTCACATAAGCCTTTTTCCAGTCCTGACGACGACCCATGGTGCGGCCAACGCGCTTCGCCTTGCCAGCGACGTTGATCACGGTCACGGAATCGACTTCGACCTTGAATACCAATTCGATCGCCGCCTTGATTTCAGGCTTGGTCGCATCGGTACGTACCTTGAAAGCGATCTGCTGATTCTTGTCAGCGATACGCGTCGCCTTTTCAGTGATCTGCGGAGCAACGATCACTTGCAACAGACGGTCTTGGGTGTGGATTTGTGCGCTCATGCCAGCATCTCCTCAAGCTTCTTGACCGCAGCCTTGGTCGCCACCACATTCGGGAAGCGAACCAGGCTGACCGGGTCAGCGTACTGCGCTTCGATGACCAGCACGTTTGGCAGGTTGCGAGCGGACAAGTACAGGTTTTCGTTGAAGCTGTCGGTCAGCACCAATACGCCTTCGTTATAACCCAGGCCCTTGATCTTCTCGACCAGCGCCTTGGTCTTTGGCGTATCTACACTGAATTCTTCGACCACGCTCAGACGGTCTTGACGGACCAGCTCGGACAGGATGGATTGCATACCGGCACGGTAAGCCTTGCGGTTCACCTTGTGGCTGAAGTTCTCATCAGGGCTATTAGGGAAAGCGCGACCGCCTCCACGCCAGATCGGGCTGGAGCTCATACCGGAACGTGCGCGACCAGTACCCTTTTGGTTCCATGGCTTGTGCGTGGTATGGCTGACGGTACCGCGACCCAGCTGGGCACGAGTAGCCGTACGGGCATTCGCCATGTAAGCGACGACGACTTGGTGTACCAGCGCTTCGTTGAATTCACGACCGAAGGTCACTTCGGAGACCGTGACGCCGCTTTTGGCCGGCTTACCATTCTTATCGATTAACTTGAGTTCCATTATGCACTCGCTTTCACGGCTGGACGCACGACGACGTCACCACCCTTGGAACCAGGGACTGCGCCCTTGATCAGCAGCAGGTTGCGCTCGGCATCCACGCGTACGATCTGCAGGTTCTGCACAGTGGTCTTGATCGCACCCAGATGACCAGGCATGCGCTTACCAGGGAACACGCGACCTGGATCCTGCGCCATACCGATGGAACCTGGTACGTTGTGCGAACGGGAGTTACCGTGGGATGCACGGTTGGAACTGAAGTTGTGACGCTTGATGGCACCGGCGAAGCCTTTACCGATCGAGGTACCGGTCACGTCGACCAGTTGACCCGGCTGGAAAATCTCCACGGTGATGTTGCCACCTACAGTGTAGTTGGCCAGCACATCAGCAGTCACGGGGAATTCTTTGATGCCAGCACCTGCAGCCACACCCGCCTTGGCGTAGTGACCGGTCAGCGCTTTGCCGATACGGCTGGCACGACGTTCACCATAAGCGACTTGAAGGCCGTTGTAGCCATCGCTCTCTGGTGTCTTGATCTGTGTCACACGGTTAGGCACGACTTCCAGCACAGTTACCGGGATGCTTTCGCCATCTTCGGTAAATACGCGGGTCATACCCACCTTGCGACCAATAAGCCCTAAGCTCATGATCGTTTCCTTATAATTAATGAAAGAGCCGATTACAATTGACCGGCTCAGTTTTTACGAAAGGGGCGGATTATAGCCCGCCTCCCATTTAATTACAACCACTTGGCCATTCGGCCGATAAAACAATTACAGCTTGATCTCTACATCCACGCCAGCTGGCAGGTCCAGCTTCATCAGCGCATCCACCGTCTTGTCGGTTGGGTCGACGATATCCATCAGGCGCTGATGCGTACGGATCTCGAACTGGTCGCGCGACGTTTTGTTGACGTGGGGCGAACGCAGGATGTCGAAACGTTCGATACGGGTTGGCAAAGGCACTGGACCCTTGACCACAGCGCCGGTGCGCTTGGCGGTATCGACGATCTCCAGTGCAGACTGGTCGATCAGACGATAGTCGAATGCTTTCAGGCGGATACGGATTTTTTGAGCTGCCATTTTACTTTTCCTTAAAGAGCGAACTTCATAAAGAGCGAAAGGGCGGTAGGTTCGAAAACCTACCGCCCTGATAATTACTGATTACTCGATAATCTTAGCGACGACGCCTGCACCGACGGTACGGCC
>CBFGLF010000042.1:0-13455 GCA_965649545.1 uncultured Methylotenera sp.
GTGAGGTCGGGGATGGTCTGGCTGGCGATGGCCGCGTTGGTCGTGGTGTAGCTGCCCTTGACCTTGGTGCTGTGGGTATCGTGCAGCGGGATGCGCAGTTCCAGATGCAGCTTGCCGTTGCCCGCCGTGCGCAGGTCGCGACTGAAGCCGCCCAGCGTATCGACCAGCGGGCTGTTGTTGATGTACTTGATGCCCTCGGCGACCGGGCCCTGGCCATCGGCATTCACTTCCAGGATAGGCTGATGGGCATGCAGGTCGGGAATGACGACCTTGCCCCTGACGATCTGGTTGCCCAGCAGGTAGCCGTCGGTGGCGTTCAGCTCCATGCGCACGCCCTCGAACAGCATGTCGAGATCGAGGCCATCGATCCGCGGCCAGCCGGTCGCGTAATCGAGGATGCCGTCACGGATCTTGGCGGTGACCTTGAACAGCCCGTTCTTGTTGGCGATGAAGGGGAAGTCCTGCAGGTTGCCGCGTATCTGCAAGGTGACGTCTTCGCCGCGACCGCCGAGGATGGAGCTGTCCAGCCAGTGCAGGGTGCTCTCGCCGAGCACCTTGGGGTAGTAATAGTGGGCGAACTTGCCGTCGGCCTGTGGGAAGCGGCCGCTGAGGTCGATGTAACCGCCCTTGACGCCGTTGATCTGGTAGCTGCCGTTGACGGTTCCCGTCAGGTGGGCGTTGGCGACGGCGATATTGCTGAAGCGGATATCGGTCTTGCTGCCGCTCTTGCGCCAGCGGACCTGGCCGCTGAGCTTGTCCGCGGGGATCGGCCAACGCATCACTTTGGCGAGGTCGATCTCGGCGTTCTGGGCGTTGATGGTCAGGGTGCCGTTGCTTTCGTCCGCATCGACGGTACCTTTGAGATTGCTGAAGCCTGGGAATTGTTCATAGGCCTGCATGCCCAGACCGCTGAACTGGCTGCGGATGGTGTATTTCTGCAAGGATGCCATATCGCCTTTCCAGCTGGCTTCGAGCGAAGTCAGCAAACCGACGGGGGCGATCTGGTTGATATTCTCCAGGGTGTTCTTGGGGATCGGCAGATAGGCCGCCAGGGTGTTGAGCGACTGCAGGCGTATCTCGTCCAGCTTGAGCGTACCCTCGATCTGTTCCTTACCGTCGATCTTGCGCTCGCGGAAGGTGGCGTTGCCGTTCTGCATGTTGAGCCCGCCCGCAGTATCGATCTTGATGCGCTCCGCCTTGAATTCCTGGCCGTCCTTGTGCAGCAACCAGGCCAGTCGGCCCGAGAGGCTGTTCAGTGTGGCCTCGGGGCTGTTGCGCGAGATACGGGTGACGACGTTGTTCAGCAGGACGTCGGTGGTCACCTTCTGTGGTTTGCCACGGTCGAAATCCAGCCAGAACTGCGCGGCACCGAAGCCTTCGCGCAAGTCGATCGGGTAATCGATCCAGTTGCGCCAGGCGGCGATGTCGGTGCCTTCCATGCGGCCATAGACCGTGCCGTTCCAGCGCTTGGGCTTGCTGACGTCGCGGCCGTAGACGCTGCCGCGGATGTCGATGGGATAGGAAGAGCCGGCCGAGGGGGTGGCCCGCAGCCCGAAACGATGATGGCCGATGAGGGATTCCCAGGCTGGGCTGATGACTTGCAGGTTGAGCTTATTGAGCGTGAGCGGCGGTGCTTTGCGCAGGTCATCCTGCCACAGCACGGTAGCGTCGATCACGTCGATCCGTGCCTGCTTCAATAACCAGTTCGGGAATTCAGGACGCGACGGACCACCCATGGAGATGCCGGCGATGTAGACGACGCCGTCGGCTTCGCGACGGATGGTCAGTTCGGGCTTGTGGATGGTGATGGTCGACAGACGCGGTTCGAGCAAGGGGATGCTCAGCCATGAGACGCTGGTCTCGACATGATTGAGGGTCAGTGCCGGACGATCCTGCGCGTCATGCAACTCGACATTGAACAACGCAAAGTGGGGGTTGAGGCCATCCCAGCTGGCTTCGATGTCGCCGATGGTGATCTTCTGGCCGGCGACCTCGCTGGCGCGTTGTGCGATCTGGTCCTTGTAGTCATCGACTTTTGGCAGCACCACATAGCGCAGCAGCAATACGGAACACGTCAGGATGATGATGGTGAGCCAGAGCAGGGTCAGCGTCGCCCGGTAGACCCAAATCAGTGATTTTTTGACCATAACCTTTGCTGCGGGTTGATGTTGTAGTGAAAGCCGGCTCGATGCATATGTGCGGAGATTTTACTTCATTATTGCGACTTAATCCCGGTTGGTAAGCGCGTGATCGCTAAAGTTGCGGGCGTATGGGAAGGATTGCATTAAAATAGCGCTCTTTCGATCCACCCCTGATACTTGCCGGCCTTTTCCATTGATCCAATTCAAGAACCTCACGCTCTCCCGTGGCATCCGCATCCTGGTCGAAGGCGCCTCCTTCCAGCTGCATCCCGGCCACAAGGTCGGCCTGACCGGGGCCAACGGTGCCGGTAAGTCCAGCCTGTTCGCCATGCTGCGCGGCGAATTGCATCCGGAATCCGGCGATCTCGAGATCCCGCCGCACTGGGTCATCGCCCATGTCGCCCAGGAGACACCGGCGCTGGGCGATGCCGCCATCGAGTTCGTGCTCGACGGCGATGAGGAATTGCGCAGCGTAGAGCGCGCGCTCAAGGAAGCCGAAGCGGGCCATCACGGCGAACGGCTAGGGGAATTGCACGCACGACTGGGCGACATCGGCGGTTACTCGGCTCGCGCCCGCGCCGCGGCGTTGCTGCACGGCCTCGGGTTCAGCGATGGCGACCTGACAAGGCCCGTCTCGGATTTCTCGGGCGGCTGGCGTGTCCGGCTCAATCTGGCGCGTGCGCTGATGTGTCGCTCCGACCTGCTGCTGCTCGATGAACCGACCAACCACCTGGATCTCGATGCGGTCATCTGGCTCGAGGGCTGGCTGCGTGAGTACCAGGGCACCTTGTTGCTGATCTCGCATGACCGCGATTTCCTCGACGCTGTGGTCAATCACATCGCCCATATCGAACAGCAGCGCTTGACGCTATACCGCGGCGGCTACTCCGATTTCGAACGCCAGCGTGCCGAGCGCCTGGCCCAGCAGCAATCCATGTATGAGCGTCAGCAGCGCGAAGTGGCACATCTGCAAAGTTATATCGATCGCTTCAGAGCCAAGGCGACCAAAGCCCGGCAAGCGCAGAGCCGCATCAAGGCGCTGGAGCGCATGGAGATGATCTCTGCCGCGCATGTCGATTCGCCCTTCGGTTTCGCGTTCCGCCCGACCCTCGCGGCGCCCGATCCCTTGCTGGTACTGGACGATGTCGATGCCGGCTACGCAGGCCGTGCTGTGCTGAGGGACGTCAAATTGACCATACGACCCGGCGAGCGCATCGGTCTCTTGGGACGCAACGGCGCCGGCAAATCGACGCTAATCAAGCTATTGGCAGACGAGCTGCAAGCGATGGGCGGCAAGCGCGTGCAGGGCAAGGACCTGAAGATCGGCTATTTCGCGCAGCACCAGCTGGAACAATTGAGGCCGCAGGAATCGCCTTTGCAGCACATGCTGAGGCTGGACCCGGAGACACGCGAACAGGAACATCGCAATTACCTCGGCGGCTTCGATTTCCGGGGCGATATGGCGAGCAGCCCTTGTGCGCCGTTCTCAGGCGGCGAGAAATCCCGACTGGCCCTGGCGCTATTGATCTGGACCCAGCCCAACCTGTTGTTGCTCGATGAGCCGACCAACCACCTCGACCTGGAGATGCGTCATGCCCTGACCCTGGCGTTGCAGGAATATGAGGGCGGTGTGGTGCTGGTGTCGCACGACCGTGCGCTGCTGCGCGCGACCTGCGATCGTTTCATCCTGGTCGCCGACGGCAGGGCCGAAGTGTTCGATGGCGACCTCGACGATTACAAGGCTTGGCTGGCCCAGCAGCAAGCGGCCGCCGAGCCGGAACAAAAGAGACCGGAGAAGAACGAGCGGGCGCAAAGCAAGGCAGACCGCCAGGCGCGGTTGGCAGAACGCCGGCCCCTGGTGAAGGAATCCGAAAAGCTCGAGGCCGACATGGCAAAATGGCAGCAGGAGAAGAACGGCATCGACCAGCGCCTGACCGATAACGCCCTCTACGAGCCCGCCAACAAGGCAGAGCTGCAGAGTCTGCTCAAGCGTCAGGCCGAGCTCACGCACTCGCTAGAGCAGGCGGAAGAGCGCTGGCTGGCGATCCATGAGCAGCTTGAAACGATGCCCATCCCTCAATAATCCAGAACCAGAAGAGGACCACCCATGAATTTCTCACAACGCCTTTGTTTCCTGCATGCGCTCTGTCTCAACGAGACGGCGCAGGATGTCTCCTCGGTCAGTACCAACCTCGAGGACTACAATCCGCAGGATGCCGCCAACTATCTCGCCTGCTACATCACCTTCAGGGCGATCCAGAACGCGCAGCGCTCGCCGGCCGACGAGCGTGTGGAGAACTTCGACATGCTGGGCGTCTACCATGCCTATGCCATGCTGGTGTATGCCTTCCTGATGCTGCCTTTGGCGAGCGAGGATGTCGCGCCGGATACGCAGGCGGCTTCGGTGATCATCGCCAAGACCCTGTTCGCAGGATTGGCGGAAGAGGAGTGGGCAGAGATCATCGAATCCGGCAGTCACAAGTTCCAGCTGATCGCCGAGGCGGAGCAGGAACACTGGGCGACCTATCGTCAGGATCTGGACAAGTCGGTGGTGGCCTTCGTGGTCGCCGCGACCGATGAAGAAGCGCCGTTCGAGAAAGAGGAAGTCATCCCCATGTTCGGTGCCTTGCTCAGCATGTTGTGCGAGGCCTTCGCCAACGAGTGAGGCTGGCGATAGCTGCCGGCTGATTAAAGCCGTCTGGGTTCAGCATGTGTCAGCGATGGATTTTGCCGTCGTGGTAATACCAACGATGGTCGATCATGAAGAAACGGCTGGTCTCATGCAGCCGCTCGGCTTTCCCTCCGACCTTATAACGGGCGACGAATTCGACCAGCGCCTCGCTAGCGGAGATGGCTTCGCTGCGCTTGACCGCCAGCCCCAGCCATTTGGTCGCGGTATCCAGGTGCAAGTCGAGCGATGCCGGTCGGGTGTCCGGGTGCCAGGTTGCGAGCAAATAGTCTTCCAGACCAAGCACATAGGCGGTATACCGGGAACGCATCAAAGCTTCCGCAGTCTCAGCTGCGATGCCTGAATGGCAGGGTTCGCAACAGCGGCGATAGGGCAGGTTGCTGCCACATGGGCAAGGAGCGTTATGGGGCGGCATCGTCGCGGCTTTAGTGGTCATGGGCGTATTCTACCTTTGCGCTAAAGTCCTTGGCGCTTGTGTTCGCCTCTTGGCAACCAGTGACCCTGAAACCTTAGAGATCAATACCCTGGGATCCACATCCAGGGATCACATCCAGAGCAAAGCTCGGCAAAAGCTGATAAAAGGAACAGATGGCATTCCACTACCGCGTCTCCGGCTTCCTGTCTTTACTTTCCCTTCTTATGCTGACGGGCTGCTCTCCCATCAAGACCCTCAACGCCCTGGTGCCGGAAGACGGTTACCGGCTGACTCGTGATGTGGCCTATGGCGATCTGCCCAGGCAAAAGCTCGATATCTACCGACCGGCGACCTTGCAGGCCGACACGGCGCCTGTGGTGGTGTTCTTCTACGGCGGCGGCTGGGAATCCGGACGGCGTCAGGATTACAAGTTCGTCGCGGAAGCGCTGACCTCAAAAGGCATGGTCGTGGTCATCCCCGATTATCGCGTCTACCCGGAGGTGGTGTTCCCCGAATTCATGCACGATGCCGCGCATGCGGTGAAGTGGGCCAAGCAGCACGTCTCGGCTTATGGCGGCGATCCGGAGCGCCTGTTCGTCGCCGGGCATTCTGCTGGCGCCCACATCGCAGCCATGATGACCCTCAATGACGAATACCTGCAGGGCGTGCAGCTTTCCCCGGCAGCGTTGCGCGGCATGATCGGCCTCGCCGGGCCTTATGATTTTCTGCCTTTGAAAAGCCAGCGTTTGAAAGCCATCTTCGGGCCGGAGGATGCATGGCCGGTCTCCCAACCCATCCATTTCGTTAAAGGTGGCAACCCGCCCATGCTGCTGCTGGTCGGTGAGGACGATGGCACGGTCTGGCCGCGTAACAGCTATCGTCTGGCAGACAAGATCCGCGCCATGCATGGACCAGTCGAAGTCGATACCTATCCCAAGTGGGGCCATGCTGACATGGTCGCCAAACTCGCCAAACCCTTGCGTGGCGATGGTGTCTTGCTGGAGCGCATCGCACGGTTCATCGAGACCCATGCCACGGCGCAAACGACCGTCAGCCGTTGATCAGTTGATGTACTTCCTCGATGAGGACGGAGGCGGTGGCACGGCCGGATTTCGATTCGCGGATCGCCATATGCCACTGCGAGATCACCGCCAGTAAGGCCGTACGGTCCTGGATCTTCTCGATCTTTTCCACCATGGCACGTCCCATCAACCCCAGGTGCTCCTTGGCGCTGATGCTGAGGATGACTTTGACCGCGGCCAGCGTTCCCGAATCCAGTGGTCGGCCATCATCGCTGACCGCCGACGCGAGTGGGGCTGTCGGTGTCGTAAGGTTTGATGCTGGCGCCTGTGGTGCGGGCGTGGCGCTGGAGGTGGCCGTGTTTTTTGCAGCCGGATTGCGCTGGCCCGGGGTGTGGATATAACCCTGACGCTCGAGGTCGGCGATGATCTCCGCGACATCGAGATTCTGCAGGTAGCGTGCGAGATCGTCCTGCGTACGCTTGCCGTCGATCATGATGAGCACCTGGCGCTGCCTGGCGTTCAAGGCTCGTTGGCTGTTATTGAGTTCCTGCTGACCGGAGAACGATTTTTCGTAGACCATGGCGCTTGTCGATGATGAAGACAGCGCAAGGCTAGCGATGGATTATGACGTGGATGTTTCGACTCTGCGAAACATGTGCGGCAAGCACGCGATTCTGTCAGCCAGTACCACGAGAGTGGCCTGCTTGGAAAATTAAGGACTACAGTTTAAGACTAGAGCAGTTCCAGCCGCTTCGCTTTGCGGTACACCGTGGCACGGCTGATGCCGAGGTGACGCGCCGCTGCGGCCATGTTGCCGCCGTGGAGATTGAGCGCGTATTTGATCAGCGCAGCCTCCGCGCTGGCGATATCGCCCCCCTTATGGTCTGGCTGACCTGGCTGGCTACCGGAGGTCGCCTCCGCGCCTTTCAATTCATCGAGGAAGTCTTCCGGCAAGTGATGCATCGCCAGTTCCTGTCCTTGCATGAACACCACCGCCGAGCGCAATACGTTGGCCAACTGGCGGATGTTGCCACGCCAGGGGTGCCGCTGCATCAGTTCCAGCACGTCGGGCTGGATGCGCACGTCATGTTTGCCGAGCTTGTCTTCGAGGATGCGCCGGATCAGGGCAGGGAGGTCGCTGCGTTCGCGCAGTGGCGGTAGCGATAGACGCAAGCCGTTGAGGCGGTAATACAGGTCTTCGCGGAATTCGTTGCGCATCACCCGCTCACGCAGTCGCTGATTGGTGGCGGCGATGATGGCGATATCGACCTTGATGCGCTTGCTGCTGCCCAGCGGCACGATCTCGCGCTCCTGGATCACGCGCAGCAATCTGGCCTGTAATGCCAGCGGCATCTCGCCGACTTCATCGAGGAACAAGGTACCGCCATGCGCTTGCTGGATGAGGCCGATGGCGCCGCGACGTCGTGCGCCGGTGAAAGCGCCTTCTTCATGCCCGAACAGCTCGGATTCGATCAGACCTTCGGGGATGGAAGCGCAGTTGATGGCGATGAACGCACCTTGTTTGCGCGGCCCGGATTCGTGGATGGCGCGGGCCAGCAACTCCTTACCGGTGCCGGTCTCGCCCTCGATCAGGATGGGGATGTCGTGGCCCAGGGTCATGCGTGCCTTGGCGAGGATGCCGTGCATGTTGGCGTCGCCATGATCGAGTGCATCGAGCGGGGTCGCAGGCTGAATGGTTCTCGGGGGCGGCTGATGGCCGGGCATGCTCACTGCGGTGGCGAGCGTATGCATGCCCGGATCGGCGCGGACGAACAGCCGCAGGCCGGTGCGCAGGGTCAGCTTGCTGATATTCGAGAGTGCAGGCCGGGCGATATCGAGGAACTTGGCCAGGCTGAGATCGAACAACTGGTCGAACTCCACGCCGGCGATTTTCTGCTCGTCGATCCCCAGCTGGAATGCGCCGCTGCGGTTGACTGCCATGAGCTTGCCATCCGGCGAGAACACCGCGATGCCTTCCCACAGGGTGCCGATGAACTCCTGGCGCGTGTGGAAACGGATGGTGATATCGGTCAGGAAATGCGCATTGAACAGGCGGTTCTCGATCATCAGCGCCGACATGCGCACCAGGGCCATGGTGTGCTCCTGCGGCTGGCGATGGTCGCCCGAGAGATCCAGCACGCCGATCACGCTGCCGTGCGGATCGAGAATGGGGGAGGCAGAACAATTGAGGAAACCGTTCCGTTCGAAATAGTGTTCCGCACCCATGACGAACACCGGGTTCTTCTCGATCAGGGCAGTGCCGATGGCGTTGGTGCCGGAGATGTCCTCACGCCAGGAGAAGCCTGGCTGCAGCGCGACCCGCTGGGCCTTGTTCATGAAATCGCGGTCGCCCAAGGCATGGATGATGACGCCGTCGGCGTCGCTGAGGATGACCATGCTCTGTGTGCCCGAGATATGGGCATAGAGATTCTCCATCTCAGGCTGGGCCTGGCTCAGCAGCTGGGAGTTACGTGCACGGAGTTCGGTGAGCTGGTGGGTGTCGGCGGGTTCGGTCTCGGGACGCAGGTCGATGGCAAGACCGGTCTGGATGCAGCGGTTCCAGGAGCGCTGGATCGATTCGGGCAACACGCCTTCGGGCACTTCACCGTTATCGAGGAAATGCTCGCGCGCATCGCGGATGCGATGGATATAACTGGAACGGCTCATGGGCGTCTCCGGTGTCTCACTCTACTCACCATGAATGTCTCAATTTGAGACTGTGGCACAGCAGGGAATCCGTCGTTCTGAAAAAAGTCGTTATTAATCAATGTGTAAAAAAGGCCGCGGACTAGGCACACAACCTGCTACACAAGCAAGACACTATATTTGCCCATGCGCAAAGCTAGGTCAAGGTGTTATTGGGAAAACTATAATTACGAGGAGTTGAGAATGTATCTTGAGAGCTTGAAGAACCTGACGTCCAAAATGCCGTTCAAGGCGCAGTACGAGAATTTCATCGGCGGTAAATGGGTCGCCCCTATCGACGGTCAATACTTCGATAACATCAGCCCGCTGACCGGCAAGCCATTCTGCCGCGTCGCCCGCTCCAATGAGAAGGATGTCAATCTGGCCCTGGACGCTGCCCATGCTGCGAGAGAAGCTTGGGGCAAGACGTCCACCACCACCCGTTCCAATATCCTGCTGAAGATCGCGGACATCATGGAATCCAACCTCGAACTGATCGCCACCGCCGAGACCATCGACAACGGCAAGCCGATCCGCGAGACCATGAACGCCGACATCCCGCTGGCGATCGACCACTTCCGCTATTTCGCCGGCGCGATCCGTGCGCAGGAAGGCGGCATCAGCGAGATCGACCATGAGACCATGGCCTACCATTTCCATGAGCCGCTCGGCGTCGTCGGCCAGATCATCCCTTGGAACTTCCCGATCCTGATGGCGGCGTGGAAACTGGCACCTGCACTGGCTGCCGGTAACGTCATCGTCATGAAGCCTGCCGAGCAGACCCCGGCCTCCATCCTGGTCGTGATGGAACTGATCGCCGACCTGCTGCCACCTGGCGTGCTCAACATCGTCAACGGTCACGGTGTCGAAGCCGGTAAGCCGCTGGCGACCAGCCCACGTATCGCCAAGATCGCGTTCACCGGTTCCACCTCGGTCGGCCGCCTGATCATGCAATACGCGTCGCAGAACCTGATCCCATCCACGCTGGAACTGGGCGGCAAATCGCCTAACATCTTCTTCGAAGACATCATGGATGCCGATGACGCCTACTTCGACAAGTGTCTGGAAGGTTTCGCGCTGTTCGCGCTGAACCAGGGCGAAGTCTGTACCTGCCCATCGCGTGCCCTGATCCAGGAATCCATCTACGACAAGTTCATGGAACGTGCGCTGAAGCGCGTCAAGGCCATCAAGCAGGGCAACCCGCTCGACGCCAGCACCATGATCGGTGCACAGGCTTCCAGCGAGCAGGTCGAGATCATCATGTCCTACATCAACCTGGGCAAGGAAGAGGGCGCTGAGCTCCTGACCGGTGGCGTCCAGAAGAAGCTGGACGGCGACCTGAGCGAGGGCTATTACATCGAGCCGACCGTGTTCAAAGGTCACAACAAGATGCGTATCTTCCAGGAAGAGATCTTCGGGCCAGTATTGTCCGTGACCACCTTCAAGGATGAGGCTGAAGCGCTGGCGATCGCCAACGACACCATGTACGGTCTGGGCGCTGGCGTCTGGAGCCGTGACGGCGCACGTGCGTTCCGCATGGGCCGTGGTATCCAGGCCGGTCGCGTATGGACCAACTGTTACCACCTGTACCCAGCCCACGCTGCGTTCGGCGGTTACAAGCAATCCGGTATCGGCCGCGAGAACCACCGCATGATGCTGGATCATTACCAGCAAACCAAGAACCTGTTGGTGAGCTACAGCCCGAATGCATTAGGCTTCTTCTAAGCACGAGCGTAGTATCGAGACGGGTACGACATCTGTTGAGGGGTCGTACCCGTTTTTTATTGCGATACACTGAAAAGCAACACAATAGAGGACTCCATATGCATTCACCCCGTATCGTGGCGACGCCCGCGGCACAAGCATTGATCGACGAGCTCAGAGCAAGACACGGCGACCTCATGTTCCACCAGTCCGGCGGTTGTTGCGAAGGCAGCGCGCCGATGTGCCTCAAACTCGGCGAATTCCTGGTCGGCGATTCCGATGTGAAGCTGGGCCTGGTGCACGGCGTGCCGTTCTACATGGCCAAATTCCAGTTCCAGTATTGGGAGCACACGCACATGACCCTGGACGCGATCCCCGGCCATGGCGGGCAGTTCTCGCTCGAGCAGGGCACCGGCAAGCATTTTCTCATCCGCTCCCGCCTCTTCAGCGACGAAGAGCTGGCAGATCTGGCACCGGTCGAAGCCGCGCCCTAAACCACAGGAGCATCATCCATGACCACCACACTACGCGATCTCGTCGGACTGGGTCACCAGGCCGCTAGCCTCAAGGATTCAGCCCTGATCATGATCGACTGCCAGAACACCTACCGGCGCGGCATCATGCAACTGGAGGGCGTAGAACCTGCGCTCCATGAAGCGAAGAAACTGCTGGAGATGGCGCGCGACCTCAAGATCCCCGTGATCCATATCCAGCACGATGCGGGGCCTGGCAGCCCTTATGATGTGCGTGCCGATATCGGCATGATCTCGACCGAAGTCGCGCCCATCGAGGGCGAGTCGGTCATCACCAAGCAGTTCCCCAATGCCTTCATCCAGACTGAACTGGATGACCAACTGAAGGCCTTGGGCGTACACAATATCGTGCTGGCGGGGTTCATGACGCACATGTGCATCAATTCCACGGCGCACGGTGGATTCAACCTGGGCTACGCGCCCATCGTCGTCGCCAGTGCCACTGCCACGCGGGCATTACCGGCAAGTGACGGCAGTGTGGTGCCCGCTGCGGCTGTGCATGCGGCTGCGCTCGCTGCGACGCGCGATCTCTATGCCGTGGTGGTGGACAGTCCGGCTGCGTTAGCCGCATGAGCTAGTCCGATCCGACTCGGTGACGCTAGGCGACCTTCGGGTCGCTTTTTTATGCTCGGCATCCGCTCCAAAGGCTAATCCATCCTACGCATCGCTTCACAACGGCTGATAGCGATATGGGCGATTGCCGGACATTGCTAGTCGCGCGCTTTTCCTACTATAGGGGCACATCAATATTCCTTAAGGAGAGAGTGCAATGCCTTACTTCATTGCGTGGTTACTCGGCGTACCGGTATTCCTGCTGGTGCTGATCTATTTGCTGTTCTGATCGGCGCAGCGATTCACAACCATCGACTAGAAATGATCGACTAGATCGGCCAGATGCGACTGTGGGCGATTCAAGCGATACATAACGAAACAAGCATGATTCATCCAAACATGATGCGAACAGGAGAATAAAAAATGGCGACCAATGACGATATCCTACTGACGCAGCGGGGCGACGCCCGCAGCGTAGAGACTCACAGCGTAGAGACTCACAGCTATCTCGGCTCACTGAAACACGTTTCATGGCAGGCCATCCTGGCCGGCGTGGCGATCACGCTGGCGGTACAGATCATGTTGAGTCTGCTCGGCACCGCCATCGGGATGAGCACCATCGATCCGCTGGAGGGCGAGAGCCCATCGGCGCAAGCGTTCAGTATCGGTGCCGCCTTATGGTGGGCGGTCTCCTTCTTCCTGTCGTTGGCCATCGGCGGGATGGTGGCCGCAGAGATGTCGGGTCTGGCTGACCGCATGGACGGCGTCTTGCATGGGCTGGTGACGTGGGCCACGGCGACGCTGATCGGCGTCTATCTGGTCGGGCAACTGGTCGGTTCCACCCTCAGTGGCATCGGCGGTCTCGCCAGTGCAACGATCAAGGGTGCAGCCCATGGTGCGGCAGTGGCTGCGTCTGATGCCGGTGACGGCAAGGATGGCAGCAACCCCGGACTGAACTGGGGCGTGATCGAGACCGAGATCCAGGGATTGCTGGCGCAAGGTGCCAACACCCAGGCGCAGGATGGTAACAACCCGTCGGCAGCCGTGACGCCGGACCTGATCAGCCAGGTGCAGACCTTTCTCGAGAATGACCAGGTGACGCCGCAACAGCGTCAGGAGGTGGTCGCACTCATCGCCCGTACAGGCAACATGAGCCAGCAAGAGGCCGAGCAGAAACTGACCGAATGGGAGAAGACCTACCGTGACGCCAATGCCACGCTCGACCGTGCCGTAGGCGAGGTCAACGAAAAGGCGACCGTCATGGGTGAGAAAGGTGCCAATGCATTGGCCCATGTCTCGTTCTGGAGCTTCCTCACCTTCCTGCTAGGCGCACTGGCCGCAGCACTAGGCGGTCTGGCCGGTAGCAAGTGCCGTGAAGAACGTATCCTCAGGCACCGTACGGTGGTGTAAACCAGCATCGCGTTGATTCACCCAGTGACTAAAAAGCCCGGGTCTCGTAAGAGGCCCGGGCCTTTTCTATTCAAGTGCTGTGCTCACTTGCGGTGGGGGGTCAGAAGATCTCGCGTGTCTCGAGGAACTTGAGTTCCGGATAGCGCTCTTGTGCCATCTGCAGATTGACCCGGTTCGGCGCGAGATAGACATATTCATCCGCCCCATCCAGCGCCACGTTGAACCCGTATTTATCGGCGATGGCCTTGAGATCGGCATCCGGACCGCGTAGCCAGCGGGCGGTCGAACAATCGTAGCTTTCAAA
>CBFGLF010000043.1:0-13304 GCA_965649545.1 uncultured Methylotenera sp.
ATCCCCCTCCTCTGTCTGGCTTTGCTGCTGGGCGCCTGCGCGCAACAAGCGGTGAAGCCGGAGCCCGTTTCCGAAAGACCTTGTAACTGCCCGCAACCGGCCGAGCACGCGCCCATCTATCTTCCGGACACCCAGAAACCGAGCATCTCCGGTAAACCGGAAGAGCCTAGGCTACCGGATTACAGCATGCTCAAACCTGCCCGCTGGGAAGACCTGGTCGGCATCAACGATGACAACCTGACCCAGGCGTGGGCGGCATGGCAGCAAAGCTGCTCCACGCTGCGCAATAAGCAGCCGTGGCAGGTCGCCTGCGAAGCCAGCACTAGGGTCGACGGCAGCAACAAGGAAGCGGTCCAGCAGTATTTCAGAACCTATTTCTCGGTCTACCAGACGACCAACGCCGACGGTACCGATACAGGGCTCATCACCGGCTATTACGAACCCTTGTTGCGCGGTAGTCGCAGCAAGACCGACCGTTATCGCTACCCGCTATACAGCAGACCGGATGACCTGATCACGGTGGAGTTGGGGAGTCTTTATCCCGAGCTGGCCAATAAACGCGTACGTGGTCGCGTGGCTGGCACCAAACTCATTCCCTATTACAATCGCGGCGAGATCGAGGTCGAACCCTCGCCCTTGCAGGGTTCCGAGCTGCTGTGGGTGGATGACATCATCGATCTCTTCTTCCTGCAGATCCAGGGCTCTGGGCTGGTGATGCTGGAGAATGGTGAACAGGTCCATGTCGGTTACGCCGACCAGAACGGTCAGTCGTATCAGTCCATCGGGCGACTGCTGATCCAGCGCGGCGAGCTAACGGCCGACAAGGCGTCGATGCAAGGCATCAAGAACTGGGCGCGCAATAATCTCGACAAACTGCGCGACCTGCTCAACAGCAACCCCAGCTATGTGTTCTTCCGTGAGCTGCCCGCCGGATTGCCCGGGCCGCTGGGTGCCCTCGGCGTGCCGATCCTGGCAGAGCGCGTGGTGGCGATCGACCCACGCTTCATCCCCCTCGGCGCGCCGGTGTTCCTCGCCACTACCTACCCCAATAGCAGCAAGCCTCTGAATCGCCTGATGATGGCGCAGGATACGGGCGGCGCCATCAAGGGCGGCGTACGCGCGGATTTCTTCTGGGGTGCCGGGAACGAAGCCGGCAAGTTGGCGGGTGCCATGAAACAGGCGGGGAAGATCTGGGTGCTGTTGCCTAGGGAGTTTCCGTTGCCTGTCGCCACCAAGTGATTTCGGCGAGAGTGGCGACGGCGATGATGAAGCTGGACTGGAAATGAAAAACGGGAGCTAGGCTCCCGTTTCATGTCGTAGCAAGGCTAATGAATTAGCGATTGCAAACGTACATGGTAACTTCAAAACCGAAACGCATTTCGGTAGCAGCTGGCTTGGTCCACATAGTCGTATCTCCTTTCTTAGATTTTGATTCGTTCTGCTCGCGCCATACAGCATTTGCATCACGTGTAACGAACTGTAACGTCAGTCCATCACTTTTCCACTGCCCAAAGTCATGAAAACCCTCTAATGATTTTCATTAGATTCGGGAGAGGCGACCAGCCCAAGCCTCTTGGTTAGCGGTCAATAACCTTTATTCTTGTCCGCCGAGTTCTCGATGGCTTCGCCACCCTTCTGGATATCCTTGCCGGCGCCGCTGACGGTATTGCAGGCAGTCAACAGCAGCCAGCTACTGGCGAGCATCACATAAGCAAATTTCTTCAACATGGTTTCCTCCATATCTGATGAGATCAAGTCAAGCCGATAAGCCTAGCCTTGACTCTAACGACCTCGACTTCAGGTGACGCTCGGACAGCGGCTGAAAATCCTGTCAGCGGATGCTGACGCCCGGCTGGCGCAGCCGCTGCCAGGCGAGCAGCGAGATCGAGAGGAAGACGAGCAGACCGACCAGCATGGTCGAGGTGATCACCGAGACATCCATGCGTTCCAGCAGGATATAGAAACCGATCATGACCAGCATGCAGCCGTTCTCGAACAAGTTCTGGATGGCGATGGCATGACCGGAACCGACAGTCTTGTGACCATATTCCTGCAGCAAGGCATTGAGCGGCACCACGTAGAAGCCGCCACAGGCGCCAGTGAAGACCAGGATGGCGATGGCGACATAGAGGTGATCGGCGGCGGCAAAGGCCATGATCAGTAGCCCGATCAGCACGCCCACCGGTAGTGCCCGGTTGACGGTGGTGAGCGTGACGAAACGCGCAGCCGCGATGGCACCCAGCGCGACCCCGATAGCGACCGCGCCGCTCATGTTGGCAGGGGTGCTGATGTCGGTGATGTGCAGCGCCACCGGCACCCAGGCCACCAGCAGGAATCGCAGGGTGCTACCCGCGCCCCAGAAGATGCTGGTGCCGATGACGGAGAAACGCGCATTGGGATTGCCCAGCAGGACCTTGAGGGCGCGGGAGAAATCCTTCCACAGCACCCATGGCGAGCAATGGTCGAGCGGATGCGCGGGCTTGAGCCTGGGGATGAAGAGGTTGGCGAAGGCTGCCACCAGGTAAAGGATGGCAATGGTCGTCAGTGCGCCTTCCACCGAACGGTCCGCCAGTATCCCGCCGAGAATGGCGCCAATGAGGATGGCGACGATGGTCGAACCTTCCATCATGCTATTGGCTTTCACCAGCTTGGCCGGACTCACCAGTTCACTGAGGATGCCGTACTTGGCGGGCGAATAGGTCGCCGCCCCCAGACCCACCATGCCGTAGGCGATCAAGGGATGCACGCCACCCAGCATGGCCGTTGCGCCGATGAACTTGAGCGTGTTGGCGATCAGCATCACCCGCCCCTTGGGTAGCGTATCGGCGAACGGGCCGACAAAGGGCGCGAGGAGGATGAAGGAAAGTACGAAGAATTCCTGCAGTAGCGGCAACTGCCAGGCGGGTGCCACCTGCGATTTGAGCAAGGCGATCGCGGCGAACAGCAATGCGTTGTCCGCCAGCGCCGAGATGAACTGCGCCACCATGACGGCGAGCATGCCGCGCGAGAACAACTGCTTATCCAGGGAATGCTGCATGGGTCGGCTTTCGTGCTTGGGTTGGGCTATGAAGCATACTGCTATGGCATCGCGGAACGCGCCTTAGCCCCGGAATCATAAGTTATTTTTCAAAACCATTTGCAATTCGTTAATATGCCTGTCTTCTATCGATTCCGTCTCGGGTAAAGTCTTGTCCGCTATCACTAAGATCACTGATTTGCATGCCGATGTCGCCCGGCAAGGCTTCGCTTTCCTCACAGGTGCGGTGATGCGGGAATGGCTGCTGGCCTCCGGCAAGGAGGCGTTGGATGACTGGCAGGCGTTCGCTGCGAGTTGGGATGACATGCCCCTGGACGAATACATGGCCGACGGCGGGCGCTATCGTCGGCGGCGCTATGCTACCTATAGCGCAGCAGCGGGCACCCCTGACGTGCGCCTGGAACCGCATCAGCCGCATTACCAGAGCCTGGACTACAACCCGTTGAACGGCGGCATCGCCCGCGAGTTCGAACCGATCCTGGACGCCGTCACCGAAGGCAACACCCTGAATGCGGTGCTGCGCTTCTGTCATCAGGTGTTCAGCGAGATGCAACCGCAAGCCAAGTGGCATATCGAATGCCACCAGTTTCGTATCGAGGCGCAAAGCGGTCTGCAGGGCAAGCCGACGCCGGAAGGCGTCCATCGCGACGGCGTGGATTTCGTGCTGGTGATGATGGTAAGGCGTGTGAATATCTCCAGCGGTACCACCACCATGCACGCGCTCGATCAGCACCTGCTAGGCAGCTTCACGCTGGAGCAGCCGCTGGACAGCGCGATCGTCAATGATCGACGTTGTATGCACGGGGTCACCCCGGTCGAGCAGATCGATCCTGAGCAGCCCGCCTATCGCGACGTCCTGGTCGTCACCTTCCGCAACACCGCCGCTTAGCCGAAGCGAATCGCCACTACCGATGAGCCTCAGGCCCAGCGCTGGGTGACGTTGCCGTTCTCCGCCATGAACACCCCGCGGGCGAGACCACGGAATATCCCGTGCTCGACCACCCCGGGCGTGCCATTGAGCAGGTCGTCGAGGGTCGCGGCATCCAGACGCGGCTCGAAGGTCACGTCGAGTATCCAGCTACCGTGCGAGCTAACGGCGGGCTGATCGTCCTTCTTGCGTAGCACCACCCGGCCACCGGCCTGCTCCAGGCTATGCTTGACCAGTTGCCAGCTGAACGCCGGCACTTCGACCGGGATCGGATATTTCTCGCCGATGCGGCTGACGAGCTTGCTTTGGTCGATCAATACGAAGAATTGCCCAGCGGCTTTGGCCAGTAGCTTCTCTTTCACCAGATCCGCACCGCGACCCTTCAGTAGCGTCAGGTCAGGCGTCACTTCATCCGCCCCGTCCACATACAGGTCAAGATGCGAGATGTCGTCCATCTCGACCAGCTGCAAGCCCAAGTCACCGGCTTTCCTGGCGCTGGCTGCCGAGCTGGAGACCACTTTAAACTTGAGTTTATCGTCCTTCATGCGGCGGGCCAATTCCTCGATGAACAGGTCGGCGGTGGAACCGGTCCCAAGGCCCACCAGCATGTCGTTCTCAACATGTTTTGCCGCCGCTATTGCTACCAGTTGTTTATCGTTCATGACATTTCCTCCTTGCAACTTGTTGTCAGTGTCCAAGTCCTAGTGTCAAGCGCTTAATATCACTAGGGTTTTACTTGCCTGATACCGCATGTTTCGATGCCGATACAGGCAAAATAAGACTATATTGTGCGTATGTGCGCATACAAGCACCCAACCAACCCATCATCAGGGAGATGATGCCCGCGGTCCCATCACTTGAATGACCACAGGGCTTGCATAATGTTCTGCTCGAATCCACGCAGGATCTGGGTGAAAACGATAGACGCCTGTCGCAAGACTGTCGCGCGCCAGTGGCGTTTCGCCACGCCCCGCTTGTTATGCATCATCGCCCTATGCAGCACCTCGCTCACCAGTGTACACAGCCTGGCAGCAGAACAGGCGGTCGATCTCCATCTCAAGTGGTATCACCAGTTCCAGTTCGCCGGCTACTATGCAGCCGATACTCAGGGATATTTCCGCGAGGAAGGTCTCAAGGTCAACCTCATCGAAGGCGGTGCCGGCAGGAATGCGCTCAAGGCCATGCTCGAAGGCGAAGCCCAATACGCCATCACGGACGCGGAAGTGGTCCTGGATCGCCTGCAGGGCAAGCCCATCGTCGCCATCGCCGCCATCTTCCAGCATTCGCCCTACATCATCCTGAGCCGCGCTGACCGCGGTATCCGCACCGTCAGCGATCTGCTCGGCAAGAAAGTCATGTTCGAAGATGGCCAGGGTGGGGTGCAGTTCAAGGCAGTGCTCTTGCGTGAAGGCCTGAAGATCACCGACTTGCAGGCCTTGCCGCACAGCTGGGATCTGCAGGACCTGATCGACGGCAAGGTCGACGCCATCTCTGCCTATGCCACGGCAGAGCCGAACCAGCTGCTGGCCAAAGGCATCAAGCCGGCCGTGCTTCATGGCAAGGATTACGGTGTCGATTTCTACGGTGACACGCTGATCACCAGTGAGACCGAGGCCAAAGAGCATCCGCTGCGCGTCGAGGCCATGGTCCGTGCCACACGCAAAGGCTGGGAGTATGCGCTCAGCCATCCGGAGGAGATCATCGACCGTATCCTGATGATGCCTGGCGTCAAGGAGCGCGGCATCACCCGCGAGATCCTGCGAAAAGAGCATGAGGCCATGCGCCCCTACATCCTGCCGGAGGTGGTCGAGATCGGGCACATGAACCCGGGGCGCTGGGCGCACATCGCCGACGTCTTCGTCGAACTGGGCGCCGTGCCCAGGGATTACGACCTGGCAGGATTCCTCTATCTGCCCGAGGTCCATCGCGATGCCAGGATACTGCAATGGGCGATCGGTGGGGTCTCGGCCATCGCCTTCATCATCGGTACCATCGTCCTCTGGAATCTGCAGATGCGTCGCAGCGTCAAGCGACAGACCGCCGAATTGCAGGAGGAAGTCGCCCAGCGCCTGCGCGCTGAGGAGGCTCTGCATGCCAGCGAACAGATGGTTCGCCTCACCTTCGACGCCGCCGCCGCAGGCATCGCCATGAGTACGCTCGACGGTCGCACCATCCTCGCCAACCCCGCCTATTGCGAGATCGTCGGTTACACCGAAACGGAATTGCACGACATCGACCAGATGGACATCACCCATCCGGATGATGCACAGAAGAACACACAACTCATCGACGACCTGCTCGCCGGCAGGATCGAAGATTTCGTCATTCAGAAACGTTATATCCGCAAGAACCGCAGCACGGTCTGGGTCAAGGTCCGCGTCTCCCTGCTACGCGAGGCCGACGGCAAACCGACCAACCTGATCCGTGTGGTCGAGAACATCGAGCAGCAGAAGCAGCTGGAGACATTCAAGGCCATCCAGAACACCATCCTCGAGCAGATCGCCGAGGGTCGGCACCTGCCGTCGATCCTGACTTCGCTGGTGGAGATGCTGGAAACGCACTACCCGCAATCCCTGTGTTCCATCCTGTTGCTGGAAGACCAGCAGCGGCTGCGCACCGGCGCCTATTCCAGGCTGCCAGACGCCTACATGCAGGCGCTGGACGGCGTCCAGATCGGCTCCGGCGTCGGCTCCTGCGGTACCGCGGCGTTCGAGAAACGGCGCGTGATCGTCAGCGATATCGCCAACGATCCGCTGTGGCAGGATTATCGCGACCTGGCAGCCAAGCATGGGCTGCGCGCTTGCTGGTCGCTGCCCATCCTGTCATCGCGGCAGCAGGTGCTTGGCACGTTCGCGGTCTATGCCGAGACCATCCATGTGCCGGACGACCAGGAACTTGAGCTCCTGAGTTCCTCCTCGCACCTCGCCGGTATCGCCATCGAACGCCATGCCTCCGAAGAACATCTGCGCCTGCTGGAAAACAGCATCGCCACGCTCAACGACATCGTACTCATCACGGAAGCAGAGCCGTTCGACGAACCGGGCCCGCGCATCGTGTTTGTCAACGAAGCCTTTGAGCGGCTCACGGGTTACACCCGCGAAGAGGTCATCGGCAAAACGCCCCGCATTCTGCAAGGTGAGAACACCCAGAAGAGCGAGCTCGATCGGATCCGCGCCGCGCTCAAAAAATGGGAGCCGGTGCGTGCAGAGGTCATCAATTACAAGAAGAACGGGGAAGAGTTCTGGCTAGACCTCAACATCGTCCCGCTGGCCGATGCCAACGGCTGGTATACCCATTGGGTCGCGGTCGAGCGTGATATCACCGAACGCAAACGCACCGAGCAGGAGATCCAATATCTGGCGTTCTACGACCCCCTGACCAAGCTGCCGAACCGCCAGCTACTGATGGATCGGCTGGCGCAGCAACTGACGTCGAGCGGACGTAGTGAGCACTGTGGCGCGCTGTTGTTCATCGATCTCGATAACTTCAAGATCCTCAACGATTCGCACGGCCATGACATGGGCGATGCGCTGCTCAAGCAAGTGGCGCAACGCATCGTCGACGCCGTGCGCGCTTCCGATACCGTGGCCCGCCTGGGTGGGGACGAGTTCGTGGTCATCCTCGACAACCTGAGCGGCGAAGAAGCTGAAGCGGCCGCCCAATCGCAGAACGTGGCGGAAAAGATCCTGCACAGTTTCGTCGAACCTTTCCATCTGCCGGGCCTTGAGCACCACACCACACCAAGCATCGGTATCGCCTCCTTCGGCAGTAAGCCGGTGACGGTCGAAGAGATCCTCAAGCATGCAGACCTGGCGATGTACCAGGCCAAGGCGGCGGGTCGCAACACTTTCCGCTTCTTCAATCCGGAGATGCAGGCGATGATCTCGGCGCGCATCCTGCTCGAGGAAGACCTGCGCCAGGCCATCCGAAACCAGGAGTTGTTCCTGGTCTACCAGCCCCAGGTCGATCACTCCGGTGCCGTCATCGGTCTCGAAGGCTTGTTGCGCTGGCAACATCCGACCAAGGGCCTGATCCCGCCCATGCAGTTCATTCCACTGGCAGAAGATACCGGGCTCATCCTGCCCATCGGCCGCATGATCCTCGACACGGCGTGCAAGCAGATCCAGGCATGGGCATCGGTACCTTATGCCCGGCATCTCGAGATCGCGGTGAACGTCAGTGCGCGCCAGTTCCGCCAAGTGGATTTCGTCGAGCAGGTGTTCGCCGCCCTGCAGACAGCCGGGGCCGAGCCGAGCCGTTTGAAGCTGGAACTGACCGAGAGCCTGCTGGTGGAGAACGTCGAAGACATCATCGACAAGATGATGCGGCTCAAGGCAGGCGGGGTGGGATTCTCGCTCGACGACTTCGGCACCGGTTATTCATCGCTGGCCTACTTGAAGCGCCTGCCATTGGAACAATTGAAGATCGACCAGTCCTTCGTGCGCGACATCCTCACTGACCCCAATGATGCGGCGATCGTACGCACCATCATCGCCCTGGGCCGGAGCCTCGGGCTCAACGTCATCGCCGAAGGCGTGGAGACCGAAGCCCAGCGGGATTTCCTGCAGGACAACGGCTGCACTTCCTATCAGGGGTATTACTTCAGCAAACCTATGGTGCTCGCCGATCTCGAGGCCTTCCTTCAGGCCAGGGCTACACAGGATTAGCGGCCACAGCGTGGCCTCAAAGTGTGACGGGGAAGCGTGCAGGGTCTCCCAGGGTTTGCAGCAGTTGGTCATAGACCAAGCGCGTCCGGGTCGGTACCGGCCCGCGTTGTGGGCGGTAGACATAGAGGTCCCAGGGCGGCGCCAGATGGTCGTCCAGTACCGTCACCAGCTTCCCGCTACGGATCAGCGGGATCGCCAGGCAACCCGGCACCTGGGCGAAGCCGATGCCGTTCAGTACCAGATCGAGCTCCGTCTCGGCGTCATCGGTGATGAACGCCGTCGCCTTCGGGGTGAACTGATGGCCGTCGGAGAAATACCACGGCCAGCATCGACCGGTGCTGCTATCCACCAGCCCGGTGGTCGGCAGGTCCAACAGGTCGTCGATACTCTTGGGCTTACCGACACGCGCGATGAGTGCCGGCGCGCCGACCGAAAAGAAGGTCACCTTGGCGGGGGAACGCGCGACGAAACTGCTATCGCGCAGGAAGCCGACGCGCACGCCGATGTCGATCTGTTGCTCGATGGCATCGGTGATGGCGTCCGACAGGCGCAGGTCGATCACGATCTCCGGGTGTCGGGCAGAGATCTCGCTCAATACCGGCAACAGGAAACGACGGCCGATGACCACCGGCGCCGTGATACGCACCGTGCCTGCCAGACTGCTGTCCTGCTGGTCGCTGGCGGTGGTGAACAGTGCGTCGATGCCGCTGACCATGTCTTTGGCACGGCTCGCCAGCTGTACGCCGAAGTCGGTGATGCGCATCTGCCGGGTGTTGCGATAGAACAGGGGCTCGCCCACCGTCTGCTCGAGTTGCTTGATGGCCCGCGTTACCGCCTGAGGCGAGATACCGAGGCGCACGGCGGCTTCCTTGAAGCTGTTCGATTCGGCGGTGACACAAAAGATTCGCATCATTTCCAGGCGATTCAGCATACGATGACTTTCTCAACGACCATGACGGGATTATTCCAGATTATGGAATTCAAAAATAACATCATTTCCATTTATTGCGTTTGATGATTTCTACATACTTGAGCGCAAACCGTTTTTTGCTCCATTGTTCGCATAACTCCTCCTCATAGAAAGGACCCGCCATGGTGACTCTCAACATCAATGGTCAAGACCAAGCACTCGATGCCCCGGATGACATGCCTATCCTCTGGGCGGTGCGCGACCTGGCCCAGCTCAGCGGCACCAAATTCGGCTGCGGCATGGCGCAATGCGGCGCCTGTACCGTCCATCTCGATGGCCAGGCCATCCGTTCCTGTGTGACGCCGGTGTCCGCCGCGGTCGGCAAGAAACTCACCACCATCGAACACATGAGCGAAGACAAGATCGGCCAGGTCGTGCAGGCCGCCTGGAGCGAGATCGACGTGGTGCAATGCGGCTACTGCCAGTCCGGCCAGATCATGGCGGCGACGGCTTTGCTCGCCAACAACAAGAAGCCCAGTGATGCCGACATCGATGCGGCCATGAGCGGCAACATCTGCCGTTGCGGCACCTATCCACGTATCCGCGCAGCGATCCACGCCGCTGCCGAGAAACTCGCCTAAGGAGACCGCCATGAACGCACCTGTCGATCAACCGATGAACACCTCCCGACGTACCTTCCTCAAGACCGCAGCCTTTGTCGCCGGCGGCCTGGTGATCGCTTTCTCCATCCCTTATGCCAAGCGCTTCCTGCTCCCGGGCAAGGAAGACGCCGCGGCTGATGCCAAGATGCCGGAACCCAATGCATTCCTGCGCATCGGCACGGACGACACCATCACCGTATTGCTCGCGCATAGCGAGATGGGCCAAAGCATCTGGACCACCTTGCCGATGCTGATCGCCGAAGAACTCGATGCCGACTGGAGCAAGATCAAGGTCGAGCACGCGCCTGCAGCCCCCGTCTACGCGCACACGGCTTATGGCCTGCAGATCACGGGCGGCTCGTCCACCACCTGGTCGGAATTCGACCGCTACCGCCAGGCTGGCGCGCTGACACGCGCTCTGCTGGTGCAGGCGGCCGCACAGAAGCTCGGTGTCGATGCCGCGACCCTTCGCACCGAGAACGGCAAGGTCATCTCCGGCGACCAGCAGCTGACCTACGGCGAACTCGCTGAAGCGGCGGCAGGGATGGAAACGCCGAGCACCGTCAATCTCAAGGACCCGAAGGACTGGAAGATCATCGGCAAGGCCACCAAGCGCCTCGACGGTCCGGAGAAGATCAACGGCAGCGCCATCTTCGGTCAGGACATCCATATCGACGGCCAGCTCACCGCGGTCGTCGCCCGTTCGCCGGTGTTCGGCGGCAAGGTGAAATCCTATGACGACAGCGCCGCCCGCAAGGTCAAGGGCGTGAAGAACGTGGTCCAGGTACCGACCGGTGTCGCTGTCCTCGCCGACAACTACTGGGCGGCCAAGCAGGGCCGCGACGCGCTCAAGATCGACTGGGACCTGGGCGAGAACGCCAAGCTGGATAGCGCCCAGATGCTGGAAGACTATCGCAAGCTCGCCGGCGAGAAAGGGCTCGCGGCCGCCAAGGTCGGCGACAGCGCCGCGGCCATCGGCAAGGCCGCCAAGACCGTCGAAGCCGAATACACCACGCCTTACCTCGCGCACTCCCCGATGGAACCGCTCAACTGTACCGTCCGCATCGGCGAGGACAGCTGTGACGTCTGGACCGGCACCCAGATGCAGGGCACCGACCAGCAGGCGGTGGCCAAGATCACCGGCCTCAAGCCCGAACAGGTCAAGATCCACACCGTGTTCCTCGGCGGCGGATTCGGCCGTCGCGCCAATCCCGCTGCCGATTTCGTCTCCGAAGCCACCCATGTCGCCAAGGCGGCAGGCGGCACGGTGAAGACGGTCTGGACGCGTGAGGACGACGTCAAAGGCGGCTACTACCGCCCCATGTATCTGCACAAGGCCCGTATCGGGCTTGCCGCGGATGGCCAACCCATGGCCTGGGAGCACACCATCGTCGGTCAGTCCATCATGTTGGGCACACCGTTCGAGGCGTTCATGATCAAGAACGGCGTCGATGCGACCTCGGTCGAGGGCGTCGCCGATTCTGCCTACCTCAAGGGAGTCGCCGACCACACGGTCGAGCTGCATACGGTCAAGGCCAGCATCCCGGTCTTGTGGTGGCGTTCGGTCGGTCATAGCCACACCGGTTTCGTCATGGAGAGCCTGGTCGATGAAGCGGCCCATGCCGCGGAGCGGGATCCGCTGGTCTATCGCCGTGAACTGCTGAAGAACCATCCAAGGCATCTGGCCGCGCTCAACCTGGCTGCGGAGAAGGCCGGCTGGGAGCAGCCTGCGGCCAAGGGCATCGGACGCGGGATCGCCGTGCACGAATCCTTCGGCAGTTATGTCGCGCAAGTCGCCGAGGTATCGGTGGAAGACGGCGCGGTGAAGGTGCACCGTGTGGTATGCGCCATCGACTGCGGTCTGGCGGTGAACCCGGATTCGCTCAAGGCGCAGCTGGAATCCGCCATCGCGTTCGGCTTAGGCGCCACGCTGCAAAGCCAGATCACGTTCAAGGACGGCCAGGTACAGCAATCCAATTTCCACGATTACCAGGTCTTGCGCATGAACCAGATGCCCAAGGTCGAGGTACATATCGTGCAAAGCACCGAGAAGATGGGCGGCGTCGGCGAACCCGGCGTGCCGCCGATCGCGCCGGCCGTGACCAATGCCATCTTCGCCCTCACCGGCAAGCGTATCCGCAGCCTGCCTATCGGTAGCCAGCTGGCCTGAGTTCGATATGAACTCGCTTGATTACGAGGTCCTGCAGCGCGCTTGCGAATGGCTGGCGCAAGGCCGTGGCGTGCATCTCTTCACCGTGGTGCAGACCTGGGGCTCCGCCCCGCGTTTGCCCGGCGCCATCCTCGCGATGCGCGATGACGGTCATCTGGTCGGCTCCGTTTCCGGCGGATGCATCGAGGATGACCTCGCCGACAAGGCACGTCACGGCGACTTGCCGAAGACGGCGTCGCTTATCGAGTACGGTGTCAGTCGCGATGAAGCCCAGCGCTTCGGTATCCCCTGCGGCGGACGCCTGCTGATCTTCGTCGAACCCTTGCGAGACGGTAGCGAGATCGCCCGGATCATGGAGGGCATGCAACAGCGCAAGCTGATCAAGCGCTCGGTCAAGTTAGGCACGGGCGAGAGCAAGCTGGCAGAGGCCTTGCCCGGCAGCACGCCCAGCCTCGACGGCGAATGGTTCCACAGTTATTTCGGGCCCAAGTGGCGGCTGCTCATCATCGGCGCCAACCAGCTCGGCGCAGTCCTCGCCAGCATGGCGCAGGTGCTGGATTTCGATGTGCTGATCTGCGATCCACGCGAGGATATGCGCGCCGAATGGCATGTCGAAGGCGTGACCTGGGTCGATGGCATGCCGGACGACGTGGTGCTGGAACTGCAACCCGACGCCCATACGGCGATCGTCGCCGTCACGCACGACCCCAAGCTGGATGACATGGCGTTACTGGAAGCCCTGAAATGCGATGCGTTCTACGTCGGCGCGCTGGGTTCGCGCAAGAACCAGGAGAAGCGCCGCGAGCGCATGCGCCTGTTCGACCTCAATGAAGGCGAGATCGCCCGCCTGCGTGGTCCGGTAGGGTTGCCCATCGGTAGCCGCACCCCGGCCGAGATCGCGGTCGCCATCCTGGCGGAACTGATCCAGGT
>CBFGLF010000044.1:0-12911 GCA_965649545.1 uncultured Methylotenera sp.
ATATCCGTTTCCGTGATATCCAGGCTCGGTGGCAGATCCAGGTTGAGGTCATCGAGCACGGATGGCATGTCTTCCATCGGCACGTCGGCCGTGGTCGACGCTTCGATCGTGGCTTCCTTCAGTGCCGCCATGAGGCCCGAGACCTGCTTGGGTTGACGCAGTTGCGCCGCTTTGCGCATCATGTCCTCAAGTGCATCCACCACGCGCTCGATCAAGGTCAGGCTTTGTTCTGTCCAATTCCCCTGATGCGCATCCAGCCAGTGCTCCAGCGCTCTCGCCAGATCGCATACGGCCTTGAATCCTGCCGTACCGGCGTTGCTGGCCAACGTATGAGCAGCACGACGGCTGGCATCTGTGGGTCGGGATGTACTGTCAGCGGATAGCACGGCCAGTCCTTGGCGCAAGGTCTGCATGTGCTGATTCGCTTCCGCCATGAAGATGTTGAACAAGGTACGGCTCAGCTTATGGGTACCGCCGATAATGACTTCTTCAGCCTGTGCTGCGGGTTTCGGCGTTTCCTTTTCGTTTTCCAGCTCAGCCGCTCTTGCCTGCCATGTCTGGTGATCCAGCTCGACTTCCGCGCTGTCACGCAGCTTGGCAGCCCATCCTGCGAACGCAGCGCTCGCTTCTTCAATGAACGAGATCTGACCGCCGCTCGGCACCACCTTGCGCTCCATCACTTGATTGAGCAGGCGTTCGACGGCCCAGGCCACTTCACCCAGGGCGACCAGCCCTACCGTACGTCCACTACCCTTAAGGGTATGGAACCCACGACGAACCTCGACCAACGCGTCATGATCAGTGGCATTGACGCGCAGCGCTTGCAGGTTCTGCGCGATAGTCGCCAGCACCTCTTCAGCCTCGGTCAGGTAGATATCCAATAACTCAGGATCGAACGCACGATCCGTCGTCAATTCAACGACCTCTTCCACTTGGGCAGCTGGGGCTGCGATTTCCGCGACAGGCGCGACTTCCGCGGCTTCTGCTGGGATTACTGCATCCTGGTCAGCTTTGCTGTTGAGCTTGACGGGGGCGACCGTGACACTGACCTTCACGGCAACAGGCTTCTTGGGCGCGGCTGCAGGCTCGACCACTGCCGGGGTTGCTTCGACCGGCGCTTCGAGGTCGCCGATGGCGTTCTCCTCGACTGGCGTCTCCACTGGTGAGCCAGAGGCTTCGGCAGGCTGCTGCAGTCTGGCTTCGAGTCTTGCCAGCGCCGCATCCAGCGCCTCTTCGGATTCCATGCGTCTACGTGGCAACTCCTCCACGTAGAAGCCCACCATACTCAAGCTCTCTGCGACCAACTCGAACAGGCTGGTGTCAGGGGTGCCTGGCTGATTCTGGAACTCCTTGATCAACTCCAGGCTAGCCTTGACGATGGCCGTAGGTACAGGCATATCGAGCATATCGAAGGCGGCCAGCACCTGATGCAACGGTTTATCGACTGAATCCAGCACCTGGGTCTCGCCCGGGTTACGGAAATAGGTATCCAGGGATTGTTCCGCGACTTTGAGGGCATCGAGCACTTGCTGAGCGACCGCGAGCAGCACTTCGCTATCCAGGTGATCGGACATCGGCATGCCGGAGAAGTCGGCCATCGGGCCACCACCCATGACATCCTGCAGCCTTTGGATCTGGTTCTCCATACGGCGAACAAGGTCCTTGTCATGCCGTTCATAGCTATTCAACGCGTCTTCCAGCAGATTGAGACCGGTAGCGCCTTCGATCAGCAAGGACTCAGTGATGCGCGTCGCATCGAGGTCCATCGCCGTCGCCAACTCATGGACCGCACCGAACAGGTTGGCAACCGTCTGGTTGCTGAGATCCTGACTGGCCATGATGATCTCGCCCAGCCCGTTCATGACCTGATCGAGCGCGCCATCCTTCCCTTCCGAGACTTCTGCCCACAGGTCTTTGACATTACCCAGTACGGTTTTCAACTGCTCGATGTTGGCAAGCTCTTCAGCGGTCACCTCAACCACAGCTGTTTCGTCGCCAGTCTCAGGCATGAAATGCTTAAGATCGAAGAGATCCTTGACCTTGAGCACCAGCGGCGCATCGGATTTACTCAGTGCGACGTAGTACAGGATGCTGCGTAATAGGCTGTCGACCCCCCGCGAGGCACTCTCCGAAAGGCTACGTAATTGCTGGTCGATCTGACGGAATAGCCGCTTCACACCAGGGTTGGCCGCCAAGTCTCCATGCGTCAGTGCCGCCATCAGAGCAGTGGCGGTCCACCACAAGGTCTTTTGTGCAGGTTGGGTTTGCACACGACGCACATTCTCCATGGCCGCCGACATCTCGGACAACGCCTCTGGACTGCCATTCTTCAACCAACCCAGCAGGGATTTCTGGAAGGCTGCACGTTGCTCAGCGATATAGGCGGGCAACGCAGTGGCGTCCAGCTCCTCGCTTGGCAGGTCTTTTGGAGCACGTATGGAGGTATCGACGAAAAAGAGCTCGCTCTCTTCGTACTTCTGGCCGTGCAACGCACCCAAGGTTTGCAACACTGGCAAGAGTTTTAGCGGATGATCAGAAGCGCCGGCAAGCAGGTCATCGAGGTATTTGCGCAACGTCTCGACCGCATGGGTCATGGCTGCGATCACTTCCGGGGTTGCGGCGACCGATTTCTTTTCGATGGCGCCGGCGACCTTCTCGATCTCGGCACAAAAACGTTTGCAGCCCTCGAGCCCGACCATATCCAGCGCACCGCTGACTTGATACAGGTGCGTCTGGGAGAACCGTAATGGGGCTGTTTCGTCTGGGTTCGCGGCGACGGCAGAGAGATTCTCAAGCACACTCGCCAGTGCTTGATCGATCTCGTCTTTCACCCAAGTCAGTGGGCCAATATCAAAATCTTCTGCCAATTTTTCCCCGCGTATCGCGTGTGTTCTTATTAAGAGAGCTTGAAGCCGGCAACGGAATCACGCAATTCTTCAGCCAGTGTGGTCAGCTGACCGACAGATTGCGCGGTTTGCTTGGTACCTTCCGTTGTCTGCGAGGTAATGTTCTGAATCTGTTGCATGTTACGGCTCACCGTTGCCGCCACTTCAGTTTGCGCGACTGTTGCGGACGAGATCGCCTGGATCAGGCGAGCGAGGTTATTGGTAACGGTTTCGATCTCATTCAGCGCCTGACCTGCAGCGTCTGACAGACGGGCCCCTTCGACCACACCCTCGGTACTCTTTTCCATAGCGGCCACCGCACTGTTCGTGTCGGTCTGAATGGTCTTCACAATCGCACTAATCTGTTTGGTCGCTTCAGAGGAGCGTTCTGCCAGCCGCTGAACTTCTTCCGCAACCACCGTAAAGCCTCGACCCGCTTCACCGGCCGATGCCGCCTGGATCGCAGCGTTCAGCGCCAGAATGTTGGTCTGTTCGGTAATGTCCGAAATCAGCTCCACGATTTCCGAAATCTCCTGCGAGCTTTCGCCCAGACGTTTGATTCGCTTGGAGGTCTCCTGGATCTGCGTACGGATTTCGTTCATGCCTGAGATCGTGTTCTGCACCGCCTGGGCGCCCTGCGTTGCAGCCTGCAGCGAACGTTGCGCCACCTGGGCTGCCTGACCTGCGTTGCTGGATACCTGCAAGATCGAACGCGTCATGTTGGTGACGGCCTCGCCGGTTTCCTCAATCTGCTTGGACTGTTGTTCCGCAGCGTTCAGGAGGCTGGCAGAAGTGTCTTGCGCCTGTGCGGTCGCCTGGTTCACCTGCTCCGTAGCGCGGTTGATCTCGGTAACCAGGTCTCGGAGACTGTCGATCGTGTAGTTGATGGAGTCGGCGATCGCGCCTGTGATGTTCTCCGTCACCTGCGCCTTTACGGTCAAGTCACCGTCTGCCAGGTCGCCCATTTCGTCCAGCAAGTGAAGAATCGCTTCCTGGTTGCTGAGGTTGGTCTGTTCGATCTCGAGAAAGCGTTGACGCGCGCTGGTCACCTGGCGATAACCCATCAGCACCAGTAACACGACGGCCACGATACCGCCGACCGCTGCCAGGATGAGCCAGATACCGGCTTTACCCTGGGATTGATAGATGGCGACCGACTGACGCGCATCCGCAACGATCTGATCGCTCAAGGCGACGACTTCAGCGAGTTTTTCCGGGGTTTGAGCTTCGCCGGCCGCCTGGGATTTGTTGATGTCCTTCAGTTTGGTATGCAGGGATTTCCACGAGCCGTCGATCTTGTCGATATTCGGTACCACCTTGCTGCCGCCCAGCAGGGTCTCTGCATCCAGTTTGCGCATCTGTTTGATGTTGATATCCACGCTACCCATGACGTTCATCAGGCGGACGTCGGAGTTATTGGCAAGCACCGCGTCACGTGATGCTTGCTGGACGAACACCTGGATGTCGCCGGCCGCAGTCGAGAATCGGTTGTCTCGATTCACTTGCAGCAGGTAGAACAGCAATGACAGCAAGGAAACGGCAAACGCGATGATCAGCAGGCCTACGAGGCCTCTCGATGTGCCGCCTGTCTCATCGGATTGCCCTCCGCCACGGTTGAACAATCCCTTGATATTCTCCACCAGCTTGGCTGGTAGGCCTTTGATGCTAGCCAAATCGAATGCCATCACTATCCCCTCTTGTTATCATGCTGCCAGCCTCGGCTGGTCAGGCTGCTACCTGCAGAAACTCGTTCTGGCCAAGCAATACGTCGAGACTGAGCTCTTCCCATCCTTGACCAGCGTTATCCTTGTACCGTCCCACCTGCCAATCCGCCTTGTCCGAAACTTCGGGCTCGGCCTTCATCTCTTCCAGATTCCGCAGACCGATCAAGCGATCCACCAGCAAGCCGGCATTGATCCCGAACTTACCGTGCACCAGCAACACCCGGCTCTCTGACGTCACGGATGCTGGAGGAAACCCAAGGTAACTGGCCAGATCGGTGACCCCGTAAAGATTGCCCCGCACGTTCGCCATGCCCAGGAACCAAGCCTGGGTCAAGGGCACTTTGAGGATGTCCGGTAACGGCAAGACCTCGCTGACATCCGACAAAGTGACCAGGCAATCATGCCCACCGACCCGGATACCGAGTTTCGACGAAGATACCGACCGGCCACTTTCCGCCTGGGTCTTTAGCCGGGCCAGAATGTCCTTCTGGTAAGCCTGTAGGTCGAGTTTCTTCTTTGCCATGATTCAGTCGCGGGTACTTATTCTTCAGCCAGCGCGTTGATCTTGCCCAGCAACTCGTCTGCCGAGACCGGCTTCATCACAGAATCCTTGGCACCTTGGCGCAACGCCCACATTCTGTCGGTCGCCTGTTCCTTGCCGGTACAGACGATCACCGGGATATGGGCAGTCGCAGGATTCTTTGACAGCGCGCGCGTGGTCTGGAAACCGTTCAGGCCCGGCATCATGATGTCCATCAGCACCAAGTCGGGCGGTGATGTCTCGACCTTCGCCAGACAATCCTCGCCGCTCTCTGCGGTGCTGACCTCGAAGCCTGCTTTTTCAAGCAGCTCAGACAGGTAGAAACGGTCGGTCGCTGAATCATCTACTACTAAAATTTTCTTGATAGCCATGAGATTTATTCCGTCGCTGATGTGTTGGATGCGGAGGCGTAAGTGTTGACTGCCTCCAGCAATGATTCTTGGGTGAATGGTTTGGTCAGGTACTGATCGGAGCCGACCATGCGTCCCCGCGCTCGATCGAACAGGCCGTCCTTGCTGGACAGCATGATGACCGGGATGGATTTGAAGCGTGGGTTCTTCTTGATGAGGGAACAGGTTTGATAGCCGTCGAGACGCGGCATCATGATGTCGACGAAGATGACGTTCGGGAGTTCGCTGGCGATCTTGGACAAGGCGTCAAAGCCGTCCTCGGCAAGGATGACCTCGCAGCCCGATTGCTTGAGGAATATCTCCGCACTGCGACGGATGGTATTACTGTCGTCAATCACCATCACTTTCACACCGGCTAGATTGGTTTCCCCCACCCTGCGTCCCCTTTGCGTGTGTTGCTTATTATGCGTACAGCCTAACACTGCTAGCTTTGTGATGCCATTCTATCCAGAGAATTCGCGCCGGCGCAACACTTTTGGGCGTGAATAAGATTAAGTTGTAAATATTTGGGCAAAGAGGTTAAATAGCCGATGGAAATACGCCATAGTGACTGAATTATAACTGTTGGCAAAGAAAAAACTTGTAATCAATCAATAACATAGCCACTCAACGTAAGTGGCATGCAATGGGAATGAGATTATGCTGATCAGACAAGAATACTTGACCTCCAAAATGGCGCTGAAGGACCTGCCAGGGTCATCCCCTCTACCGAATGCCAACCTCGTACTCGTCTTTGGTTCGGTGAAACGATTCAACGACGGCAAGCTCACGAGCATGCTGAAAGACCGTTACCCCACCGCACAGATCATCGGCTGCACGACCTCCGGGGAGATCAATGCAGACGGTGTGTTCGACGATAGCGTGCAAATCACCTCCATCCTCTGGGAAAAGACCATGCAACGCGTGGCCCAGGTCAAGATGTCCAGCATGCAGAGTTCGTTCGAGACCGGTGCAGGCCTCGCCAAACAACTCAAGGCAGACAGCCTGAAGACGGTCATGATCTTCGGTGATGGCCTGAACGTGAACGGCGAAGAGCTGGTGCTCGGCTTCAAGAGCGTCCTCGGTGAATCCATCCCGCTGATGGGCGGCATGGCCGGTGACGGCGCCACCTTCACCAAGACCCTGCAGATGTTCAACGACACCATCAGCGACAACCTGGTGATCGCCATCGGCCTCTACGGCAACAATCTCGTCACCGCTACCGGCGCACTGGGCGGCTGGAAACCTTATGGCCCACCACGTACCGTGACCAAGTCCGACAAGAACGTCGTCTATGAGCTTGACGGCAAACCAGCGCTACCGCTGTATCGCATGTACATCGGCGACCAGTACGCCAAGGGCTTGCCGGGCACGGGCCTCAAGTTCCCATTCGCTGTAATGGAGCCTGGTAGCCGCGATGTCGAAAAGATCCGTACCTTGGGCGCCATCGACGCCAAAGCCAACAGCGTGAGCTTCTTCGGCAACGTCCCGGAAGGCTCCACCATCCGGATGTGCCAAACCAACCATGATCGACTGGTAGAAGGTGCCGGCGGTGCCGCCCACCTGATCACAGGCTCCCTGACGAACACCAATACCAATCTGCCTGGCCTCGCGCTGTGCGTCAGCTGTGTCGGCCGCAAAGGCGTGATGTCCGAACAGACCGTGGATGAAGTCAAGGAAGTACGCCAGATCCTTGGCCCGCAGACCTTCCTCACCGGCTTCTATTCCTATGGTGAGATCGCGCCCCGTCCCAACACGACGGACACGGTGTTCCACAACCAGACGATGACGATCGGCTATCTCACCGAGAACATGACGGTATAACGATCGCAAAATCTCAAAAGCGCCCGCAAGGGCGCTTTTGCTTTTATTCTCAACCCACGCCAAAGGAGAACATATGGCTTCCGTAACTCTTAAAGGTAATCCTGTCAGCATCGGCGGCAACCTGCCATCCCCGGGCCAAACCGCTCCGGATTTCAGCCTTGCTGATGCCAAGCGCAACATGATGTCGCTGGGCGATTTCGCCGGTAAGCGCAAAGTCCTGAATATCTTCCCAAGTGTCGATACGCCGACTTGCGCCACGTCCGTCCGCACCTTCAACAAACAGGCCAGCACCCTCGACAATACCGTGGTGCTCTGCATCTCGGCCGACCTGCCGTTCGCGCAAAGCCGTTTCTGCGGTGCCGAAGGCCTGGAGAACGTGGTGACGTTATCCACCTTCCGCGATACCGCCAAATTCTCCAAGGATTACGGCGTACAGATCGTCGACAGCAGCCTTGCCGGTCTGACAGCGCGTGCCGTGGTCGTGCTGGATGAGAACAACAAGGTACTCCACAGCGAACTCGTCAGCGAGATCGCCAACGAACCCAACTACGACGCTGCCCTTGCCGTATTGAAGTAACGTTCGTCACAGGCAATGAAAAAGGCCAGCAGATGCTGGCCTTTTTCATTTTCAGGGACGACGTGAACACTCATTCGTACTTCGTGTACTTGGCGTTACTGCCCTTGGCCTTTTCTACGGGGTACTTCTTTGCGTTGAGCTCGATCTTGGCGTTCGCCGCGGCGATGAGGTCGATACCGGTGACCTCGGCGATCCTTAACAGGTAGACGAAGGTGTCGGCCAGTTCATGCCCCACCTGCTCCCGTTTCTCAGGCGTCAGCTGGCGGCTCTCTTCGATGGTATCCCACTGAAAATGCTCTACCAGTTCCGCCGCTTCGACGATCATCGCCATCGCCAGGTTCTTGGGCGAATGGAACTGCTCCCAATCCCGCTCCTGCACGAACTGGTTGATACGGGCTCTGAGCTCGGATAGCGAATCACTCATTGGGCTTATCCTTTCGGTTCGATCCGGCCACCATCTTGATCTCGAACAACCGGCATTCCAGCGGACCATTGAACAGCGGCGTACGTTTGGATGGCGAGAGCCGCATGAGCTTGGGCAGGCGCATATCGGTCGTCAGGAAATAGGTGTTCCAGCCCGCGAACTTCCGCTTCAAGGCCTCGCCCATCTTTGGATAGAGCGCGGCCAGCTCCTCATCCTCGCCGATACGGACCCCATAAGGCGGATTGGCCACCAGGACCCCGTGATCGGCGGGCGGACTGACCTCGGTGAAATCGACATGACTGATCTGGACCACGTCCGCCAGACCGGCATGCTCAAGGTTCTTCTTGGCCACCCGGACCGCACGCAAGTCCATATCGCTGCCGTAGAGCTTCTGGAAGCCGGCTTTCTTCTCGCGGGCCTTGGCTTGCTGCTGGATCTTGTTCCAGGCGGCTTCGTCGAAATGCTTGAACTTCTGGAAGGCGAAACCGCGTCGGCTGCCCGGCGCGATATCGAGTGCCATCATGGCGGCCTCAAGCAAGAAGGTGCCGCTGCCGCACATCGGGTCGAGCAAAGGGGTACCAGGCTGCCAACCGGAGAGCTTGAGGATGCCCGCGGCGAGGTTCTCGCGCAACGGGGCTTCGATACTGGATTGTCGCAATCCGCGCTGGAACAAGGCCGCACCCGAGGTATCGAGGAACAGCTCGTACAGGCTGTCGGTGAGATAGGCGTGGACGCGCACGTCCGGCGTCTTGGTGTCGATGTAGGGGCGACTGCCGACTTCCTGACGGAAACGGTCGCAGACCGCGTCCTTGATCCGCAACGTGACGAACTCCAGGCTTTTCAGGGGCGACTTGGTGGCCGTCACCTTCACCATGAAATTACGGCCGACATCGAACCAGGTATGCCATGGCTGGGCATAAGCTGCCTTATAGATGTCATCCTCGGTCTTGTACTGGCCTTTATCCACGCGCCAGAGTATCCGTGTCGCCATGCGGCTCTCCAGGTTGGCCTTGTAGCACATGGCGAAATCGCCACTGAAGCCGACGCCGCCATCGGTCGGGTCCAGTTGCTTGGCGCCCAGGGCCTGTAGCTCCTGCTGCAAAAGGGGTTCCAGTCCGCGGGGACAGGTAGCGAAGAATTGTTGTATGGCCATTTATTCGGTCTCCAGCAGCAGTCGATGACCGCTGCTCTGGTTGTGATCGCGCAACTTCTCGACGAATTCGAGGAATTCGATCTTGTGGTCCTGCTCCAGTCGTTTGGCGCGTTCCCGCAGGCTGGTGATGCGGAGGTCGACCGGGGTGCGCTTGAAGCCGAATACGACGACGTTGCCCGGACGCCCGGTAGGCAGGATCAGCACCCGCTGGTTGAAACTCTGCTCGATGCGCTGCAGGTAGATATCGAAGTTCTTGTCCGAGCCCCAGAGGTTGATGGCGAACATGCCATCCAGCGTCAGGGCCTCCGCACAGCTATCAAAGAAGGCCTGCGTGCACATCGCGTCGGGAATACCGAAGCTGTCGAAGGCATCGATCATCAGCACCTGCGCACTGCTCGGGTGGGCCAATAGGTAGTCGACGCCATCCCCCTCGATCACAGTGAGCCGCTCGTCGTCTTCCGGCAAGGCGAAATGGCTGCGCGCGATGCGGATGACCTGCGGATTGATCTCGATGACGCGGGTCGTGACCTGCGGCAGGTGATGATGGATATATTTGGGTACCGAGCCTCCGCCCAAGCCGACCGCCAGCACGTTGGTCACTTTGTCGCTGAACAGCAGGTAAGCCATCATGCCCCGTGTATAGGCGAGTTCAAGCGCATACGGCGCTTTGAGGCGCATGGCACTCTGCACCGTATCGTTGCCCAGGTGCAAGTTGCGTACGCCATCCACTTCGCTGACATCGACGCTGACTTCCGCCCCGAAATGCCGATGGATACTACGTGCCAATCTATTGCCCGCACGGAACATGACTAGCCCTCCACCGCTTCGCCTGCGTCTTCGACCGGTGTGGCCAGTTCCGCTTTCTCCAGCTGCGCGACGAAGCGGGTATCCAGCTCCATCATCACCGTATCGATACGCTTCACCTGCAAGCTTACGCGGCTGCCCGGCGGCAGTTCAGGCAGGCTGTGTACCTTGGTCATGTAGGGGATGGTATCCAAGCGCACGAGGTTCTCGCGCCAGACCGTACCTTCGACCTCTTCGATGGACTCCTGAATGAGGAACTGCAGGCACCAGTAGCGTTCCATGCGCGTCTGGAACTCGTTGTACGCATTGTAGGTAAGATCGAAGTTGCGCATGGTATCGGTCAGGGTATCGCTGCCCTTGGCATAGGCTGGCGGAACACCCTGAACCACCGAGATGATCTGGCGCTGGTTGACGAGATCGACGGCGCGTCGCAGCGGCGAGGTGCTCCAGGCATATTGAGCGACACCCAGGCCCTGATGCGGCTCAGCCTTCACCGTCATGTACACCTTGCCGCCATTCTGCGCACGGTAGATGCCCGGGATGTCATGTTCTGCGAGCAGGCCACCCCAATGGCTATTGGCCTCGATCATGAGCTCGGCAACGAGCTTGTCCATGGGCGAGCCACGATGACGGTTGACGATGCGCACCTTGCCGTCTTCGACATAGAAGTTGTAGTCGACCTGCGGCGGCCGTGTGGGATCGTATTTGCCGCGCGCTTTCTCACGCGCTTCGGCCAACTGGTGCAGGAAGCGCAGTCGCGCCCAGTAGGCATGACCGCTATCGGTTTCCAGTGTGTCTTCGTTGAAATACGGTTCCAGGTCGTCGTGACGCAGGTTATCGGCCATCTCGACCAGCTCCACGCGGCTCTCGCGCTGCACGATGCTGAAGTCAGGCGCTACTTCGAGATACAGGGAAAGCGCCGGGCACCATTTCCCCTGGTCCAGGCTGAATGGGCGGATGACTGCCTCCGGCAACATGGTGATCTTGTGTCCCGGCATGTAGACGGTCGACAGACGCCGCATCACCACCTCATCCAGCGCACTGCCCGGCGCGATACCGAGGGCCGGTGCCGCAATGTGGATACCGACCCGCGTATGGCCGTTATCCAGCGTCTCCAAAGAGAAGGCATCGTCGATCTCCGTGGTGGTGCTGTCGTCGATGCTGAATGCCTTGACGGTCGCACGCGGCAGGTCATCCGGCGCGCTCACTGGCGGGTACGCCGGGAAATCCGACCCCTTGGGGAAATACTCGCGCAGGAAGGCGCCGAGGTGGTAATCATGCGGTGACGGGATCGCACCACATAGATGGAGCAGCTTGATCGGGTTAAGGTGCAGCTCGGCCGAGGCCTGGTCCAGCGCTTTCCATTCCAGCGTGTTCTTGTCGGGATCGTAGAACAGCATGTCCAGCTTGTCCTTGAACTCGACCGGCAGCTGGTTGGCTTTCAGCTGCTCGACATACGCCGCGACCTTCTCGGCCTGCAGGCGTTTCTTCTCGACCGCTGCCAGCGCCGCTTTCAGCGTATCCGGCGGCGCCGCCTTGTAGCGGCCTTTGCCCTTGCGATAGAAGTAGACCGGGGCGCCATGCAGGCGGATAGCGACAGCCGCCGATTCCCTGGGGCTAGGCACATGGCCGTAATATTCCTTGGCGAGTTCCTCGAAACCGAACTCGGGTTCACCGCAGCACTCCCAGAGGAATTCGGTATCCAGGGTCTCGGCCTCCTGCTGCGCGGATTCCATGAACCCGGCAAGGCTGCCGTCGAATTGCATCAGGACATTGGCGGATTTGATCTTGGACCGTTTGCCGCTCAAGGACTCCACCTGCAAGGAGCCCGGGTTCTCGGTCATGATGGAGGCAACCTTGAAGCTGCCCTCTTCTTCGTAGAATACGTTCATGTAATGCTTAAGAATCTGATTAACCGCTATTTTACCTTGCTTTGCCGGGCCGCTCGGATGGATTTCTGTCGCGCAGGGTCTTGACGACCTTGTTAAGATGGATTTTTTTCGCTGGATATCGCCACACCCATGGACAAAAGAATCCCCGTCACGTTGCTCACAGGCTTTCTGGGCAGCGGCAAGACCACCCTGCTGAGCCGGTTGTTAAACCATCCGGACATGAAAGACACCGCTGTCGTCATCAACGAACTTGGCGAGGCCGGCCTTGACCATATCCTCGCCCGCACGGTGGAAAGCCAGCATATCGCCGACAATACGGTCCTGCTCGAATCCGGCTGCCTGTGTTGCACGCTGACCAACGAGATGGCCGACACCCTGCGTGATCTCTTCTTCAAGCGCGCCCTGAGCGCCATCCCGGAATTCCAGCGGCTGGTGATCGAGACCACCGGCATGGCAGATCCGGGCCCGATCATGGGCAGCCTCTTGAACGAACCCGTCATCAATGCCACCTACCGGCTCGATGCGGTGGTCGTCACTGTCGACGCCACGCACGGCCTGCAACAGATCGCGCAGCATGATGAAGCGCGCAAGCAGGCAGCGGTCGCCGATGTTCTGCTCATCACCAAGGTCGATCTCGCCAGCCGCGACACCATCGAGGCGCTGACCGACCGACTGACCGAACTGAATCCCGGCGCCAC
>CBFGLF010000045.1:0-12554 GCA_965649545.1 uncultured Methylotenera sp.
ATGGTCTTGCCTAGACGGGCAATCTCTTCCTTTTCCAATTGTTCGATGATATTTGCCACTTTGTTGCTCCTTCTAGTTATGTGAGTCTTGTTCCTGCTCCAGTTCCGCAAGCAGCCGAGACTCCTCTTTTGACAACGACCTTACGGCCAATAAATCCGGACGTCGGGTCCGGGTTCTTTGCAATGACATCTTGAGACGCCACTGCTTGATCTTCGCATGGTTACCGGACATCAACACTTCCGGCACCTTCACACCCTTGTATTCTTCAGGCCGCGTGTAATGCGGACAATCCAGCAATCCATCGACAAACGAATCTTCCGCTGCCGAATCCGCATCGCCGAGGGCACCCGGCAATTGCCTGACGATCGCATCGATCAGCACCATGGCGGGCAACTCACCGCCTGACAGTACGTAATCGCCGATCGAATATTCTTCATCGACCACACTCGCGAGCAAGCGCTCATCGACCCCTTCATAACGACTGGCCAGCAGGATCAATCCTGGCTCGGCTTTCAGTCGCATTACCGCCTCATGCGTCAGCGGCTGACCTGCCGGCGACAGATGGATCACCTTGTGGCGCTCGACACCTGCCTGCTTTTGCCGTGCTTTCGCGGCGTGGATCGCTTTTTCCAGCGGCTCGGCCAGCATCACCATGCCGGGGCCGCCGCCATAGGGCCTGTCATCCACGGTCTTGTAGTTGTCCGTGGTGAAATCGCGTGGATTCCAGAATGCCAGGGTATATAACCGTTTTTCCAGCGCCCTTGCCGTGATACCCGACTGGCTCACCGCATCGAACATCTGCGGGAACAAGGTCACCACATCGAACTGCAGCGGCGGGCGATTCACGGTGTCACTCAAAATCCGCGTCCCAATCGACCAGCATCGTCTTGCCTGCGATGTCGACTTCCAGCACTACTTGCGAGATGAACGGGATCAACCGTTCACGGCTTCGCTGCCCTGCGATCTCTTGCTTAACCACCAGCACATCGTTGGCGCCAGTCTCGAAGACATCAGAGACCACGCCGAGCGTTTCCTGTTGCTGGTTGGTCACACTCAGTCCGATCAGATCGGACCAGTAATATTCATCTTCATCCGGTTCCGGCAATTGCTCACGCGGTACCGACACTTGCTTGCCCTTGAAGGCATTAGCTGCGTCACGGTCAGAGATGCCGACCAATTTCACCAACAAGGTATTGCCGTGGATCTTGGCCGTTTCCACTTCGTACCGTTGCCATTGGCTTCCTCGACCCAACCACCAATCCGGATAATCGAACAGGCTGTCCAGGGTCTCGGTGTCGGGCTGTATTTTCAGCCAGCCAAAAATGCCATAAGGGGCGACGACGCGCCCCATGATGACCATTTCATTCACACCTTGATCCTGCTTGCTCCCGTTGTCCGACCATGCAGACAAGCGGGAATCGATTAAGCGTCAGCAGCTGGCGCTTCAGGTTCAGCAGCAGCCTCTGGCTCTGCAGGTGCTTCTTCTGCAGCAGCGGCTTCAGCGGCAGCCTTGGCTTCGGCTTCAGCAGCCTTCTTGGCTTCAGCTTCTTCCGCGGCCTTAGCGTCGGCAGCAGCCTTGGCTTCTGCGGCCGCTTTATCCTTGGCAGCTTGTTCAGCGGCAGCCTTCTTGGCAGCATCCTTGGCCTTGATCGCTTGCAGGGCTTCTGGGCCCTTGGCATGCAGCTTGACCAGACGCGCTACACAATCGGACAGCTGTGCGCCGTTGCTTTGCCAATGGGTAATGCGTGCGCTGTCGAGGCGCAGGCCTTCCTGGCCTTCCTTGGCAAGCGGGTTGTAGAAACCAACGCGCTCGATGAAGCGGCCATCGCGGCGATTGCGGGAATCAGCAACCACTACGCTGTAGAAGGGGGATTTCTTCGCGCCACCGCGGGCGAGCCGAATGATCACCATAGTCGAATTCTCTTTAGTCTTGACAGAAAGGCGCGGATTTTACGTTATTTCTTATGTGCTTGGCAAGCCTTATCTGGCAGTTCGCCAGATCAATCCTTGGCTTGATAGATGGTCGGATCAGCGACGCCCGCTTTCGCGAAGCCTTCGCGACGGAAGCGACAGGAATCGCATAACCCGCAGGCATGCCCCAGCTCGTCGGCCTGGTAGCAGGAGACCGTCAGCCCATAGTCCAGACCTAGCTTCACGCCTTGCCGGATGATCTCGGCCTTGGTCATATCGATCAAGGGCGCATGCACGGTGATGGTCTTGCCTTCGACCGCCGATTTGGTGGCGAGGTTGGCCATCGCCTGGAACGCTTTCACGTATTCGCCGCGACAATCCGGATAACCCGAGTAATCCAGCGCATTGACCCCGATGAAGATGTCCTGCGATTCCAGCACCTCCGCCCAGGCCAGCGCGAGGGACAGCATGATGGTATTGCGCGCCGGCACATAGGTGACCGGGATGCCTTGGGTCGGCGCCTCAGGCACATCGATGTGGCTGTCCGTCAGTGCGGAGCCACCGAACATCGATAGATCCAGTTGAGCGGTACGGTGCGCTGTTGCGCCGAGTGCCTCGGCTACACGTGCTGCGGCCTGCAGCTCCGCCACATGGCGCTGGTGATAGTCGAGACTCAGGCAATAACACGCATAACCCTGGCTACGAGCGATTGCGAGCACGGTGGCGGAATCCAGCCCGCCCGATAAGAGCACGACGGCCTTTTTCACGATGCGCCCTTCAATGCGATCCCAACGGCCAAAAAAGTAAACCCGTGGAGGTCTACCCCAATAGCATTGGCAATCGATTGCCGAATACTGCTGTGAATGCGCAGCTGGCGAAGGTAGTGTTGATTGTCAGCAAGCCTCATTTTCCTGGCGTCTCCCCCCAGAGGATCTTGTGCAGTTGCACCTGCATCCGCACAGGCAACCGATCCTGGAGTATCCAGTCAGCCAGCTCGGTAGGATTCACCTGACTGTAGACGGGAGAGAACAACACGCTGCATTTATCCGCGATGCCCCGCTCGCTGAGTACCTGTTTGGCCCATTCATAATCCTGGCGGTCGCACAGGACGAATTTCACTTCGTCTTGTGGCTTGAGATGCTCCAGGTTGGTCCAGACATTGTTCGCCATCTCGCCGGACCCGGGCGTCTTCACATCCAGGATCACCGCGACCCGCGGGTCGACATCGGTCGTATCGATAGCGCCACCCGTCTCTAGGGAGACCTCATAACCGGCGTCGCATAGCATTCGCAACAGGTCGAAACAGGCTTTTTGCGCCAGCGGTTCGCCACCGGTGACCGTGACGAAGCGGGTACCGTAACTCGCCACCTTGGTCAGGATCTCGTCCAGGGTCATATTGCCGCCGCCCGAGAACGCGTATTCGGTGTCGCAATAGACGCAACGCATGGGGCAGCCGGTCAGGCGCACGAACACCGTGGGCAAGCCGATGCGGGAGGACTCCCCCTGAAGGGAATGGAAGATCTCGTATACGCGTAATTTCATGGAGCGCGAAGGCAGGACGTGTCGAATCGAAAGCGCGATTATACGCTCAGCGCCCGCGATACGTCAGCTAACTACTTATTTTTTAATGGAATCGAGTACAGCCAAACGCTTTTTCGCGTTAGGCGTGACTTCGCTATTAGGGTAGCGTGACACGAGCTCACGCAGGGTCTTCTTGGCACCTTCGATGTCAGCCAACTGGATCTGGCTATTCGCGACATTGAACAAGGCATCCGGCGCCTTAGGGTGGTCAGGATACTGTTTGACCATCTTTTGCTGGGTGGCGATCGCCGCCTTGTAGTTCTTCAGGGAGAACTGGGTATAGCCGAGCGAGTATTGCGCTTCTGGCGCGAAACTACTGGTCGGATGGGTCTGGAGGAATTTCTCATGGGCGTCGAACGACTCCCTGTATTTGCCGGATTTCAGCAAGGCCTGGGCCGCATCGAAATCCTTGGCGTCCGGACTGGGCTCTGCGGCAGCAGGCGCGCCATTGGCAGACTGGCCTTCACCCGGTGCTACGGCACCGCCGCCTTCAAGCTTGCGTAAACGGCCGTCGGTATCCGCATACAGGTCTTTCTGGCGTTGTTGCGCCGTCTCGATCTGATGGGTCGCGACTTCTAACTGGCCTTTCACCAGGTTCAATTCCTGGGTCAGGCTATCGATCTTGCTCAGCATATCCAGCATGCCCTGGCCTTTGACGATCGCCTCGATCTCGGCGATCTTCTTCTCCAGGGCCTGCTGGTTTGCCTTCAACTCATTCAACGTGGCTTGCGTCGCCTGATTCTGGACCTGAATCTCCCCAATCTTCTTGCGGGCCTCGTCATCCCCGAAGATGGCCGCTTGTGCAGCCGGGGATAGACTCAGCAGTAGACTCGTTGCCAGAATCAGTTTACGCATATTGCTTACTCGCCTTCGTAGACGATATCGGTTCTACGATCCTGCTTGTAGGCAGATTCGTCCTGCATGCTGGTGTTGGCCTTCTCTTCACCGAAGCTCACGGTTTCGATCTGCTTATCTTGGACGCCCAGGAGGTTCATGACGTTCTTGACGGCAACGGCACGGCGCTGACCCAGAGACAGGTTGTACTCACGGGAGCCACGCTCATCGGTGTTACCTTGCAGCACGACTTTGGCGCTTGGATTTGCCAGCAGATACTTGGCATGGGCTTCGATCAGAGGGCGGTACTCAGCCTTGACGTCGTCCTTGTCGTAGTCGAAATACACGCTGCGCTTGGACAGGATGTTGTTAGGATCCTTCAGCGGATTCACTTCCATACCCGACGTGCTGGTACCGGACGTTGCAGCAGAACCGTCACCTGCACCGACTGCGCCGGATTGGTTCATGCTCTTGTCATCCACCTTGGCAGGCGCTTCTTTTGGTGCCTTGCTGGAACAGGCAGCCAATGTGGCAACCAGAACCAGACTCATGATTAAACTCTTATTCATTTTTCCCTCTCCTTGTGGTGATCTAAACAATAAAAAAACTCAAACAATCAATTTGCCGCCGGTCCCCAGGCTGGCTCCCGCACGTCCCCCCCCGTTTCGCTCAATCGCTGCTTAACGCGGCCATCCGACGAGACTGCCGCCAGAGCACCTTTACCGCCAGCGTTTGTGGCGTACAGAATCATGCGTCCATTTGGCGCAAAACTCGGAGATTCATCTTGAGCAGTATCGCTCAATATCTGCACTTGCCCGGTCGCCAGGTCCTGGATGGTGACGCGGAAACGTCCCTGCTCCTGACGAATATAAGCCAATGCCTTGCCGTCCGGCGAGATGCGCGGACTGACGTTGTAACTGCCTTCGAACGTCACACGCTTGGCATCGCCCCCGGTGGCTGGGATACGATAGATCTGCGGCGCGCCGCCACGATTCGACGTGAAGTAGATACTGCCGCCGTCCGGTGACCAGACCGGCTCGGTGTCGATCGCACTACTACGCGTCACCTGCTGCAAACCGGTGCCGTCAGCGTTGATCGTATAGACCTGCGAATTCGCACTATGGGTCAACACGATCGCCAGCCGCTTACCGTCTGGAGACCAGGAAGGCGCGCTGTTGTTCCCCTTGAAGTTGGCAAGGGCATAACGTTGTCCGGACACCAGCGACTGCACGAAAATGATCGGCTTCTTCTTTTCAAAGGAAACATAAGCCAGTTTTGTGCCATCGGGTGACCAGGAAGGCGAGATGATCGGCTCGTTAGAGGAAACGACGGTCTGCGGGGCATAACCATCCGCATCCGCCACTTGCAAAGCATAACGCTTGCCGATGCGCGTGACATAGCTGATACGTGTCGCGAACACGCCCGGCTCGCCGGTCAGCTTTTCATAGATGATGTCGGCGATCCGGTGCGCTGTCGCACGCAACTGGTTGGGTGCGATGTTGTATTCGAGGCCGGCCAGCTGGTTCTGTTTCAACACATCCACGAGACGGAAGGACACTTTCAGGCGGTTTCCCGGCAATGTCTCGACTTTTCCGACGGTCAACGCCTGCGCTTGCAACGCTACCCATTCGGGATATTTGATCTCCGGCAGGTCGTGCGGCTGGTTCGCGACCCCTCGGGTCTCCAGCACCCGGAACAGACCGCTGCGACGCAAATCGGCACCGATGATGGTAGAGATATTATCTTGCCCCGCGCCAGGCGCATTCGCCGTGGTCGAGAACGGCACGATGGCGATGGGGATCTGTTGCGCAGCACCACCGACGATCTCGATGTCAAGAGCGGCCTGGGAAGTGACCGGCAAAAGCAGAATGAAGATAACGCTGAGGAATGAACGGATTTTTATCATCTGTGTGTTTAGGGCAAAAAAGCGATGCAAAGTTCCCTATGCAAGATAGGGCCTATTCTACCAAACATATGGCTGACTAGTTGTCGCCGTTAGGCCTGAATTTGAGGTTGAGGTCGCGAAACCTCGAAAACAACTCCGGTTGTGGCGGGACTGGCAGGGGCTGGGATTGCAGGATGGCCCGTTCGACCGCTTCGTCGCAGGCGGGCATGCCACTGCTTTTCAATAGCTTAGGACTGCCGATGACCTCACCCGTCGGCATCAGGGCGATCGCCACCGTGAGTTCCGGCTTGCCGGTGCCGCAGAGCTGCTTGTTCACGTTCTGCCGGATCTTGCTGCTGATCTGCGCCATGTATTTTTCCACTTCACCCGCGCTGGCGGCCGACATCTCGGATTTAGGGCCTACAGGCACGTCTTTCCTGGATTCCTGCTGCATCGCCTTGCTATCCTCCGCCAAGAGTTCCTGCTGCAGTTTCTTCAGCTTCTCCTCTTCCAAGCGCTTTTTCTTCTCCAACTCGACCTTGGGGTCAGGTTTGGGTTTCTCTTCCTTTTTTGGCTCGACCTTCTTGGGCTGCTCTTTCTTCGGCGGCTCCACCTTCTTCTTCACTTCGATATCCACCTTGGGCTCAGGCGGAGGCTCCGGCTTAGGCTCTTCCACCACCGGTTCGGGCTTCGGCGGTTCGGGTTCCGGTTCCGGCGCGGGGGGCGGCGGCAAAGGCTCAGGCTTGGCGACCGGCAAGGTATCCCACAGCTCGACCTCGGCCACGCTGATCGGCTTCACCGATTTCCAGTTGAAGGACACCAGCAACAAGGAAAGCAGCACGACATGCACCAGCAGCGACAGCGCACCTGCGCGGATGGCGACCGGATTTTCGTGACGACGTATCATCGATGCGTTCTATCGACCTCAGTTGGCCAGCGGCTGCAGCAGCAACCCGACCTTCTCGACCTTGTTCTGTTTCAGCAGGTCCATGACACCGATGACGTCGTCATATTTGACGTTCTTGTCGGCGGCGATGACGATGGCGCGAGTCGCGTCCTTCTCCATCTGGCTACGCACTTCGAACAATAGTTGATCTCGCGTCAACGCCTTGCCTTCGATCTCCGTGGTGTTGTCCGCCTTGACCGTCAGCACCAGCGGCGCGCTCGCCTGCTTCAATGCCTGGCCGACTTTGGGCAGCTCGACGACCCCCGGGTTGGTAAGCGGGGCCGTGACCATGAAGATCACGAGCAACACCAGGGTCACGTCGATGTACGGAACGACGTTGATCTGGTTCATCATCCTGCGTTTACGATTATTGCGTGCCATCAGGCGCCTCCTTCAACTCTAGCTTTTGTTGCGTTGCAGGATGTTCGAGAACTCTTCCATGAAACTCTCGTAGCGGACCGCCAGGCGATCCACGGAGGAAGCGAAACGGTTGTAGGCGATCACCGCCGGGATGGCGGCAAAGAGGCCGATGGCGGTCGCAATCAGTGCCTCGGCGATCCCGGGAGCGACATGGGCCAATGTCGCCTGCGCCATGTTGGCGAGGCCGCGGAAGGCGTTCATGATGCCCCACACCGTGCCGAACAGGCCGATGTAGGGACTGACGGAACCGACCGACGCCAGGAAAGGCAAGTGCGCGTCCAGGTCGTCCATCTCCCGGTTATACGCGGCACGCATGGCACGACGGGAGCCTTCGGTCACGTCACTGATCTCCATGCCGTGGCGTTTCAATCGGGCATACTCCTTGAAGCCCGCTTCGAAGATACTGGCCATGCCCTGCACCTTGCGACGGCCGCCCGTGACCCCTTCATATAACTTGTTGAGGTCGCCGCCGCGCCAGAAGTCCTCCTCGAAATCGATCGCTTCTTTTTCTGCGCGCTTGATCGTGAAGGCCTTGATGAAGATGTACCACCACGACACCAACGACGTGATGACCAGCAAGGCCATCACCAGCTGTACGGGCACACTGGCCCCAGAAAGCAGGGAGAACAGCGACATATCATTGGTTACACTCATTGCGACTCCATCTGTCTAGATTAGGTGTTGATTGAATATTCGTTCATGGCGCGCTGATCGCTGACTTGACCGCGGCCGGCATGCTGACCGGCCTGAAACGCTCGGCGTCGATACAAACGACATCGACGACGGCTTCCGTCATGCAGACATCCCCATGAAGGATCACCTGCTCGAACTGCAGCAGACTGCGGCCGACCTTGAGCAATCGGCTCTTCACCACAAGTTCATCGTTGAAACGGGCGGGCTTTCTGAACTGGATCTGCATGTCGTGCACCACGAACAGGATACCGTCGCGGGTGCGCAACTCGGTTTGCTCGAAGCCCAGACTCCGCAACCATTCCGTGCGGGCGCGCTCCATGAATTTCAAGTAATTGGCGTGATAGACCACACCGCCACCATCGGTGTCTTCGTAATAGACCCGCACTGGCCAGAGGAATTCCTCTACTCCTGCCATAGCTCTCCTGTGGCGAGACTCTTGGGTAAGGGCAACCCGAAATGCTGATAGGCCAGCTGCGTCGCCACACGTCCGCGCGGCGTCCGCATCAGGTATCCCTGCTGGATGAGGTAGGGTTCGAGCACATCTTCGATGGTGTCGCGCTCCTCACCGATGGCCGCCGCCAGGTTGTCCAGCCCCACTGGCCCGCCACCGAACTTCTCTAGCACCGCCTGCAATAGTTTGCGGTCCATGACGTCGAACCCGAGCTTGTCGACATCGAGCATCTTCAAGGCGGCGTCCGCGATCTCGGAGGTGACGATACCGTCCGATTTCACCTGCGCATAATCCCGCACGCGACGCAGCAGGCGGTTGGCGATACGCGGCGTACCGCGTGAGCGTTTCGCGATCTCCAGCGCGCCGGCTTGCTGCATCTCGACTTCGAGCAGACCTGCCGAACGGTGGACGATGCGCGCCAATTCCTCCGAGGTGTAGAACTCCAGCCGCGAGACGATACCGAAACGGTCGCGCAAGGGGTTGGTCAGCATCCCGGCACGCGTCGTCGCACCCACCAGCGTGAACGGCGGCAGGTCGAGCCTGACGGAACGGGCCGCTGGACCCTCACCGATCATGATATCGAGACGGTAGTCCTCCATGGCCGGATAGAGGATCTCTTCCACCACCGGGCTCAGTCGATGGATCTCGTCGATGAACAGCACATCGTTCGGCTCCAGATTGGTCAGCAGGGCTGCCAGGTCGCCTGCGCGCTCCAGCACCGGACCCGAAGTCTGGCGCATGTTGACGCCCATCTCCTTGGCGATGATGTGCGCCAGCGTGGTCTTGCCCAGACCCGGCGGGCCGAACAGCAGCACATGGTCCAGCGCTTCGCTGCGACCGCGCGCGGCATTGATGAAGATCTCCAGCTGACTGCGCGCCTTCTCCTGGCCGATGTACTCGTCCAGCACCTTGGGGCGAAGCGCACGCTCCAGCGCCTCTTCTTGCGGGCTTGCCGGGTCTGCTGCGATCAGGCGGTCGGTTTCGATCATGACTTAGGATTTGGACAAGGATTTCAACGCGAGTTTGATGCCATCAGCCACCACGACATCGGCAGGCAGTTGCTTGACAGCTGCCAAGGCTTCACGCTCATTGTAGCCAAGGGCGATCAATGCGTTCAACACATCCCCGGAAGCCGACTTACCCTGGCTGCTGGCACCCAGCGCGATCCCATCGATGGAGAACTTGTCTTTGAGTTCGAGCAGCAGCCGTTCGGCGGTCTTCTTGCCGATGCCAGGTACGCGCGTCAACAATGCGACTTCCTGGAGGGCCACCGCCTGCACCAGGTCATCGACCGACAAACCGCTGAGGATGGATAGCGCGGACTTGGCGCCGATGCCGTTGACCTTCAGCAACTGACGGAAGGTGATGCGCTCCTGATCGCTGCCGAACCCATACAGCAACTGGGCATCCTCGCGCACGATGAACTGCGTCAGCAGGACCACCCGCTCGCCGATGGCCGGCAGGTTGTAGAAGGTGCTCATCGGCACTTCGCACTCGTAGCCGACGCCGTTGACGTCGATCAACACTTGCGGCGGCGTCTTCTCCAGCAGGATGCCGCTCAGGCGACCGATCATATGAGGCGCCCCCCTTTGACACGGAAGCCCGCCGTGGCCAGCTTGCCCAGGCCTTGTCCGCCGTGGGCATGGCAGATGGCGCACGCCAGTGCGTCGGCGGAATCGGGTTTGGGTACGGCAGGCAGGTTGAGCAGACGTTTGACCATTTCCTGGACTTGCTCCTTGGCGGCGTGGCCGTTACCGACCACGGATTGTTTCACTTGTAATGCCGTGTATTCTGCCACAGGTAGATGCTTGATGACGGCCGCACTGATCGCGGCGCCGCGGGCCTGCCCCAGCAGCAGGGTGGATTGTGGATTGACGTTGACGAAGACTTTTTCCACTGCGACCTGCTCAGGCTGGTAGGTCAGGATCACCTCACTGAGGCTTTCCAGGATGATCTTCAAACGCGAGGGCAGGTCTTCGATCTCTGCACCCTTGCCGGTGGTGGTCTTGATGGTGCCGCTGGCCACATACACCAGCTTCTCACCGTGCTTTTCGATGACGCCGAAGCCTGTCAGCCGCAGGCCCGGGTCAATACCTAGGATACGGGTGATGCTCACTCCTCGATGACGGCGGTTGTGTAAACATCCTGCACATCGTCGAGATCTTCCAGCGCATCGAGCAGTTTTTGCATCTTCACTGCATCGTCACCGGTGAACACGGTCTCGTTACCAGGCTTCATCGTCACCTCTGCCAGTACCGGCTTGAGCCCTGCGCTCTCCAGCGCCTCTTTCACCGCGGTGAAATCCGACGGTGCGGTGATGACTTCGATACTGCCATCCTCGTCGGTGATGATGTCCTCTGCGCCGGCTTCCAGTGCAGCTTCCATCACCTGGTCTTCACTGGTGCCCGGTGGGAAGATGAGGCTACCGCAATGCTTGAACAGGAAGGCCACGGAACCGTCGGTACCCAGGTTGCCGCCATTCTTGGATAAGGCATGGCGCACATCGGCTACCGCACGCTGCTTGTTGTCGGTCAGGCAGTCGATGATGATGGCCGCGCCGTTGATGCCGTAGCCTTCATAACGGATCTCTTCGTAGCTGACCCCTTCCAGTTCGCCCGTACCGCGCTTGATGGCGCGAGTGATGTTGTCGGCAGGCATGTTCTCTTCCTTGGCTTCCGCGACCGCTGCGCGCAAGCGAGGATTGAAATTGATGTCGCCGCCGCCCATGCGGGCCGCCACCGTGATTTCCTTGATGAGTTTAGTGAATATCTTGCCGCGTTTAGCGTCTTGACGGCCTTTGCGATGCTGGATATTGGCCCATTTGGAATGCCCTGCCATGTGTCTAACCCTTGATGTCTGAAAACTTCAAGGATTTTAGCATAGGGCGCAACAGGCCTCTATGCGTGATACCGCAGGAGGAGAGAGGTGAGCGCGGCGCGCCGACTCCGAGACGAGCCTTGCGTACAGCAAGCCGGCGCCGCCATGTTCACCTGATCAGAGGCGGACTCAGTCCTGGCCCATGGCGGGTTCGACTTCCGTTCGCTTTCTGATGCTAATGGCCGAGATCACCACCAGCGCCAGCCCGATCAGTGCCATGCCGATCCCTTCGTAGGTATTGGGCACCTCATTGAGTTGCCACCAGGCCGCCAATACGCCGATCACGGGGGCCAGCATGGAGGTCATGCTGGCGACGCCAGCCGCCAGCCTTTGCAAGGCATACAGCCACAGTAGCCACGCCAGTGCATTGCAAAACACGGCGTTGAAGATCACCGCGCCGATGAAATTCGCGGTCCACTGGATCGGTTCCGCCGGCACGATCAAGGCGACTGCGACCAGAGGCAGCGAGCCGAACAGCATCTGCCAGGCCGTCAGTGAGAGCAGATCGAGATCCGGTTTGCGATGGTGCAGTTTCTTGGCGACGATGACCGCGAGGGCCCAGAACACGCCTGCCAGGATGGCCAGCATCATGCTGAAGAGATCGGTGCCCAGATGCAGGGGATCGAAGATGAACACCAACCCCATGACGGATAACAGCACCGCCAGCCATTGCATGCCCTGGATCTTTTCACCCAATAACGGCCAGGCCATGAGCATGGTCCAGAAAGGCATCGTGTAGCACAGCACTGCCGTCTTGCCGGCGCCACCTTCTACCAGCGCCCAGATGATGAGTCCGGTGAAGCCGCAGGTCTGCAGGATACCGAGCACGATCAGTGTGGGCACCTCCGACGGGGTCATCGGGCGACGTAGCACCAGCAACAACGCCATCAGGCACAACGCCCCCAGAAAGGTCCGCAACGCGCCGAACTGGAACGCGCCGGCATAATCCAGCGCGT
>CBFGLF010000046.1:0-12485 GCA_965649545.1 uncultured Methylotenera sp.
GTGAAGGCTGTGGACGCCGACACCGTCGATTTCCTGCTGAGCAAGCCGGATGAGGGGTTCCCCGCACGCCTCATCATCGGCATCCTGCCTGCTGCGCTGATCGCATCCCGGCATGATTTCTCGCGCCACCCGGTCGGTAGCGGGCCATTGAAGTTCGTGCAGTGGGAGGGCGTGCTGACGCTGGAGCGCATCGCCGACAGGCAACGCATCCTGCTCACCGAGGTGAAGGATCCGACCGTGCGCATCCTCAAACTCCTGCGTGGCGAGATCGATCTGTTGCAGGGCGACCTGCCGCCCGAGCTGGTGAAATACCTGAAGCGACAACCGCAGATCGAGGTGAAGATCAGCCCGGGCGCGAATTTCTCATACCTGGGTTTCAACACGGAGGATTTCGCGCTGCAGAATCCGCTCGTGCGTCGTGCGGTCGCCCATGCCATCGACCGCCAGGCCATCATCGATACGGCGATGGTGGAGGGTACGCGCGTCGCCGGCGCGATCCTGCCGCCTGAGCACTGGGCCGGCAACCCCGGCCTGGTTGATTACGGCTACGACCCCGAGGAAGCGCGGTCGTTGCTGAAGCGTGCCGGTATCCAGCCGCCGCTCAAGCTGGTCTACAAGACCTCGACCGATGCCCAGCGCGTGCGGCTGGCGACCATCCTGCAGGCGCAGATGCGCCCGGCCGGCATCGAGCTGGAGATCCGCAGCCTGGACTGGGGCACCTTCTTCGATGACATCAAGCAAGGTAAATTCGAGCTCTACGGCCTCACCTGGGTCGGCATCAAGACCCCGGAGATCTATCGCCTGGCCTTCCACTCCGATGCCATCCCGCCCAAGGGCGCGAACCGGGGGCGTTATCGCGATCCTGCACTGGATGCGCTGATCGATAAGCAGGACTGGGACGCCGTGACCGCCCGCATCCACGAGCAACTGCCTTACATCCCCTTGTGGTACGAAGGCCAGTTTGCCGCCATGCGCAAAGGCTTGATACATTACCCGGTAAGGCCGGACGGCAACTGGGATGGCCTGGCCACCGTGAGCAACCATGCAGATTGAGATCTCCATACCGCATCAACTATTGACTGTCCTCGACGACGACGGCGAACTGCTGGCGCAATACCCGGTCTCCACTGCGCTGAAAGGCGCTGGCGAGGAGAAGGGGAGTTATCAGACGCCGCGCGGGCGACATATCGTGCGCGCCAAGATCGGCGCGGATGCGCCGATCAATAGCGTCTTCGTCGGGCGCCGTCCGACCGGCGAGATCTGGACCACTATCCTTGGCGAGCAGCATCCGGACCGGGACTGGATCCTGAGCCGCATCCTCTGGCTCTCCGGATGCGAGCCCGGCCGCAACCGCCTGGGCAATGTCGACAGCATGCAGCGTTATATCTATATCCACGGCACCCCCGACGACCAGACCATGGGCGAGCCGCACTCTCACGGTTGCGTGCGTATGCGCAACGAGGACGTCATCGCCCTGTTCGACCTGGTGCCGGTCGGTACCGAAGTCTCCATCCATGATTAAACGGCTGCTCGGAATCCTGCCGGTGGTCTTCGGCGTGTTGCTGCTGACGTTCATGCTGGTGCATCTGGTGCCGGGCGATCCGGTCGAGGTGATGCTAGGGGAATCCGCCAGTGGTGCCGACCGTGCGCAGTTGCGAGCCGAGCTGGGACTGGACCAGCCGGTCATCGTGCAGTTCGGCCAGTACCTGGGCAAGCTGGTGCAGGGGGATTTCGGCACCTCCATCCATAGCGGCGAACCCATCGCCGGACTGCTCGCCCAGCGTTTCCCGGCCACCGTCAAACTAGCCCTGCTGGCATTGTTGATCGCGGTCAGTATCGGGCTACCGCTGGGCATCCTCGCGGCACTGAAGGCGAATCGCTGGCCCGATCGTGTCGCGACCACCGTCAGCCTCACCTTGTCGGCGATGCCGCATTTCTGGCTGGGTCCGCTGCTCATGCTGGTGTTCGCCCTGTGGCTGGGCTGGTTGCCGGTGAGCGGCATGGACAGTGCGGCTTCCATCTTCCTGCCTGCACTCACCTTGGGCTTCGGCCTGGCGGCGATCCTCACCCGCATGACCCGCGCCAGCCTGCTCGAGGTGCTCAATGAGGATTTCGTGCGCACGGCACGCGCCAAGGGACTGGATGAGTCGACCGTGATCCTCGGCCATGCCTTGCGCGCTGCCTTGCTGCCTGTGGTGACGGTGCTCGGCCTGCAGATGGGTAGCCTGCTCGCGGGGACCGTCATCACCGAGACCGTGTTCGCCTGGGACGGGATCGGCCGCCTGCTAGTCGAATCCATCGAGAAGCGCGACTATCCGGTGACCCAGGCCTGCGTGCTGGTCATCGCCCTGAGCTACGTCTTGGTCAACCTGTGCACGGATCTGCTTTACGCACGCCTCGACCCCCGCGTGAGGCTGGCTTGATGCGTAGCGGCGCTTTCGTCCTTCTCTGCCTCTGGTGCCTGGCCGTAGGTCTCGCCTGGGTGCTGGACCTGCAACCCAACCTCATTAGCCTGGACCGCATCCTGGCAGCCCCGGATAGCCGGTCCTGGCTGGGTAACGACGACTTGGGCCGCGATATCTTCGCGCGCTTGCTGAGCGGGGCGGAAGTGTCGTTCATGGTCGCCATCCTCGTCACCGGCATCACGCTCACGATCGGCGTCACGCTGGGCCTCATCTCCGGGTTCTACGGCGGCTGGATCGATCGGCTCCTGATGCAGATCACCGACGTGTTCCTGGCGTTCCCGGGCATCCTGCTGGCGATCGCGTTCGCCGCAGTGCTGGGTCCGGGACTCAACAACCTGATCCTTGCCCTGTGCCTGACCTCCTGGGTGGGGTATGCCCGCTTGACCCGCGCCCAGGCCTTGTCGCTACGCAACAGCCAGCATGTGCAGGCGGCGGAATCCCTGGGTGCGAGCGTGCCCCGCATGATGTTCCGGCACATGCTGCCGTTGCTGGCGGCGCCTCTGGTGGTAGAAGCGACCTACAGCATCGCCGGGCTGGTGATCGCCGAGGCCAGCCTGTCCTTTCTCGGGCTGGGCATCCAGGCGCCGGAAGCGTCGTGGGGTTCGATGCTGCGCGACGGCGTGCGCTACCTGCTGGTCGCCCCGCATTATGTGCTGGCGGTGGGCCTCAGCCTGATGTCGCTGGTGCTGGCGATCAATCTGCTGGGCGACCGACTGCGTGATCACTGGGACGTGAAACGATCATGAACCCTGCTGCACAAGCCACAGATACCCGCCAGTACCGCTATTACGACCTCATGATGGCGGCCTTCGTCACCATCCTGGTCTGCTCCAACCTCATCGGGCCGGCCAAGGTGGCGCAGATCGAGATCCCCTGGTTCGATACCTTGACGTTCGGCGCGGGCATCATGTTCTTCCCGATCTCCTTCATCTTCGGCGACATCCTGACCGAGGTCTACGGCTACGCCAGGTCGCGACGGGTGATCTGGGCCGGGTTCATGGGGCTGGCGTTCGCGTCATTCATGGCCTGGGTCATCGTCGCCCTGCCGCCGGCACCGTTCTGGAACAACCAGCATGAATACGAAGTGGCGTTCGGGTCAGCCTGGCGGGTCTCGCTGGCCTGTCTGGTCGCTTTCGCCGCCGGCGAATTCGTCAACTCCTACATCATGGCCAGGATGAAGATCTGGACACAGGGTCGGCACCTGTGGGGCCGCACCATCGGTTCCACCATCTTCGGCGAAGGGGTGGATACCATCCTGTTCTTCCCCTTGGCCTTCTACGGCACCGGCGTGATCCCGGACGACCAGATCCTGTATGTCGTCTGGATCCAGTTCGTGGCGAAAGTCGGGGTAGAGGTGGCATTCACGCCGATCACCTATAGAATCGTGGCTTGGCTCAAGAAGGCCGAGAACGAGGACTTCTATGACCGCAACACCGATTTCAACCCGTTTACCTTGAAGGGCTAGTTTTTATTATGTCTTTGGGTCCCGTTATGCTCGACGTCGTCGGCACCGAACTGACCGATGACGATATCCGTCGCCTGCAGCATCCGCTGGTCGGCGGCGTCATCCTCTTCGCGCGGAATTTCGTCTCCTGCACCCAACTGAAGGCGCTGACTTCCGCCATCCATGCCATCCGGCAACCGCCGCTGCTCATCGCCGTCGACCATGAGGGCGGCCGCGTGCAACGCTTTCGCGAGGGCTTCACACGCATCCCGCCGATGCGCGAGTTCGGCAAGATCTGGGACAAGCATCCCAAGCGCGCCCGCCAACTGGCGGAAGAGGCCGGCTGGATCCTGGCGGCGGAACTGCGTGCGCATGGCGTCGATTTCAGTTTCACGCCGGTGCTGGATATGGACTACGGCGAAAGCCTGGTGATCGGCGACCGTGCCTTCCACCGCGACGCGCAAGCCATCAACGAACTGGCGTTCTCGCTCATGCAGGGCCTGAAGAAGGGCGGCATGCCCGCTGTCGGCAAGCATTTCCCCGGCCACGGCTATGTGCGCGCCGATTCGCATGTGGCGATCCCGGTGGATGAGCGCAGTTTCGACGAGATCGCCCAGGTCGATATGCAGCCGTTCCGCCAACTGATCGACGATGGCTTGCCCGCCATCATGCCGGCACATGTGATCTATCCCAAGGTCGACGACAAACCCGCCGGATTCTCGGAAAAGTGGCTGCAGAAGGTCTTGCGCCAGCGCCTCGAGTTCAATGGCGTGATCTTCAGCGACGATCTATCGATGGAGGCCGCTTCGGTCGGCGGCGATGTCACCGAACGGGCGCTGGCCGCCTTGCGCGCCGGCTGCGATATGGTGCTGCTGTGCAACCAGCCGCAGATGGCCGACGAACTGCTGGCCAACCTCCAGTGGGAGATCAGTGGCCAGAGTCTCGCGCGGCTGGCGCGCATGCATGGCAGGCATCATCCGGCCGACATGGTCGCGCTTCGCGAGAACGCGGAATTCGTACAGGCGGTGCATCAGGTCGGCGAGGTGGGCAAGGCAGAGCCCAACCTGCCCTTCATCGCCTGATGGATCAAGGGTTCTGTCACACTATGTAACATCAATTTCATTGAAACTTTAGCCGTCTTTAGCTAGTCTTACGAGCAGGTTTAATCACACGAGGGAACACACGCAATGCAAACTAATTATCAAGCCGCCAATACCACCCATGCGCTTCCAGCCGAAACGCACAAGGTATTGCGCAATACCTACATGATGCTGGGCCTGACCATGGTGCCTACCGTCATCGGTGCGGTCATCGGCATGAGCATGAACTTCGCGTGGGCCGCACAAAGCCCGATCCTGTTCGCGCTCGGCTCGCTGGCCGTGATCTTCGGTTTGTTCTTCGCGATCTCCGCCAACCGCAACAACAGCATGGGCGTCGTCCTGCTGCTGGGGCTGACCTTCCTGCTGGGCATGATGCTCGGCCCGATCCTGCAAGTCGCCCTGAGCCTGCGTAACGGCGCACAGCTGGTCGGACTGGCTGCAGGCGGCACAGGCATCATCTTCCTGACGCTGGCCGGTATCGCGACCACGACCAAGAAGGATTTCAGCTTCATGGGCAATTTCCTGATGGTCGGCATCATCCTGCTGATCATCGCGTCCCTGGCGAACCTGTTCTTCCAGGTCCCGGCCGTATCGCTGGCATTGTCCGGTGTAGCCGTGCTGCTGTTCTCGGCTTTCATCCTGTATGACGTGAGCCGTATCGTGAACGGTGGCGAGACCAACTACGTGATGGCCACGCTGGGCATCTACATGAGTATCTATAACCTCTTCGTTAACCTGTTGCAGTTGCTCATGGCCCTTCTGGGTGAGCGCGAGTAATCAGGTTTCCGCTGGCAAGCGAACGAACCCGCCCTTGTGGCGGGTTTTTTTATGGGTGAAAAGCATGTAAAGGGATGCGTGCTTAAGACGCGTCCGGCGTGGACTTCTTGCGCCGTCCGGCAAAGAAGGCGGAGAGGATGGCGCCGCATTGCTCGGCCATGACCCCGCCCGTGACGTCGGTGTGGTGGTTCAGCCGCGGTTCGTTCATCAGGTCGACGACGCTGCCGCAGGCCCCGGTCTTGGGGTCGCTGGCACCATAGATCAGCCGTGCGATGCGTGCATGCTGGATAGCGCCGCTGCACATGGCACAAGGCTCCAGCGTGACATAGAGGCTGCAGCCTACCAGCCGATAGTTGCCGAGATGCTGGGCCGCGTCGCGCATGGCCTGGATCTCGGCATGCGCGGTTGGGTCGTGTCGGCCGATCGGGGCATTGCTGCCACGGCCGATGATCTGGCCATCCTTCACGACCACGGCGCCCACCGGCACCTCGCCAGCCGCTGCTGCCTGCGTAGCGAGCTCCAGTGCTGCTTGCATGTAATCGGTATCGGTCATCGTCATGGGGTGTCGAATATCAGCTCAAGTTGGACGATCAAGGCGATTTGAACGCCTGGATCATGCGCCGGAAAGCCGCCAGCGCTTCGGCGCTGATGTTACTGCGATAGCGCATGCCGGTATAGGCTTTCGTGATCGCTTCGATCTCCGCGGCACGTGCCGGCAACCTGCGTGTCGCACGCAGGCTGAAATCCAGCGGACCTTCGTGCGCGTAGCGCGTGAGGCCAGCCCGTTCGAGTTTGCGCAGGAACTGCAAGTAGAGTCTTTGTACCGGGTCGAGCAGGCGTTTTTTGCCGCGCAGCAGGAAGTAACTGATGAAGAGGCCGATGGTCGCGAGGCTGACGACCATGCCCAGCACCAGATCCTGCCAGGAGAGATCGCTGCCGGTCAGGCGATTGAGTAACTCCATCTGCTTCTCCTGGTTATAGCCCAGCACCCATTGGTTCCAGCCGTTATTGACCGCATCCCAGTTGAGGTAGAGCTTGCGCAGCAGGGGGTAGTCCCTGCGGGCGAACACCGGGCCCAGATTGTCATTGGGCAGGGCGGCCTCGATGCCGGCATTGACACGCTGGGGTGCGACGGCGGCGGTCGGGTCGACCCTGAGCCAGCCTTTTCCTTCCAGCCAGACCTCGGCCCAGGCGTGGGCATCGGATTGCCGGACGATCAGGTAGTTGCCGACCGGGTTGAGTTCGCCGCCCTGATAACCTGTCACCACCCGTGCCGGGATGCCTGCGGCCCGCATCAGGTAGGCGAAGCTGCTGGCGTAATGCTCACAGAAGCCGCGGCGGGTATTGAACAGGAAGTCGTCGATAGGATTCGCGCCTAACAACGGCGGCGTCAGTGTGTAGAAGAACTGCTCGTTGCGGAACATGCCGAGGGCGGCTTCGACGATCTCCTGCGGGGATTTGCCTTCCGCGAGCCAGCGCTGGGCCAGTGCCACGGTGCGGGCGTTCTCGCCGTCATGGATCTGCAGCGTGAGCTCCCGCGCCCGGTCCGGCAGGCTTTCGCCAAGCTTGTAATTGAAATGCGCGGCACCGTCATAGCGGATACGCGTGCGTACCGGCCGCTTGGACAGGGCTTGCATGTCACGTGTCCGCAGCGCGTCTGGCGGCATGGCCGCAGGCATCTCCAGCATCAATAGCCAGTTTCGGTTATGCGGTTCCAGGGTCACGGTATAGGGCACAGGTTCACCCAGCAGTTCCAGGGACTCCTGGCCGATGGGCAGGTCAGGGCTGCTCATGCTCCATTTGCGGCCGTCGAAATGCCAGAGCACCGGGCCTCGCCAGTAGAGCGCGTTGTTCGGCGGGACTTTGCCCTTGAATTCGACCCGGAAGGCGGTCTTGCGCGACTGGCTGAGCTGGCTGATGTTGCCCGGCTCCATGGAATCGGAGAGACCGGTCATGCCTTCGTAAGCATCCTTGGGGATGCCCCACAGCGGTCCGGGGATACGCGGGAACAACAGGAACAGCAGCAGCATGAAGGGGATGGACTGCAAGAGCAGGTTACGCGCCAGTTTCAGCTTGAATCGCCAATCCAGGCCGCCATTCGGGTGGTTGACGCCGATCAGGGTGATGGTGAGGGCGATCAGCGGTAGCAGCAGGAACGCGCCGATGAGCATGGTCTGGTCGAACAGGAAAGCCGTGATGGCGGTGAAGTAGCCGATGTAGACCACCAGCGTGAAGTCGCGCTTGCTACGGGTCTCCATCAGCTTCAGCGCCAGCATGATCACCAGCAGGGAGATGCTGGCGTCGCGACCGATGAAGCCGCGGTAGGTGATCAGGACGCCGATGCCGCCCAGCACCGTGATCGGCAGCAGGATCCACAGCGAGGGCAGATGCCAGGCATTGCGTTCGATGAGGTAGCGCCAACCGAAGAACAGGGCGATGAACACCGCGATCCAGGGCGAGAGGTAAGGCAGGATCAGCGCCATCACCAGGCCGATAGCGACCAGTAACCAATGTAGGTCGCTGGCGCTAGGCGGCAATGCGACCTGGCTCACGGCAGCTCCATCAAGGCCAGGGCTTCGAGACAGCGGTGGTAATGTGCATCGCTGTTGGCGGGATTGATCGTCATGGCGGGCAATCGCAGGCCGTAGCTCTTGTGGGTGGCTTGCGCATCCATCACCCAGCGCGTGAGTTGCCGGATGCGTTGCTCGCCGTCCACGCCCGGGGTCTGATCCCAGTCGAGCCAGAGCGTGCTCTGGCCTTCGCCCTGGAACAGTTTGGTCAGCAGGCCCTGTTCGCGGGAAGAGGCCTTCCAGTCAACGCGGCGCGGCGAATCGCCTAGCTGGTAGTCGCGATGGCCGGCGAAATCGTCATCCCCGCTGGATTGGTCCAGCGAGCCGGTCGCGCCCATGTCCGCGGTGTTCGGCACGGCGCTGGACTGGATCAAGGGGTGGGCGTAGACCAGGCAGCGCATCTCGATCGTGACATACGACCAGACATGGAATAGCCCAAGCGGGAACTCGGTGAAGAAGGTCACACGCCCCGCCTTCAGCCAGCCGCGTTTCTTGGTGGGTACTGACAGTTTGATGGTGCTTTCGCCGCCCGCCGGGATGTCGGTATAAACCGGCGGGATGCCTTCAAAATGGGCGGCGATGGCGTAGCGCGCACGTAATTGCTGTTCCGCGACGATCAGCTCGAACACCGCCTCCTCACCGGCGAACACCGGTTCGGCACGATGGGGACGGATATGGAGATTGGCCAGGTTGCGCCAGGTATGCAGCATGGCCACGTTGCCCATGCCGGCCAGCAGGAAGGTCAGGATGAAGCCCAGGCTCAGCGTGTAGTTGATGGAGCCGATGAGCATGCCGATGAGAATGGCGGCATAGAGGAATCCGTAGCGGGTGGGCAGGATGTAGATGTGGCGACGGGTCAATATGGCCGGCGCGTGATCCGCCCTAGCGACGCGCAACCACGTTTTCCAGTCAGGCAATCTCAGGGGTGCAGCCATGCAGCGCTCAAGCCATCAGGGAATGGCGACCGCATTCAGCAGGTGCGCCGATACGTCGCCGGCGTGTTCCATGCCGCTGGCAGCCTGCAAGCGGTGTCCGGCGATGCCCGGCAGCACGGCTTGCACGTCTTCCGGGAGCGCGTGGTCGCGCCCTTGCATCATGGCCCAGGCTTGCGCGCATTGCTTCAATGCCAGGCCGGCCCGTGGCGAGAGGCCGGCGGTGTAGCGCGATGCGTTGCGGGAATAATCGAGCAGGGCCTGGATATAGTCGAGCAGGGCCTCCGAGATGTGGATGCCATCTACCGCCTGCTGCAAGGCAATCAGTCCGGCGCCGTCGATGCAGGGTTTGATGCTGTCGATGGCGGAACGGCCGCCGTTGTTCTTCAGCAGTTCGCGCTCGGAACGGATGTCCGGATACCCGAGATGGATACGCATCAGGAAGCGGTCCAGTTGCGACTCGGGCAAGGGGAAGGTGCCGATGTGGTGTGTGGGGTTCTGGGTGGCGATAACGAAGAACGGTTGCGGCAGCTTGCGGGTCTCGCCCTCCAGCGTCGCCTGGCCTTCTTCCATCACTTCGAGCAGGGCGCTCTGCGTCTTGGGGGTGGCGCGATTGACTTCATCGGCCAGCAACACGTTGGTGAACACCGGGCCCGGATGGAACTTGAACGAGGCGCTGTTGCGGTCGTAGACTGACACGCCGAGGATATCGGCCGGCAACAGGTCGCTGGTGAACTGCACGCGCCGGAAGTCCAGCCCCAGCACCTGGGCCAGCGTATGGGCGAGGGTGGTCTTGCCCATGCCCGGCAGGTCTTCGATCAGCAGGTGGCCGCGTGCCAGGATGCAGGCGAGCGCCATGCGGATCTGGGCCTCCTTGCCGAGGATGATCTGGCTGGCGGCGGAAATGATGGATTGCGTGACGTTTTGCATAGGGGGATGGATCACCGGGAAGAGGAAGCGTTCGTGGTATTGCCGTTTTTATCTGACCAGCGCACCAGCACATACATGATGCCCAGCATCAAGGCGGCGGCGACCCACATCGCGATATCGGTCGGCAAGGGTGTGGCTTCCTCCACCGGCATGACGATCAGCTTGCGCAGGACGACGATCATGGCGACTTCGATGAAGGCCTCCACTTCCAGTTTGCTGCCCAGCAGGTAGCGGATCTCCGCCGTGATCAGCGCCGAGATCGACCACAGCAGCATCAAGGTGCCGAGCGCATGCAGGAACCCGTGCACCAGGTTATGGGCATTGGCCGCCTGCCTGACATCCTGGAAGAACAGCCAGGTGAACATCAACACGGCGATCGCCAGCGCCAGGCCGATGATGATGTGCGCGAAGCCGTTGAGCCAGATCATGGCGCGGACGGCAAACCGGTTGATGCCATGGAGTTCGCGAGGGATGTGGGGTTTCAACATGCGGCGGGTCCTTTTGTGGTGACAGGTTCTTTTAATGGCAGGGTTGATCCAGACCCGCTGATTTTGGCATTACATCAACAACTGTTCCAGTGTTAGTTGCTCCAGCGCCTGCAGCAGCCATTGCTGGGCTTTGCCGCCCTCGCTGCACCAGGCGATGTAGCTGATCACTTCCGGTTTCGGTTCGGCGACGCGCTTGATGACCAGTTTGCCCTGGGTCACATAGCGTTCCGCCAGGGGCTGGGGCAGATAGCCGACGCCCAGTCCCTGGATCTGCGCCTCCAGCTTGCTGCGCATGTCAGGTACTGTGAGCACATCCTGGCCCGTGAGGATGCCGGAGGTCCTCGGCGGCAGGTTGCGGGAACTGTCCGCTGCCGAGATCGAGCGATACTGCATGATGTCCTGGTTCTTCAGTGGTTCCGGCAACGCGGCCAATGGGTGGTGCGTGGCGACGGCGAACTGGAAAGGCACGACTCCCATGGCGCGGGTGGAGTAGCCCCCACCTGGCGGCCCTTCGCCGGGTGCGCCGATGGAGATGGCGGCACGCCGCGCGATCAGGGCATCCCAGCCGCCACCGTAGACCTCGCGGTGCAACCGCAGCCGTGTGCCGAACCCCTGCGCGTAGAATGCATCGAGAATGGGGTAGATCGCGGTGATGTCGAACAGGTCACTGATGGCAATGCCGAGTTCGGTCTCGACGCCGGTGGCGACCCGTTTGACCCGAGCTTCGAGTTCACTGGCGGCCTGGAGCAGGTGCCGACCTTCACGCAGCAGCTCCGCCCCGGCTTCGGTGAGGATGGCGCGATGGCCGCTACGGTCGAAGAGGGGGATGCCGAGGTCCTCCTCCAGCTTGCGGATGGTGTAGGTGACGGCAGAGGGCACGCGATACAGCGAATCCGCGGCGGCGGCGAAGCTGCCCTTGCGTGCGATCGCATCGATCACCTCCAGCGCTTCGAGCGATAGTTTTATATTCATATTTTTTGAATGAGATATACAGAATAATTCGCTATTTATACGCTTTATACAGGATTAACATGCTTCATGTCATTCAAACACATTGAATACAAATCCTGAAAGGAGCAGCACCATGATCACTTTAAGACGATCCGAAGAGCGCGGTCACGCCAACCACGGCTGGCTGGACAGCTACCATTCCTTCTCATTCGCCCGTTACTATGACCCGGAGCACATGGGTTACTCCGTGTTGCGCGTGATCAACGAAGACGTGGTCGCCGGCGGACAAGGCTTCGGCATGCACCCGCATCGCGACATGGAGATCGTCACCTATATGCTGAAAGGCGCCATCCAGCACCGAGACAGCCTGGGTAACGGTTCGGTGATCAAGGCCGGCGACGTACAACGCATGACGGCCGGTACCGGCATCGTGCACAGCGAGTTCAACGCCTCGGAGCGCGAGGACGCCCACCTGCTGCAGATCTGGCTGTTGCCGGACCGCAACAACCTGACGCCCGGTTACGAGGAAAAGCACTTCGATGCGGCGGAGAAGCAGGATCGCTGGAAACTGATCGCCTCGCGTGGCGGCATCGGCGGCTCCCTGCATATCAACCAGGATGTCTCGCTCTATGCCAGCGTCATCAGCGAGGGCAAGACCCTGGACTATGCGATCGAAGCGGACCGTCGCCTCTACATCCAGGTCGCTCGTGGCCGTATCCGCCTCAACGACACCATGCTCGAAGCCGGCGATGCCGCCAAGGTCGATGCATTGGACGCCGTCAAGGTGGAAGCGCTGGAAGAGGCGGAGATCCTGCTGTTCGATCTGCC
>CBFGLF010000047.1:0-11883 GCA_965649545.1 uncultured Methylotenera sp.
GAAATGCGCCTTGCCGCCAGCTTTCTCAAAGCGGCCGTCGGTATAGAGTCGGGCGGCGCCTTGCTGCGCCCCCTCGCGCAACGGCCATTGTTGGGGGCCTTGCGTATCGAGCAGGCGGTAGCTCATGCCGGTGATATCGAGATCGCGGCCGCGGGTGGTCTCGCGGTGCTCGTTGAACACCTGCTCCGGCTGGGTGTAGGGGAACAGCTTGGCGGCGTTGGGCCGACCTTCCAGCAGACGCCCGAGACGGTGCGCGAACTCGGTGACGATGCGCCAATCCGCCTTGCTGTCTCCGGGGGCGGCGACCGCAGGAGTCACATGGGTGATGCGACGCTCGGAGTTGGTGACGGTGCCTTCCTTCTCGCCCCAGGTGGTGGCGGGTAAGAGCACATCGGCGAATTCCGTCGTATCCGTATCGTGATAGGCCTCTTGCACCACCACCAGCTCGGCTTTATCCAGCGCGTCGCGCACACTGTTGAGGTCGGGCATCGATTGTGCAGGGTTGGTACAGGCGATCCACACCGCCTTGATCGTGCCGTTGCGGATGGCCTCGAACATCTCCACCGCCGTTTTGCCAGGTTCTGCGGGTACGTTATCGATGCCCCACAAGCTGGCGACTTCGGCCCGGTGCTCCGGGTTGGCGAGATCGCGGTGGCCGGACAACAGATTGGCCATGCCGCCGACTTCCCGACCGCCCATGGCATTGGGCTGGCCGGTGAGCGAGAGCGGGCCGGCACCGGGTTTGCCGATCTGGCCGGTGGCCAGATGCAGGTTGATCAGGGCGGCATTCTTGTCCGTGCCGCTGGTGGATTGATTGAGGCCCTGGCAGTACATGGACAGCGTGGGGCCAGCGCCGAACCATTGCGCCGCCTTAAGGATGTCCGCTTCGTCGATACCGCAGATATCGGCCACCATCTTCGGCGTATATTCACGCACGGTGTTCTTCAGTGCCTCGAAGCCCTCGGTATGGTCGCGGATGTACGCCATGTCGAGCATGCCTTCCCACAACATCACATGCAGCAGCCCGTTGAACAGCGCGACGTCGGTCCCCGGCAGGATCGCCAGATGCAGGTCCGCGGCCTGGGCGGTATCGGTGCGCCGCGGATCGACGACGATGATCTTGAGATCCGGATTCTTCGCGCGCGCATCCTCGATGCGGCGATAGATGATGGGGTGCGCATAGGCGGTGTTGGAGCCGGCGATGAACAGGCAGGCGGTATGGTCGATGTCCTCATAGCAGGCCGGCGGGGCATCGGCCCCCAGCGTGGCCTTGTAGCCGGCCACGGCCGACGACATGCACAGACGGGAGTTGGTGTCGACGTTGTTGGTGCCGATCAGCCCCTTGGCCAGTTTGTTGAAGACGTAATAGTCCTCGGTCAGCAACTGACCGGAGATATAGAACGCCACCGCATCCGGACCATGCGCATGGATGATGGCGGCGAACCGCTCCGCCACGTAATCCAGGCTCTCGTCCCAGCTGGTGCGTTCTCGCGGCGCGCTGCGCGATCTGCGCAACTCCGGGTAGAGTGCCCGCGCATCGTGCCGTGCGGTCAGGTGCAACGTCGAACCCTTGGTGCACAGGCGGCCGAAGTTCGCCGGGTGATCCGGGTCGCCACGCACGCCGGTGATCCTGTCACCTTCGCTCTGGATGATGACGCCGCAGCCGACGCCGCAATAACAACAGGTGCTCTTGGTCTCGGTCACGCTCAATTACAGCTCCAGATAAACCGTACCATCTTCAACTTTGACCGCAAAACAGGCCGTGTGGCCTTCGTCAGGTTCTTCCGCATTGCCATCCGCCAGGTTGATCTTCCAGCTGTGCAGCGGGCAAGCCACCTTGTCGCCGTAGACGATGCCCTGGGACAGCGGACCGCCCTTGTGGGGGCAGCTGTTGTGTAGTGCGAACACACGGTCATCCTCGGTGCGAAACACCGCGATCTCGCCCTTGGCGCTGCGGACGACCCGTGAACCCAGCTTGGGGATGTCATTGAGGGGAACGATCTTGATCCAGTTACTCATACCTTCATCACTTTCATGAAACAACCAATAGATAAATCAACAGAAAATTCAGGATCAGCGAGAACATCGCGATCCATTGCCACTTGATCAGTCGCGCCCGTGCGATCAGCGGCGTACGTTGCGGCGCCAGGATGGGTTTCAGTTCCCCGTGTTCCAGCGCCAACAGCATCTCTTCGGCCGTCTCGAAACGCGCCTCCGGATCGCGTGCCACCGCCTTGAGGACGATATTCTCCAGCCAGCGCGGGATGTCCGGGCGATAGCGTGTCGGCGCATGCGGATCGCCGAACCGCGGATGCTGGAAGGGCTCGATCTCCCCGTAGGGATAGCGGCGGGTCAGCAGGTGATAGAGCGTGACCCCTGCGGCATAGATATCGCTGCTGGTACTCGCCGGCTCGCCCTCGAACAGTTCCGGCGCCATGAAGCTGGGCGTACCCGGGTTCTGCATGCCGGCGATACTGCCCAGACCCGCGCTGAGCGCCACCCCAAGGTCGAGGATACGTAGGCGTTGGTCGTCACCGAGATGGATGTTGGCCGGCTTGATGTCGCGATGCACGATATTGAGCCGGTGCAAGGCGCCAAGGCCGCGCATGATCTCCATGCCGATACGCGATACCTCCGTGTTGCTGAAGTGATGGCCGCTATCCAGGCGTTGCTGCAGGGTCGCACCATCGTGCCAGCTCATCACATAGTAGAGCCGGCTGCGCTTCTCCAGCGTGAGCGGCATGACCTGCACGACATAACGCGACACCACACGTTTCGCCAGCCATTCCTCATTGAGCAGGGCCTGACAACTTTCGGCATCATCGGCCAGGCCGGGTTGCAAGGTCTTCAGCACGAAGTGCTGGCCGCTGACGAGGTTGCGTACCTTGTAGAGCAAGCTATGGCGAGACTCATGCAACAATTCGACGACCTCGAAGCCATCGAGCTGTTCGCCCACTTTCATTCGCGGCGGCGGTGCCAGATCCCGACCGTCCGCCAGCAGTTCCGACAGCGTCTCCTGCCCGGGCTGTTCGATGCGCACCACCATCACCGTGGCGTTGTCGTTGCCGCCCTGGGCGATCGCGTCCCTGGTCAGCTGGTCGGCGATCATCTGGGGGTTCTCGTAGAGCCCCATGGCCTCATGGATGGCTTTCTGGCCGAGCACTTCCCATACCCCATCCGACATCAGGGCGAACACGTCACCTGCCCGGATGTCGCCATCGGCATAATCCACGGCCAGATGCTGATCCAGCCCGACGGCACGCTTCAGGACGTGACGCATGTCCGGCCTGTCCCATACATGGTCGGTGGTCAGCAACTGCAGCTGGCCCTGACGCAAACGATAGATGCGGGTATCGCCGACATGGGCGAGGTAGTAGCGCGTACCGCGCAGGATGATCATGGACAGCGTGGTCGCCATGCCTGCCAGGTCGCGGTGCGCGGCGGCCTGCGCCAGCAACCAGCGGTTGGCGGCGTTCAGCACCTTGTCCAGTGACGCATGCACTTCCCAGGTGTCCGGTGTGGCGTAGTAATCGGAGAGCACGCTGCGCACGGTCATCTCGGCCGCTTCCAGCCCGCCGGCATTGCCGCTGACGCCATCGGCCACCACGAGCAAGGCACCTTTGGTGCTGAGCTGCTCGTCGGTGGGCGTGACGACACCGCAATAATCCTCATTGCGTTCGCGCGGGCCCGTCAGGCTGCTCTGCCCGACGGCGATCTTCAAAGACATGGCAAAGGCTCTTGAACACGTAAGGGTGTCAGTTTAAACCTTTGCCGAGGTCATGGTGGCGGAACCCCAGGTGGTGCGCCAGCGGGTCTTGACGCTGCTGAGACCGACGATGGCAAGACCAGCCAGTGCAGCGAAGATGAGCAGGCCGATCTGGTAATTGCCGGTCAGTTGCTTGCACCAGCCCAGACTCGCTGCCAGGTAGAAACCGCCGATACCGCCCGCCATGCCGACCAGGCCGGTCATGACGCCGATCTCCTTGCGGAAGCGTTGGGGGACGAGCTGGAATACCGCGCCGTTGCCCATGCCGAGTACCGCCATGACCGGGATCACGACCAGCAGGGAGAGCGTCAGCGTCGCCTGGCCGAAGCTCATCACGAACAGCAGCAAGCCTGCCAGGCCGTACATCATGAGCAGCGTGCGGATGCCGCCGATACGGTCGGCGATGTAGCCGCCGATGGGGCGCGCGAGCGAACCTGCGAACACTGCGGCCGCGGTGCAGTACCCGGCGACGACAGGGCCCAGGCTATAGATGTCGTTGAAATAGATGGTGAGCGAGGAGGCCAGACCGACGAAGCCGCCGAAGGTCACGCTGTAGAAGAACATGAACCACCAGGCGTCCTTGTCCTTGAGGATCGCCAGATACTGGCTCAGCGACTTCGCTGGCGGGGTATCGGGGCTGTCCTTGGCCATCACGCTATAGGCGATCAGCACGATCACCAACGGGATCAGCGCCAGGCCGAAGACGTTGGTCCAGCCGAAAGCGACAGCCAGACCGGGCGCGAACAACGCGGCCAGCACGGTCCCCGAATTGCCGGCACCGGCGATGCCGAGGGCGGTGCCCTGGTGCTCAGGCGGATACCAGCGGGACGCCAGTGGCAAGGCGACCGCGAAAGAGGCGCCGGCGAAGCCGAGGAAGATACCCAGCAGCAAGGCATGCTGGAAAGTGTGGATGCCGTGCAGCCAGGCGGTCGCGAGCGCCGCGATGACGATGACCTGGCCCAGCAGGCCGGCCTTCTTCGGCTGGATGTGGTCTACCAGCACGCCCATGACGATGCGCAGCAGGGCGCCGGCCAGTACCGGGGTGGCGACCATCAGGCCCTTCTCGGCAGGGCTGAGTTGCAGGTCGGTGGCGATCTGCACCGCCAGTGGGCCGAGTAGCACCCACACCATGAAGCTCAGGTCGAAATACAGGAAGGCGGAGAACAGGGTGGGCTTGTGGCCAGCCTGCCAGAAACTCTTTTGCATGAAATACTCCTCAGGATGCTCGATGTTATATAGGGCTGCTTATACGGTGATCGTGTCGAATTCCGTGTGCACGTCACGCTTGTTGGCGCGCTCTGCCCAGGGGTCGACGGAACCTTGCAAGGCGAACAGCAAGCGTTCGTAGGCGGCCTTGCGGCCTTCCGCGTCTTCCAGGATGCGTTTCTTCACATAATCGAGGCCGACGCGCTCGATCCAGTGCACGGTGCGGTCGAGGTAGCGCGCTTCCTCGCGGTAGATCTGGATGAAGGCACCGGAGTATTCCAGCACTTCTTCGCTGGTCTTCACCTTGCAGAGGAACTGCGCGACTTCGGTCTTGATGCCGCCGTTGCCGCCGACATAGATCTCCCAGCCGGAATCGACGCCGATGATGCCGACGTCCTTGATGCCGGATTCGGCGCAATTACGCGGGCAGCCGGAAACGGCGAACTTGACCTTGTGTGGCGCCCACATGTGGTCGAAAGCCTTTTCGATATCGATGCCCATCTGCGTGGAATTCTGCGTGCCGAAACGGCAGAACTCCGAACCGACGCAGGTCTTCACGGTGCGGATGCTCTTGCCGTAGGCGTAGCCTGACGGCATGTCGAGATCCGCCCAGACGTTCGGCAGGTTCTCCTTGGTGATGCCGAGGAGGTCGATACGCTGGCCGCCGGTCACCTTCACCATCGGCACCGCATACTTGTCGGCGACATCGGCGATCTTGCGCAGCTGGTCTGGCGTGGTGACCCCGCCGTACATCCGTGGCACGACGGAATAGGTGCCGTCCTTCTGGATATTGGCGTGCACGCGCTCGTTGATGAAACGCGATTGCGGATCGTCCTTGGCTTCATGCGGCCAGGTGGAGATCAGGTAGTAATTGAGCGCCGGGCGGCAGGTGGCACAACCATTCGGTGTGCGCCAGCCCATGCCCTTGAGCGCGTCCGGGATATTGAGGAATTTCTGCTGACGGATCTGCTCGCGCACTTCCTCGTGGTTCAGGTCCGTGCAGCCACAGACGGCTTTCGAGGTCGAAGGCGGCGCATAGCCACCGCCCAGTGTCGAGGCCAGGATCTGCTCGACCAGACCGACGCAGGAGCCGCAACTGGAGCCGGCCTTGGTCTGCTTCTTGACGTCGTCGATGGTGAACAGGCCTTTTTCCTTGATCGACTTGACGATGGTGCCCTTGCACACCCCGTTACAGCCGCAGACCTCCATCTCGTCGGTCATCGCCGCGGCCTTGTTCTGGCCCTGGTGGCCGGTGTTGCCGAGCAGGCTGTCCTGCCCGAACATCAGATGGTCGCGGATCTCATGGATGGGCTTGCTGTCACGCAGCATCTGGAAGTACCAGGAGCCATCCGTCGTATCACCATAGAGCACGCTGCCGATGATTTTGTCATCTTTAATGATCAGCTTTTTGTATACACCTCCCACCGCATCGTGCAAAACGATCTCTTCGGTTCCTTCGCCACCACGGAAGTCGCCGGCGGAGAACAGGTCGATGCCGGTGACCTTGAGCTTGGTCGAGGTGACGGAGCCGACATAGCGGCCGATACCGAAGTTGGCCAGGTGCGTCGCGCAGACCTTGGCCATTTCAAATAAGGGGGCGACCAGACCGTAGGAGATGCCTCGGTGGGCCACGCATTCACCCACGGCGTAGATACGCGGGTCGTAGGTTTGCAGCGTATCGTTGACGACGATGCCGCGGTCGCAATGGATGCCGGCGGATTCCGCCAGTGCGTAATTGGGGCGGATGCCGACGGCCATGACCACCAGGTCGGCCGGGATCTCTTCGCCATCCTTGAAGCGCACGGCAGCCACCCGTCCATCTTTGCCGATCAGCTGCTCGGTGTCCTTCTGCAACAGGAACTTGAGCCCTTTGGCTTCCAGGGATTTCTGCAGCATCTTGCCGGCGGTCTTGTCGAGCTGGCGTTCCAGCAGCCATTCGTTCTTGTGCACGACGGTGACCTCCATGCCCTGGATCTTGAGGCCGTTGGCCGCTTCCAGGCCCAGCAGGCCGCCGCCGATGACCACGGCGCTCTTGAAGCGCTTGGAGGTATCTATCATGGTGTCGACATCCTTGATGTCGCGGAAGCCGATGACGCCGTCGAGGTCCTTGCCCGGGATGGGCAGCATGAACGGCTTGGAGCCGGTGGCGAGTAGCAGGCGGTCATACTCGGCGCTGGTGCCGTCCTCGGCATAGACCACACGCTTCACGCGGTCGATCTTGTTGATGTATTTGCCGACATGCAACGTGATGTTGTGCTCTTCATACCATTCGCGGCTGTTGAGGATGATCTCGTTGATGGTCTGCTCACCGGCCAGCACAGGCGAGAGCAGGATCCGGTTGTAATTGGGATGCGGTTCATCACCGAACACGGTGATCTCGTAGAAATCCGGCGCCATCTTGAGCAGTTCTTCGACTGTTCTCATGCCTGCCATACCGTTGCCGACGACAACGAGTTTCATTTTCTTCATGCTACTGCTCCTCCAAATGATCTACTGCTATACGGTTACGCGGCGACTGCGATGAGCTCGGACAGGGTCTCCTGTCTGGCCAGACGCACGACTTCGCCTAATACGATGATGGCGGGGCTTTCCAAGCCCTCTTGTTTCACTGCGGCAGGCAGTGCAGCCAGTGTGCTGACCACCTGCCGTTGTTGTTGTGTGGTGCCTTGTTGGATCGCCGCCGCTGGCAGGTCGGATGCCATGCCGGCTTCCAGCAGGTCGGTGACGATGGCCGACAGGTATTTCATGCCCATGTAGATGACCAGCGTGGTGCCGCCGGCGACCAGCGCCTGCCAGTCGGGCTTCTCGCCGTTCTGCGTGTGGCCGGTGACGAAGGTGACGCCGTGGGTGAATTCGCGATGCGTGACCGGGATACCGATACTCGCCGGGGCTGCGATGCCGCTGGTGATGCCGGGTACGATCTCGACGCTGACGCCTGCTTGCCGCAAGGCCTGCATCTCCTCGCCGCCACGACCGAACAGGAAGGGGTCGCCACCCTTGAGCCGCACGACGGTCTGGCCTTGGGTGGCCAGCGCGATCATCATGCGGTTGATGAAATGCTGTGGCGTCGACTTGCAGCCGCCACGCTTGCCGACCTCGACCACCCTGGCGTGTGGCGCGTGGGCCAGCAGGGCGCGATTGACCAGGTCATCGATGAGGATGACCTCGGCTGTCTGTAGCGCCTTGACTGCCTTGAGTGTGATGAGGTCCGGATCACCGGGACCTGCGCCAATGAGAAAAACCTTGCCTGCCATTTTGGTGCTTATCCATTCAATATTTATTCAAAAATTGCAATTACCATGCCAGCGATGAAAGCTCATTGATTACAGTCGCTTAACAAAATCCCTATCTTGCCTGCACCATCACGAACGCCTCTTTAAAGTGCATATGCACCAGGTTGGAAATCAACCTGGTGCACGTTCAACCGCCGTGAAATACGCCTAGAAGGTGTACATCGCGGTGAGCCATACCTTCTCCAGATCCGGTTTGCGACCGGCCGCCAGTGCGACGCGATCCTCTTCCTGGAAGTTGGCGTATTCCGCCTTCACCCAGAACTTGGGCGTGACGGTGTAAGTGGCCGATACATCGAATTCCTTGCCGTACTTGTCACCGAAGCCGCCGCCGAACTTGCCGAAGTCCTCGTCCGAGTTGAAGACGTGGTATTCGGCCAGCAGGACGAGGTCGTTGATCGGCTTGCCGCCGAAGGTCACGAAGTTGTCCTTGATACCCTGTCTCGGGGTGACAAGGAACTGGTCAGCCCAGCCCTGGAACAGGTGGTTGGTACCGAACGGGGTCTGGAAGGCATACTGGCTGTCGTTACTGGACAAGGTCTCGTGGTCGAAACGCACGAACCAGGTCTTGTACATGGCGCCACCGCCGAGTCGGTAGTAATGGGCATCGATACGGTCATCGCCGCCGGAATATTCATCCTGCTTGGCGTATTCGGCGGTATAGAGGCCTTTCCATTCCGGCGTGAAAACATGCGCGCCATCCAGGCGGGCGCCCAGAGTCTTGCTGGAGGCGTCCGCATTGGCGCCAAGACCATTGTTGGCATTGAAGCCAAGGTCATTGAAGTTGTTGAAATAGCCGTAGCCGATCAGCGACTCGGAGGGCGAGATGCGGTACTTGGCGTTGATGATGTCGAGGTCGCCGGAACGCAGGCGCGTGTTGATCTGCTTCACGCGGTCAAAGTGCGCCACGGTGATCTCGGTGTCGGGGATGCTCTTGTTGATGACCGAGATCCCATCGAACACCTGCATCACCTGACGGAAGCCGATGTCGCCGATGAAACGGACGTTATCGAGGTTGATCTGCTGGCGACCGACGCGGAATTTGGTGTTGCGGATGCCGGTCCAGTCGACATACAGCTGATTGATATCGGTATTGTCCGGATCGACGATGATCGGATGCTGGCCCTTGCCCGGTTCGGCGACGCCGAGGGCGCGATCGTCATAGCGGTTCTCGAACTTGCTGACATCGATGATCTGCGCGCCGATACTGAAATTGTGGAAAGGTGCGGTCTGCCAGCCGATCAGGCTGCGCAGGGTGAAGGCATTACCCTTCTCGGCCTTGCCTTCCTGGTCCACATGCTCGTAACGCAGGCGGAAACTGGTCATGTTCTTGCCGGCCTTCACCGAATCGAGGAAGGTATATTCCGGCAAGGCTTCCTCTGCCTGCGCTGCGCCGATCAGACTAGCCAGCAAAACTCCCGTAAGTACTTGACGCATCTGATGAGTGGGATTACTTTTCACGTTGTTGCTCCTTAAGTAAGAGTGACATTTGGTTTTAAACCCGCTCTAAACCGGCGGGTTTTTTTTCGTGCTTAAGCTGCTTTTGCATGACGCTCGTAAAGGAAGCGCAGCACTTCCCCACGCAGGTGGTTGTAATGCGGGTCTTCGGCCAGGTCGAGGCGCTTGCGCGGACGTTCCAGGTCGACGCTGAGGATCTCGCCGATGGTCGCGGCCGGGCCGTTGGTCATCATGACGATGCGATCGGAGAGCAATACGGCTTCATCCACATCGTGCGTGACCATGACCGTGGTACAGCCGGATTTGGCCATGATGCCCATCAGTTCGTCCTGCAGGTTGGCCCGGGTCAACGCATCCAGTGCGCCGAAGGGCTCGTCCAGCAGCAACACTTTTGGTTCCATGGCCAGGGCGCGGGCGATACCGACACGCTGCTTCATGCCGCCGGAGATCTCCCCGGGACGTTTCTCGGCCGCATGGGACAGGCCGACCAGTTCCAGCGCGGCCGCGGTCCGGTCCAGCATCTGTTGCTTGTTCTCGGTCTTGCTGAATACGCGCTCGACTGCCAGGTAGACGTTCTCGGCACAGGTCAGCCAGGGCAGGAGCGAGTGGTTCTGGAACACCACCGCACGCTCCGGGCCGGGGCCGGCGATCTCACGACCTGCGCAGAACAGCAGCCCGCTGGTGGGTTCCAGCAAACCGGCGATCAGGTTCAGCACAGTGGATTTGCCGCAACCCGAGTGGCCGATGATGGAGACGAACTCGCCTTGCTCGATACTGAGGTCGATGTTGCGCAGGGCTTCGAAACTGCCTTTCTTGGTCTGGAATTTCATGCTGACCTGTTCCAGTTGTACGTACTTTTCCATGGATGACTCCTAGTTAATTTGGCGGCGATGGCTATTCATACTGAAAGCGCTTGGCCAGCAGGATCAGGAACTGTTCCAGCAGCAGGCCGACGATCCCGACCACAAAGATGGCGATGATGATGTGTTCCACATTGAGGTTGTTCCACTCATCCCACACCCAGAAGCCAAGGCCGACGCCGCCGGTGAGCATCTCGGCCGCCACGATCACCAGCCAGGCCACCCCGATGGAGAGGCGTACGCCGGTCATCATGTAGGGCAGGGCGGAGGGGAACAGGATCTTGGTGAAGATCTTCCATTCCGACAGGTTCAGCACACGCGCTACGTTCATATAGTCCTGCGGCACCTTGCTCACGCCGACCGCGGTGTTGATGATCATGGGCCAGATGCTGGAGACGAAGATCACCCAGATCGCGGCGGGGCTGGCTGCCTTGAACACCAGCAGACCGATCGGCAACCACGCCAGTGGCGAGACTGGGCGCAACAGGCTGATCACCGGCGCCATCATGTCGGACATGAACTTGAAACGGCCGATGATGAAGCCGAGCGGGATGCCGATCAGTGCCGCCATACCGAAGCCGATGCCGACGCGTTCCAACGAAGCCAGGATGTTCCAGCCGATGCCCTGGTCGTTCGGGCCGTTCTGGTAGAACGGGTCGCTGAACACCTCCACGGCGGAATGGAAGGTCGGGATCGGCCCAGGCAGCCCCGGCGACTGATAGGACACCAGTGCCCAAAGCGCGACGAACAGCATGAGGCCGAACATCGGCGGCAACAGCCACTTGAGTGCCGTGCGCATGCCGGAGGCCACGGCGAAAGTGCGCTCGGTGGCGGCCTTGGCCGGGGCCGGTTTAGCGGCGACCGGTTCGTTGGCCGCCGCTTGGGTGATGACGGTATGTTCGCTTTTCATGATGGTTCCCAGACTTTGCTCGTTGATGCTGACTGCACTCATATCGATTTCCTTTTGTCGTGACGATCAGCCTTAGGCCTTGACCTTGAAGCCGGCGGCATAGGCCTTGGGGTCCTTGCCGTCCCACACCACGCCGTCGATGAGCTTGCTGCTGCGCATCGGGTCTTTGGGGACATTGATGCCCAGCTGGCTGGCGGCTTCGGTGTAGAGCTTGATCTGGTTGATCTTCTGGGCGATGCCGAGGTAATCCGGATCGGACTTGAGCAGGCCCCAGCGCTTGTGCTGCGTGAGGAACCACATGCCGTCGGACAGGTAAGGGAAATTCACCTTGCCGTCGTTGAAGAACTTCATGTAGTTCGGGTCTTCCCATTTCTTGCCGATGCCGTTGTCGTA
>CBFGLF010000048.1:0-11838 GCA_965649545.1 uncultured Methylotenera sp.
TGGTGCGAATCCCCGATCAAGCCGGCGAGCACCAGACCTTCGGTGATGCCGATGCCACAGGCGAGACGCTGGTTCTGACTTTCCGCCGCGAGTTCCAGCCCACACCGCAGAGCCAAATATGATCGTCCCATGCCTTTGAAGATCGCCATGACGCCATCCCCAGTGTACTTGATGACGGAGCCTTCATATTGTTGGATCTTCGTGGCTTGTGAACTCAACAACTGATTGAGCATCTCGAAGAACTCGCGTGGCGGCATTTCGCGAATAAGTTGGGACGAGCCGCGAATGTCGGTGAACAGCACGGCGGCCTCGAACATCTCGGCATCGGATTCGAACTCGGCTTCGAGCGCAGTGAGCGCCCCTTCAGGCACTAGCCGGGAGAGCTTGTCTGCCCGAGTCTCCAGTTCGCGCGTGGCGGATTTGACTTTGAGCAAGTCCTCCACAGCCATGTAGAAACGTTCATCCGACAACGGCTTTTCGATGATGATGTCGATGCAGTCAGCTTCTTTCGCCAGTGCTCGCACCGCTTTCAATGCCGGCCCTGGCGACACGATGCCGATGATCGCGCTGTTGGGCGAGAGCAGCTTGATGGTGCTGCAAGCAATCAGGCTCTCGGGATATTGCGAGTGGTAATTGAAGATGACGACGTCGGGCTTGATCTTTTGCAATACCTTCGGCAATTCTAGAGCACTGCCGACATGCTGCAGATCTTCGATGCCGCGTTGTCGAAGGTCATCCATCAGGACGGATGAGGTATAGGCATCGTTATCTACGAGCAATAGCCTGGGATTTTGCATCGTCTTATCTTTCTTATCCTGCCGAATCGCAAGGTGGGTTGGCACACGCACTGTGCAGCGCAACTATGACCGAGCCGGCTTGAAAAGATTCAAAGAGACCGCCACGAAATTTTGCCCGGCGGTCATTCGCCTTTTGCTAGGGATACAGGATCGGCAAGCCAGCATCTCACCGAGGGCCTTCCTCTTCATGCGAGTCGACTCCATTAGGCGGGCTGGGAAGCCTTATACAGCATGAACGACTTGGGGTCTGTGCGTCAGCGCACAGAAGCCATTCGAGGTAAACGCTAACTTGAAAGCTGCCAATCACGCCTTGGCGATACATCCGTCACGAAGCCCGTCCGGATAGATGGATGCTATGCAAACCCTTTGCGACGCCATCGCCTGGAAGGTCGCTTTAGCCTGCTAGCGGCAGGTCTTCAGCTTATCGCCGGACTCAACTGAGGAGCACGGCATCGACATCAAGGATTTCAGCCTCTCGGCACTCATCTCCGATGCCACGCGCCACGATCATGGCGCCGAACTATTGCGATCCGAATTGTTCAGTATCGAGCAGCTCAAGCGCCATGCCGCGCTCATGGCCGGTCGGCATCAAGTCGATCGCGCCGCCGGCCCGGATATGTTGCTGCCCAGACTCGACGACAACGAGCGGGTACTGATCGCCACCTACGACCTCATCACCCAAGCTGTCACTACAGGGTTGCCGCTCGTCTCTGCCGAAGCCTGGCTGTTCGATAACTTCTACCTGATCGAGCAGCAGATCACGCTGGCGAGACTGCATCTGCCACGCGGGTATAGCCGTCAGTTACCGCGGCTGGTGACCGGCCCCTTAGCCGGCTTTCCCCGTATCTATGACCTCGCGCTGGAACTGATCTCGCATATGGACGGCCGCGTCGATCATGAGAACGCCACGCATATCCTTGAGGCCTATCAGACCGTCGAACCGCTGCAGGTGGGCGAGCTGTGGGCGTTCCCCATCATGCTGCAGCTGGCCTTGCTGGAGAACCTCAGGCGAGTCGGGCTACGCATCGCGAGCCGGCGTGCAGAACGCGATGCGGCCACCAGCTGGGCTGACCGCATGCTGGCTACCGTGGAGAACGAACCCAAAAAACTGATCCAGCTGCTGGCGAAATTCGTCGATGCCGATGTACCGTTGACGGCGCCATTCGTCGAGGAGTTCTACGCCCGTCTTCAGGTCCAGGGGCAAGCCATGGCCTTCGTCCAGACCTGGGTCGAGCAATCCTTGCTGGAACAGGGCGTGACGGCAGCACAGCTTTCCGAAGCCGCCAGCCGGACCGCAGCTGCCAACCAGATATCCATCGCCAATAGCATCGCCAGCCTGCGATTCATCGGGTTGATGAATTGGCGCGACTATGTGGAGTCGCTCAGCGTCATCGAACATATCCTCCGTGACGATCCCGCCGACATGTACCGAGCACAGGACTTCGCCACGCGGGATCGTTACCGCCATGCGGTCGAGGACTTCGCAAGAGACTGTCGCGTCAGCGAATCGGCATTGGCCCACAGAGCCATCGACCTTGCACAGCAGGCTGCCCTCCAATCTGGGGCGCGTCACCGCACGGCGCATGTCGGGTATTACCTGATCGATGAAGGACGTCCGCAGCTGGAAGCCGCTGCCTGCGGTCGATTGCCCTGGCCATCGCAAGTCTGGCGGTTGGCCAAGCGCTTCCGCTTGCCGCTCTACCTGGGGCTGATCCTGACCTTGAGCGGCCCGGTATGGTGGAGCGTGCTCTGGCTGAGTGGCTGGTTCGCGTTATCGGATTGGCGTTTCTATTTCTTTGCCTTGACCGGTAGTCTCGCCTGCGCCGCCGTCGTCATCCCTGTGGTCAATCTTGTGGTGACGCTACTGTTGCCGCCGCGTGTGCTGCCGAGACTGGATTTCTCCAAGGGCATCCCCGACGCGCACCGCACCATGGTCATCGTGCCCTGCCTCATCGACGACATCGCCGAGATCGATGACCTGATCGAGGCCCTGGAGATCCGCTACCTGGGTAATCGCGACCCCAACCTCTATTTCGCCTTGCTGACCGACTTCAAGGATGCGGCTGCCAGCGTGATGCCGCAGGATGCGGCCTTGATCCTCCATGCGCGTGCCGGCATCGTACGACTTAACGAGACCTATAGTGCCGATGGCACAGGCATGTTCTACCTCTTTCATCGTCCACGCCTATGGAACCCGCACGAAGCAGTCTGGATGGGCTATGAGCGTAAACGCGGCAAGATCGAACAGTTCAACGCCTTGCTCAGGGGCGGCGCCCCGACGGCGTTCTCGGACATCGTCGGCGACCGGTCACGGTTAGCCTCGATCCGTTACGTCATCACGCTCGATACCGATACCCAGCTGCCAAGAGACACCGCCCACGCACTGGTCGGCAATATGGCGCATCGCCTCAACCGACCGGTATATGACGTACATCGAGGCCGCATTACCGAGGGGTATGCCATTCTGCAGCCACGCGCGTCTGCCAGCCTGGCAAGCGCAGGCAAGTCCTGGTTCACCTGGCTATTTGCCGGGGAATCCGGCATCGACCCTTACACGCGGGAAGTATCGGATCTCTATCAGGACCTGTTCGGTGAAGGCTCCTTCATCGGCAAGGGTATCTATGACGTCGATGCGTTCCGGCAGGCGCTCGAAGGCCGTTTCCCCGAGAACCTGATCCTGAGCCACGATCTGCTGGAGAGCGGCTACGCAAGATCCGCGCTGATCACCGATGTCGACCTGATCGAGGAGCATCCCGCAAGCTATGTGGTGGAGGCAAGCCGCCGACACCGCTGGATCAGGGGAGACTGGCAGCTGTCGGGCTGGTTACTGCCGACGGTGCCCGGCGCCCATTCTGCACAAGACGGCCGGACGCCACGGCAGCCCAACGCCTTGTCCGCACTCTCGATCTGGAAGATCATCGACAACCTGCGGCGCAGCCTGATCTCACCTGCGCTGCTGACGCTATTGCTCGGCGGTTGGTGGCTGGGCCCATTACCGCTCTGGGCCTGGCTGGGTATCGTCGCGGGCATCCTTATCGTGCCCGCGTTGCTGCGCGGCGTGATCGAGTTGGTGCGCAAACCTGACCAGCATCCCTGGTCAGTGCAATGGGTCTTGACCGGACGGTCGGTGAGCAAACCGCTGATGCTGGCGCTGATGACGCTGGCCTTCCTGCCCTACGACACCCTGATGGCGATCGACGCGATCCTGCAGTCGGCTGGACGCCAGCTATTCACCCGACGTGGCCTGTTGCTTTGGCACCTGCCGACCTATGCCAGGCGCAACCGCCGCAGCTCGGTCGCGGATTTTCTCGCGGAGATGTGGGTCGCCCCGATGACGGCCGTCCTCCTCGCGTTAGCGGTGTGGCTGCTGCGTCCGGCGGAACTCATGCAGGCCGCCCCGTTGCTGCTGTTATGGTGCGCGTCGCCTTGGATCGGCTGGTGGATCAGCCGGCCGTTCGCGACAGACGCACAGACACTGTCACCGCATCAGCGCAGCTTTCTGCAAGCCTCAGCCCGCCGCACCTGGCGCTACTTTGCGCAGTTCGTCAGCGCCGAGGACCACTGGTTGCCGCCCGATAACTTTCAGGAACACCCGGCACAGCAGATCGCCACTCGCACCTCCCCGACCAACATCGGTATGGCCTTGCTCGCCAACCAGGCTGCTTACGACCTAGGCTATATCGGCGCCGGGGAGTTGTTGACCCGCACGGCGAACAGCTTGGGCACGATGGAAAAACTGGAGCGCTATCGTGGCCACTTCTATAACTGGTACGACACGCGGAGTCTCGAATTACTGAGGCCGCAGTACATCTCATCCGTCGATAGCGGCAATCTGTCCGGGAGCCTGTTGACGCTGCAGGCTGGCCTCCTCGAGTTGAGAACGCACCCTATCTTGACCGCACGGGTGTTCCAGGGGCTGCAGGATACCTTGCAGGCGCTGCAGGAGAGCCTGGCGGCATCCGTCGAGCCTGCGTCATTCGGCTGGTTGGCCGTCTGGCAGCAGAAGCTGCAGGCGCTCTCACTACCCGACGACGCGCCTCTCAGTCTCGCCGCTGCCGATGCGGCTCTGGCCGAGTTGCAGGCGATGACGGTCATGCAGGATGTGCGTGCTACAGAGTCAAACGACGAATCGGCCTACTGGATTGCTGCGTTCGAACGGCAGATCGCAAGCTTGCGAGAGGACATCGGCGTTCTGGTGCCGGATCTGTCGCGGCATATCGACATGCCCACGCTCTCGAGTCTGGCGGAGGAGACGATGGTGCAGACCGGCGCCTTCCCGTCGGCCCCTGCGAGCATGGTGGCGAGATACCCGGCGGCGGTCGGTCGGCTAGCCCTGATCGACGAACTGGTGGCCCGATGCAGCGAGTTGGCCACCATGGATTTCGAGTTCCTTTACGATACCGCCTCGGATCTTTTGAGCATCGGCTACGACGTCGGTGAGCGCCGCCGCGACCCTGCCTGCTACGACCTCCTGGCATCCGAGGCGCGGCTCGCGAGTTTCCTGCTCATCGCGGAAGGCCAGTTGCCACAGAAACACTGGTTCTCGCTGGGGCGCCTGCTGACCAGTCACAGCGGCGATGTGAGCCTGATCTCCTGGAGCGGCTCGATGTTCGAATACCTGATGCCCAGGCTCATGATGCCGAGCTACGATAACACCTTGCTGGACCAGACCTACCGGGCTGCGGTGTCGCGGCAGATCGAGTATGGGAGACAACGCGGCGTACCCTGGGGGATCTCGGAATCCTGCTATTACGCGACGGATATGCACCAGGTCTACCAGTACCGCGCGTTCGGCGTGCCGGGCCTGGGGTTCAAGCGCGGGCTGGCCGACGATCTGGTGATCGCCCCGTACGCCAGCGCACTGGCATTGATCGTGACACCACAAGAGGCCTGCCAGAATCTGCAGCGTCTGGCGAACGAAGGGTTCCTGGGGCCCTACGGGTTCTACGAGGCCGTCGACTACACCCCCTCGCGTGTGCCGCCAGGCAAGCAGCATGCCGTGGTGCGGGCCTTCATGGCGCACCATCAGGGCATGAGCCTACTGGCGTTCGCCGATGTGCTGCTGGGTAGCCCGACACAGCGTCGTTTCATGTCCATCCCGTCCGTCAAGGCGACCGCGTTGCTCTTGCAAGAGCGGCTGCCGAAACATGGCGCGACCCTGCATCCCCATGCGGCCGAAGTCAATGCGGCCGCCAAGCCGGTGACGGAAGAGGGGGGCGCCACCATGCGCTTGTTCACTGATCCGAACACGTCGCATCCGGAAGTGCATCTGCTCTCGAACGGCCGATACCACGTCATGGCCACCAATGCCGGCGGCGGTTACAGTCGCTGGCGCGACATGAGCGTCACGCGCTGGCGGGAGGATGCGACTACCGATAGTTGGGGCAGCTTCATCTATCTGCGCGATCGGGATGACGATTATTTCTGGTCGGCGGCGCACCAGCCGACCTTGCGCAAGGCAGACCATTACGAGGCGATCTTCGTGCAGGCACGTGCGGAATACCGTCGGCGTGACCGGGCGATCGAAGCCCATACCGAGATCACGGTCTCGCCGGAAGACGATGTGGAGATCCGCCGCGTCACGTTGACCAACCAGTCCTCCCGCACGCGTCGCATCGAGATCACGAGTTATTCGGAAGTCGTGCTGGCGCCGCTCAATGCCGACCTCGCGCATCGCGCTTTCAGCAACCTGTTCGTACAGACGGAGATCCTGCCTGAGCGCCAGGCCATCCTCTGTACGCGGCGCCCACGCACGCCGGATGAGCAGGTGCCATGGATGTTCCACCTGCTGGCGGCGCCCGGCGCCAATAGCGAAGGGCCTTCCTACGAGACGGACCGTGCGAGGTTCATCGGCCGCGGCCGTACATCCGCGGATCCACGTGCCATGGATCCTCCCGATGACGCCAGTAGCGGGTCCGGCGCGCTCTCGAATACCGACGGTTCCGTGCTGGACCCGGTGGTCGCGATACGGCGCACCATGATTCTGGCACCCGACGAGTCGGCAGCGGTGCAGATCGTCAGCGGCATGGCGGATACACGAGAAGCGGCGTTGGCCTTGCTGGAAAAGTATTGCGATCGCCATTTCGTCGAGCGCGCGTTCGAGATGGCCTGGTTCCAGAGTCAGGAAGTGCTGCGCCTGATCAACGCCAGCGAAGCGGACGCACGCGTCTACGGCCGTATGGCTGGCGCCATCGTCTATTGCAATGCCTTGCGCCGCGCCGCACCGAGCGTGATCGCGCGTAACCGTCTGGGCCAATCCGGACTGTGGGGGTTCGGCGTCTCTGGCGACCTGCCGATCGTGCTCCTGCGCGTCAGCGACCTCGATCGCATCGACCTCGTGAAACAGGTGCTGCAGGCGCATACCTATTGGCGTATGCATGGGCTGGCGGTCGATCTCGTGATATTGAACGAGGATTTCTCCGGTTACCGTGCGGCCTTGCACGATGCCATCATCGGTCTGGTCAACGCCGGGCCGGAAGCGCAGGTCGTCGACAAGCCCGGCGGCGTATTCATCCGGCGTACCGAGGACCTGTCGGAAGAGGCGCGCGTCTTGTTCCAGGCCGTGGCGCGCATCGTGCTGGTCGACAGTGCCGAAACCCTGGGCGAACAGATGGAGCGTCGCGCAGCCACCGAACGTACGCCTGAGCGCGCACTGGAGAGGCTGGAGCCGACGCTGGAACGTCCCTACGAGGCGGTCTATCCGCTGGCATCGAGGCCCCGGCAGTTCGATAACGGTATCGGCGGCTTTGCGCCCGACGGCCGCGAGTACGTCATCACGCTGGATCAAGGTACCCACACCCCGGCCCCCTGGGTGAACGTGATCGCCAGCCCGCATATCGGCACCGTCATCAGCGAGAGCGGCAGTGCCTATACCTGGGTGGAAAATGCCCATGAATTCCGGTTGACCACCTGGCATAACGACCCCATCTCCGACGGTAGTGGTGAAGCCATGTATATCCGCGATGAGGAGACCGGTGCGTTCTGGTCGCCGACGCCGCTGCCTGCACCCGGTCTCACCGGCTATGTCTGTCGACATGGCTTCGGCTATTCCGTGTTCGAGCACATGGAAGCAGGGATCGCCTCCGAGGTCTGCCACTACGTCGCCATGGATGCCCCGGTCAAGATCGTCGTGCTCAAACTGCGCAACCACTCCGGCAGGCCGCGCCGCCTGTCCTTGTCGGCCTACTGGGAACTGGTCTTGGGAGAGTGGCGGCATGCCAATCACATGCACATCTCCACGGAGGTCGATGCTTTCAGCGGCGCCATCCTCGCCCGTAACGCGTTTGGCAGGGAATGTGCGAGCCGCGTCATCTTCGCCCATATCAGCACCACCGAACGCACGGTGACAGGCAGTCGCACTGAATTCCTCGGGCGCAACGGCTCACTCACTCATCCGGCAGCCATGCGTCGCAAACGACTGTCGGGCAAGACCGGGATCGGGCTCGACCCCTGTGCGGCGATGCAGAGCCAGATCTCGTTGCTGGACGGCCAGGAGCATGAGATCGTCTTGACCTTCGGTGTCGCCCATCATCCCGACGAGGCCCGTCAGATGATCCAGCGATTCGGGCGTCCGGCGGGCGCGACGCAGGCACTGGAAGCCGTGTCGGAATTCTGGCGACACACGCTGGGTGCGATCCAGGTAGAGACGCCGGATCCTGCACTGGACCTCCTGGCCAACGGCTGGCTCGTCTACCAGACGCTGTCATGCCGCGTGTGGGGTCGTAGCGGTTATTACCAATCGGGTGGCGCCTATGGCTTTCGTGATCAGCTGCAGGACACCATGGCCCTGATCCACACCACGCCCCACCTGGCACGCGAGCAACTGATCCGCTGCGCAGAACGCCAATTCCCGCAGGGCGATGTGCAGCACTGGTGGCATCCGCCGAGCGGCAAGGGTGTGCGCACGCACTTCTCCGACGATTACCTGTGGTTGCCTTATGCCACTTGCCATTACGTACTGGCGACAGGAGACCGCAGCGTGCTGGACGAGTCGCTGCATTTTCTCGAAGGTCGTGCGCTCAATCCGGACGAGGAGGCTTATTACGATCAGCCGCAAAGGTCGGCAGAGGTCGCCAGCCTCTACGAGCATTGCATGCGCGCCATCAAGCGCAGCGTCTCCCATTACGGCGCGCATGCCCTGCCTTTGATGGGCTGTGGGGACTGGAACGACGGCATGAACCTGGTGGGCCAGGGCGGCAAGGGCGAGAGCGTCTGGCTGGCCTGGTTCCTCTATGACAACCTGCGCCTGTTCGCGCTGCTGGCCGATGGGCAGGGCGACGGCGAGAGTGCCGGTATCTGCAACCGGCACGCCGACCAGTTGCGAACCAACATCGAAGCCCATGCGTGGGATGGTGCCTGGTATCGCCGCGCCTATTTCGATGACGGCACGCCGTTGGGCTCGGCCGTCAACGAGGAATGCCAGATCGATGCCATCAGCCAGAGCTGGTCGGTGATCTCCGGTGGGGGTCTTGAGAAGCGCATGCATCAGGCGATGTCAGCGGTCGATTTGAGGCTGGTGGATCGCGATAGCCAATTGATCAAACTGCTCGCGCCGCCGTTCGATCGGTCGACCCTGGAGCCCGGCTATATCAAGGGCTACGTGCCGGGTATCCGGGAGAACGGCGGGCAGTATACGCACGCAGCCATCTGGACCACCATGGCGTTCGCCATGCTTGGTGACAAGGAACGCGCCTGGGAACTGTTCGGGCTGATTAATCCCGTCCGCCACGGCAGCAGTGCGGAGGGGATCGCGAAGTACAAGGTGGAGCCTTATGTGATGTGCGCAGACATCTATGCGGCGGAACCCCATACGGGACGTGGCGGCTGGACCTGGTATACGGGTGCGGCAGGCTGGATGTATCGATTGATCGTCGAGACCCTGCTCGGCCTGCATCTGGAAGCGGATAGGCTACGCATCCGGCCATGTCTGCCGGAGGCATACGACACCTACAAGATGACCTATCGGTACCGTGCCACCTACTACCACATCCAGGTGCATCGGCAGTCGGGAGATGGCGGTCCGGCGGGAGTCTCGGTGCTATTGGATGGTGAAGTCGTGCCGTCGGTCGCGAGCGGAAACGCGAACGAGGGCTGGATCCCGCTGACCGATGACCACCATGCCCATCAGGTGCAGGTGATGGTGCGCGAAATTGCTGTGGATGCAGTGTGATCGCGGATCGATGTGTCGCCGCTCTGGAGGCGTGATCGGTACGGCGGTGGATACTTGGCGCGCCCGGCGGGAGTCGAACCCACGACCTTTGGCTTCGGAAACCAACACTCTATCCAGCTGAGCTACGGGCGCCTATGAGAGAAGCAGGCGGATTATAGCAAATAGGCGGTGCCTTGTCCTTTTACCTCGCGCGAGTTCCCAGTATAATCAGCGACTTTCGCACTTGTTATTAGGATCAGATTGTCATGGGTCAGCAGCATCACGATTTTCCGAAAACGACGGTATCTCAAGTCATCCTCGCCACCTTGGGTGGGCTGTTCGCCCCGGTGCTGGTGATCTTCCTGGTGGTGAAACTGCTGCTGGGCATCCAGGCTTCGCATCTTGAGGACGCCGATCCGGCACCTGTCGTCGCAGCGGTCGAAGCGCGTATCGAACCGGTAGGCGAGGTCGAAGTGGCTGCGGTCGAGACCGGTCCTCGTGTCGACAAGGGCGGTGAGGAAGTGGTCAACGGCGTCTGTGCCGCGTGCCATGCCTCCGGTGCGATGGGCGCCCCCAAGATCGGTGACAAGACCGCATGGGCACCGCGTATCGCCCAAGGCTACGAGACACTGATCAAGCACGCGATCGAAGGGATCCGCATGATGCCGGCGCGTGGCGGCAATGCGACCCTGACCGACGGTGAGATCGCCAACGCGGTCGCCTACATGGCGAACGAGTCCGGTGCCAAGTTCACACCGCCGGCACCCAAGGCAGAATAATCCCGCAAGTCCCCCAGCCGCGACCTGAACGCGGCTGTTCACCTTTGGAATACCGATGGCAACCTATGCTGTAGGGGATATTCAAGGCTGCTTCTTTTCTTTCCAGCGACTGCTGGAAGACGTCCATTTCGACCCTGACACCGACCGGCTTTGGCTGGTCGGCGACCTGATCAACAGAGGGGCTGGTTCCCTTGCGACCCTGCGCTGGCTATATGCGCATCGCAGTTGCGTGACCAGTGTCCTCGGCAACCATGATCTGCACACCCTCGCCGTGGCCGAAGGTTTCGTGCCTGCGCACAAGAGCGACACCCTCAACGAGCTCCTGACGGCGCCGGATGCACCAGAATTGTTAGGCTGGATGCGTCACCAACACATGATCCACCAGGAAGACGGCTACGTGATGGTGCATGCCGGATTGCTCCCGCAATGGGATATCGCACAGGCGCTGGCTTTGGGTCGGGAGGTGGAAACGGTGTTGCGGGGCCCGGCATACCGAGATTTTCTCGCGCACATGTACGGCAACCAGCCGGACCACTGGCGGGACGACCTGCAGGGCTACGATCGCTTGCGCCTCATCACCAATGCCATGACCCGTTTGCGCGTCTGCAGTCCCGAAGGGCGTATCGATTTCAAGTTCAAGGGCGAACTGGACAGGATCCCCGCAGGCACGGTGCCCTGGTTCGATGTCCCAAGCCGTGCGTCACGCGACGCGACGCTTGTCTGCGGCCACTGGTCCGCCCTGGGCTTGCAACGCCGCAGCAACTTCTATGCGCTTGATACCGGGTGTCTATGGGGTGGCCAGCTTACGGCCATGCGCCTCGAAGACAAGGCGGTGTTTCAGGTGCCGTGCGATCTGCGGGACTCACCCCGGAAGATCGAGCCTGCTGAGGATTGATGCGCGGGCAAGGGCTAGTAGCGCGCGCCGCTCCTGGCCACCTGCCTGGATCGGCGGCGAAAAGTGCAGTTCCACTATTGGCGCAGGTTGTGCCAACACCCGCTGGATCGATTCGGGCAGTGTGACTTCGTCGTGGTAAGCCATCTGCGTGTTCGGTTTTCCGTCCACGTCCGGATAGTGGATGCTGAACGGCCAGATCCGCGCGTCGGCATTGATCGC
>CBFGLF010000049.1:0-11818 GCA_965649545.1 uncultured Methylotenera sp.
ACCAAGTACAACGCTGCTCCTGGCGGCGGTGCACTGAGCGTGTTCAGTCTGTAATAAAAAAATCTTGCCCGAGCAATCGGGCAAGTACATTTTCAGCCAGATCTTTCTCCATAGGGATTTGACTACACCCCCATGCAAGTGTTTGCATGGGGTTTTTTTTGGCCTTCACTGTCCAGCGCGATCACGTGGCATCAACAGCTAGAGACGATCATCGTTAAGACTGGCAAGGGGATAGTCGCACATAAAAAAACAGGAGCCGCGGCTCCTGTTCTGCTTTCATGATGAACGCGAATGTCGCTTAGACGCCGGCAGAGTGCGCTTGCTGATCGGCGTGATAGGACGAGCGCACCATGGGGCCGCAAGCGGCATGCGTGAAGCCCATGGCCAATGCCTCTTGTTCGAACTGCGCAAAACGCGCCGGGGGGACGAAACGCTTCACGGGCAGATGATGCTGGCTCGGTTGCAGGTATTGTCCCAAGGTCAGCATGGTGACGCCATGCGCCCGCAAGTCCTGCATCACTTGCAGGATCTCTTCGTCGGTTTCACCCAGTCCCAGCATGAGGCCGGATTTGGTCGGCACGCCCGGATGTTGTTCGCCGAACACCTTGAGCAGGTTGAGGGAGTTCTGGTAATCGGAACCGGGACGCGCTTCCTTGTAGAGGCGCGGCACGGTCTCCAGATTGTGGTTCATGACATCAGGTGGTGCCTGGGTCAGGATCGCCATGGCACGGTCGAGTCGGCCGCGAAAATCCGGCACCAGGATCTCGACCTTGATCGACGGCGAGTGCTTGCGCACCGAGGCGATGCAATCGACGAAGTGCTGGGCGCCGCCATCGCGCAGGTCGTCGCGGTCGACCGAGGTGATCACCACATACTTGAGCCGCATCTTGGCGATGGTGCTGCCGAGGTTCTCCGGTTCGTTGACGTCAGGCGCCAACGGCTTGCCGTGCGACACGTCGCAGAACGGGCAACGTCGGGTGCAGATGTCGCCGAGGATCATGAAGGTCGCTGTACCGCCGCTGAAGCATTCACCGATGTTGGGGCACGAGGCTTCTTCGCAGACCGTATGCAGGTTGTTCTCGCGCAGGACCTGCTTGATCTCCTGGAAGCGTGCGGAATCCGGTACTTTCATCCGGATCCATTCCGGCTTGCGCATGGCGGGCTGCGGAACGATCTTGATCGGGATGCGCGCGACCTTCTCGGCGCTGGATTCCTTGACGCCGGCGACCTTGACCGGTGGCTTGGGGGTGATGGTTTGGCTCATGAGCGTGATTATCTCAAATTCTCAAGTGCTTAGCTTGTTGTCGATGCGTTTGTCGGGCTAAGTCTGGCTTGCAGGCACTCCAGCAGCCGGTCGGCGGTCGCTTGCGGCGATAAAGCGATGCCGAGGTCCTTGAGCTGTGTCACCTGCAAGCCTTGGTAGCCGCAGGGGTCGATGGCGAGGAAGGGCGACAGGTCCATCTCCACATTCAGGGCGAGGCCATGGTAGCAGCACTGGCGCTTGAGTCTCAGGCCCAGCGAGGCGACCTTGCTGCCGTCGACGTAGACACCTGGCGCGTCGGCCCTTGCCACGGCGGAGATGCCGGAATGGGCGAGGAGGTCGATGATGCTGCCTTCCATCGCGCTCACCAGCTGCCGCACGTTCAAGCCCCTGCGTGCAAGATCGATCAGCAGGTAGATCACCACCTGGCCGGGGCCGTGATACGTGATCTTGCCGCCGCGGTCGACCATGACCACCGGGATATCCTGCCGGCTCGGCAGGCGCACATCCTTGCGGTTGAGCCCCAGGGTATAGACCGGCGGATGCTCCGTGATCCACAGTTCATCGGGGGTGGTCTGGTCGCGCTCCGCGGTGAAGCGTTGCATGGCGTGCCACGTCGTCTCGTAATCGGTCCGGCCCAGATGGCGGATCTGCAAGGCGTGCATGACGCTTAAAGGACGTACTTGACCGCAGGATGTGACGACAGGGCGCGATAGATATCGTCAAGCTGGGGCTTGGAGGTGACGAACACCGTGCAGGTCAGGCTGATGTAGCGGCCGCCCGAGCTGGCGCGCATCTCGACGCGGCTGGCGTCGAACTCCGGTGTGTGGACGCGGATGAGCTCGATGATGGTCGAGGCGAAGTCATCATGCGTCTCGCCCATGACCTTGATGGGGAAGTCGGTCGGGAACTCGATGAGGGTCTCTTCTTGCTCAGCCATGGCGCATCACCTGATTCTTGTAGTCTTGATAGAGTTGGTACATACGACGGAACATGGGGCCGGGTTGGCCGTTTCCAATAGGCTGGCCATCGAGCGTGACGATCGCCAGCACTTCCTTGGTCGATGAGGTGATCCACAGCTCGTCGGCTGCCCGGATCCTGGCTTCCTCGAAGTAGCCGATCTCGACCGGGATAGCGTTTGCCTCAGCCAGCTCGAGGATGAGGTCGTAAGTGATGCCGGGCAGCATATGCTGATCCTTGGGCGGCGCTAGGATGACGCCAGCCTCCACCGCCAGGATGTTGCTGGCGGCGCCCTCGGTGAGGATGCCGTCACGGAACATCACGGCCTCGACCGCGCCGGCGTCGACGGCCATCTGCCGCATCAGCACGTTGGGCAACAGGGAGATCGCCTTGATGTCGCAGCGGTCCCAGCGGATGTCGCGCGTGCTGATGGCGGCGATGCCATGCTCGTATTGTTCGCGCGTGGAGACGATGAGCGGATTGCTCATCATGAACACGGTAGGTACCGAGGTCTGTGGAAACGCATGGTCGCGAGGTGCGGGGCCGCGCGTCACCTGCAGATAGAGCGACTGGTCTTCGCCCGCGTTCTTCTCGATGAGTGCCAGCAGCAGCGCCTCCCACTCATGGGCGGCATGCGGATTCTCGATGCGCAACGCGGCCAGGCTCTGCTCCAGCCGGCGGATATGTTCCTGTAGCCGGAACGCGTGGCGCGAGTACACCGGGATCATCTCGTAGACGCCGTCGCCGAAGATGAAGCCACGGTCCAGTACTGGGACAGCGGCTTCCTCGATGGGAAGGAACTTGCCGTTGAGATAAACGGTTTGCGCCATTGGATTACTGGAACAGCAGCTTGATGCTATCCCAGAGTCGACCGAAGATGCCTGCCACTTCGACCTTCTTGGCGGCGACCAGCTTGCTTTCATGGATGACCTTGCCATCCAGCGTGAACTGGATGCTGCCGATCTCCTGGTTGGCGGCTATCGGCGCGATCAGGGGCTGCTTGCTGGTCACGGTGGCTTTCACGCGGCTGTATTCGCCCTTGGGCAGGGTGATGTAAAGGTCGTTGACGACGGTCGCGGCGATCGTATTCTCCGCACCCTTCCATACCTTCAGCGTATTGACGGCCTGGCCGCGTTTGTAGACCAGCTGCGATTCGTAGAACTGGAAACCGTAGTTGAGCAGCTTCTGGCTCTCGGTCGCGCGTGCGGTCTCGGAGGGCGCGCCCAGCACCACCGAGATGAGGCGGGTATCGCCACGCTTGCCGGACGAGATCAGGCAGTAACCGGCGGTATTGGTGTGGCCGGTCTTCATGCCGTCCACGAACGGATCGACCCACAGCAGGCGGTTGCGGTTCGGCTGCGTGATCTTGTTGTAGGTGTATTCCTTGACCGAGTAGAGGCGCTTGTATTGCTCGGGAAAATCGTGGATCAGGGCCGACGCCAGCAGGGAAAGGTCGAAGGCGGTGGTGTAATGCTGCGGATCGGGCAGGCCGGTGGCATTCACGTAGCGCGTGTTCTTCATGCCGAGGCGAGCCGCTTCCTTGTTCATCATGTCGGCGAAGGCTTCTTCGGTCACCGCTACACCTTCGGCCAAGGCGATCGAGGCATCATTGCCGGACTGGATGATCATGCCGTGTAGCAGCTCATCCACCGTCACTGGCTTGTTGGGCTCGATGAACATCTTGGAGCCTTCGACCTTCCAGGCCTTCACGCTGACCGGCAATGTCTGCTCAGGTTGCAGGTGGCCATTCTTCAATGCCTTGAACACGACATAGGCGGTCATGATCTTGGTCAGCGACGCGGGTTCGACACGCTCGTTGCTGCTTTGCTGGGCGATGATGTTGCCGCTGCTGTAATCGCGTAGCACGTAGGATTTGACGGCCAGGCTGGGTGCCGGCGGGATATCCGCGGCAAGCGCGTTGCCCGTCAGGGCGCTGGTGAGGAGGAGGGTCAGGGTGGTGATGAAGTGGCGCATGGTTCTCGATTCGGCAATGAGTGTTCTTGGACGTGGTGAAACGGATTCGTTGTCTGTGAGGGACTATTTCAGATCAAGGACGATGGTGTTCACTTTCAACGCCTGCTTGATCCGAGCGGCGGCCCGTTCGGCATCGGCACGACTGCTGTAGGGGCCGAGCCTGACACGATAAGTCCCGGCATTATACCAACTCTCGACAGCCACGTTCTCCGCCAGGTTCTGCTGGCGCAGCTTCTCGGTCAGTTTGTCGGAGTTGTCCTTGAACTTGAAGGCCCCCACCTGGACGTAATTGCCGGGGGCGATGCTCGCAGCCGTCTGGGGGGCTTGTGCCGTTTGTATCGGCTCAGGCGGAGGTGCCTGTAATTCAGTTGGCGGCTCGATGGGGGGTGGGACCACGAGCGGCGCCGGGGTGGAACTGGTCGCGACAGGTTGTGCGGCGTTCTTCGGCTTGAACAGTTCGCCACGCGGATCGATGGCCTCGACCTCGACCAGGCCGCTGCCTTTGCCGACGATGCGCAGCTTGTAGGCGGCGGCATAGGAGAGATCGATCAGCCGGTCGCTATGGAAGGGGCCGCGATCGTTGATGCGAACGATCACGGAGCGGCCGTTCTCGGGATTGGTGACGCGCGCATAGCTGGGCAGCGGCAAGGTCGTGTGCGCGGCGGTCATGCCGTACATATCGTAGACCTCGCCGCTGGAGGTCTTCTGCCCGTGGTAGCGTTTGCCGTACCAGGAAGCGATGCCGCGTTGCTTGTAAGGGGCGTACTCGGTCATCGGCGTATAGCGGTTGCCCAACGCACTGTAAGGACGATTGGCGCGTGGCAACGGTGCCTCGGCTCTCGGCATCGCATCGGCGATGGCGTCGATATCGGCAGGTGGGTTGTCGCCAGGGCCGTCATCCAGGTAATAGCCGCCACCCTTCTTCGGTGGCGTGACAGGCTTGTCGGCGGCGCTGGCACCCGGCGCCGGGGTTGGTTTGACGGCGCTACCGCCGCCGCAGGCGACCAGGAACAGGCTTAGCGTCAATGTGGAATAGAGCAGGACGTTTTTCATGGCGTTCACTCGTTGGTTATATTAGGTCGTGACCAGTTTCTTGTGGGTCTGGATACTCATCAGGATGCCGAACCCCAGCATCAGCGTGACCAGCGACGTGCCGCCATAGCTGATCAAGGGTAAGGGTACACCGACCACGGGCAGGATGCCGCTCACCATCCCGATATTGACGAACACGTAAGTAAAGAACGTGAGCGTGATGCTGCCGGCCAGCAATCTGCAGAAGGTGTTCTGCGCTTGTGCCGCGATCACCAGCCCGCGACCGATCACCAGTGTGAACAGTAATAGCAGCAAAAGGTTTCCGAGCAGACCGAATTCCTCGCCGAACACCGCGAAGATGAAGTCCGTGGTTCGTTCCGGCAGGAAATCGAGCTGGGCCTGGGTGCCGTTGAGCCAGCCCTTGCCCGCGACGCCGCCAGACCCCAGCGCGATACTCGCCTGGATGGTGTGATAGCCGGCGCCTAAGGGGTCCTGGTAAGGGTCGAACAGGATCTCGATACGCCGCCGCTGATAGTCGTGCAGCAGATTCCAGAAGATCGGTGCCAGCACCCCGGCCAGGATCGCCCCACCGGCCAGCAGCCGCCAGCTGAGACCGGCCAGGAAGAGAATGAAGAACCCGGAGGCGCCGATCAGCAGGGAAGTGCCGAGATCGGGTTGCTTCATGATGAAGAGCACCGGGATGGCCAGCAGCACCGCGCCGATGGCATGATCGGATAACTTGGGACTTTCCTCGCGCCGGGCGAAATACCAGGCCAGCAGCATCGGCACCGCGATCTTCATGAGCTCGGAGGGCTGGATGCGTACCACCCCCAGATGTAGCCAACGCCTTGCGCCATGGCTGATCTCGCCGAACAGCGCTACACCGAGCAATAACAGGATGCCTAGGGCATACAGGGGCAGGGCGATCCGCTCCAGATGTTGTGGTGGGATATTGGCCGCGATCCACATGACGGTGAGCGCTACCAGCATGTTGATGGCTTGCGCACCGACACGCTCGAAACTCTGGCCGGAGGCGCTGTAAAGGACGAACAGGCCGACCAGCAAGGTGAAGAACAGGCAACCCATGAGGAAAGAGTCGATATGCGCTACCAGGCGTTTCGCCAGCATATTAATCATGGGCTTCCTCCTCTTCAGGGGTCACGGTGACCTCGGCCGGTTTGGGCTGGTCCGGCAGTTTGCCGAGCAGGTAATAATCCATCACCTTGCGCGCGATCGGTCCGGCAGCGGAACCGCCATGGCCTCCATTCTCGACGATGACGGCTAGCGCGATCTTGGGGTCGTCGGCGGGTGCATAAGCGATGAACAGCGCATGGTCGCGATGCCGTTCGTTGATGGTGCTCTCATTGTATTTCTCATTCTGCTTGATGCCGATGACCTGGGCGGTGCCCGTCTTGGCCGCGATCGAATAAGGCGCACCTGCCCCGACACTGGCGGCCGTGCCGCCGGGCAGGGTGACATCGATCATGCCCAGTTTCACCAGCTCCACGTTCTCGGGTTTGAGCGGGATCTGGTCCGATTTGACCATCGGGGTGGGGGTACTGATACCGGTACTGTTCTGCTGGATACTGGCGACCAAGCGTGGCTGCATGGCGACCCCGTTATTGGCGAGGATGGCGGTCGATTGTGCCAGTTGCAAAGGCGTGACGAGGGTATAGCCCTGGCCGATGCCGACGATGACGGTCTCGCCCGGATACCACTTCTGTTTCCAGCGGCGCATCTTCCAGTCCGGTGTCGGCAACAGGCCGCCGATCTCGCCCTTGATGTCGATGCCGGATTTGCGGCCGAACCCGAAATGCTGGACGAAGTCGGTCAGTTTATCGATGCCGAGTTCCATCGCCAGACCGTAGAAGAAGGTATCGCACGAGATGGTGATGGCGCGCCGCATATCGACCTGGCCATGGCCACCGACCTTCCAGTCGCGGTAGCGGTGACTGCTGCCAGGCAGCATGAAGTAGCCACTGTCGCTGATGCTGAAAGGGGGTTCGCGCTTGCCTGCCTCGAGGCCGGCGAGGGCGACGAAGGGCTTGAAGGTGGAGCCTGGCGGGTAGATGCCGCGCAATGGCCGGTTGATCAAGGGCTTGTCGAGCGATTCGTTGAGCGCTTTCCAGTTCTCGGTATCGATGCCGTCGACGAACAGGTTGGGATCGAACGTCGGCATACTGACATAGGTGAGGACCTCGCCGGTCTTCGGGTTGATGGCGACCATGGCGCCGCGCCGTTCACCGAACGCCTGTTCGGCGATCTGCTGCAGCTTGCTGTCGATGGAGAGGATCAGGTTGTCGCCAGGCACCGGGGCGGTACTGGAAAGCACGCGCACGGCATGGCCGTCGGCATCGATCTCGACTTGCTGGAATCCCGTGATCCCGTGCAGGTGGCGTTCGTAATATTGCTCGATCCCGCCTTTGCCGATGTGGTCGGAGCCTTTGTAATTCGACAGGTCGCCCGATTCCGCCAGCGACTCCAGATCCTTGTCGTTGATGCGCCCGATGTAGCCGATGAAATGGGAGCCTTGCTTGCCCTGGGGGTAATGCCTGAACAACCGCGACTTGATCTCCACGCCCGGGAATCGGTAACGATTGACGGCGAAATGGGCGGCTTCGACTTCGTTCAGGTGGGTGCGCAAGGGGACGCTCTCGAAGCTGTGGCTCTGCGCGCGCAGCTTCTTGAAGCGCTTGCGGTCAGCCGAGCTGACCTCGACCAGCTTGGCGATCTCGTTGATCGTCTCTTCGACGTTGTTCACGCGGGCCGGCGTGATCTCCAGTGTATAGACGAAGAAATTGTGCGCGAGGATGACGCCGTTACGGTCGATGATCAGGCCGCGATTGGGGACGATGGGCACCAGCGAGATGCGGTTGTTCTCGGCCAGCGTCTGAAAATAATCGTACTTGGCCAGCTGCAGGAAGAAGAAGCGGCTCGCCAGGATACCGAAGCAGACCAGCACGACACCCGCGGCCACCGCCAGGCGCACGCGAAAATAATATTGTTCGTGCCGGTAGTTTTTAAGTTCTGAACGGGCTTTCATCAAGTGCGATGAGGATGGCTGTCAGCGCCAAGCCGGGAGAAGATGAACAATTGCCAGAGCAGGATGCCGGTGATGCTGGGCAGGAAGTAGTGCCAACCTGGCGCCTCGTCGCCGCCGAACAGCTTGAGGATCATCAGGATGAGCTGGGCGATCAGTAACAGGACGAATACGTAGCCGGCTTGTTGCCACAAGGTGAACAGGGCCAGGCGACGCTGGTAGCTCACGGCGAAGTAGGCGGTCAGGGCATAGGCCAGCCCGTTCTGACCGAACAGTCCGCCAGTCGCCAGGTCGATGACCAGGCCCGCGAACCAGGCTGTGCCGATATTGCAGAGCTGGGGCGCGCGTAGCAGCCAGTAGAGCAAGGTCAGCAACACGAAATCAGGGCGCAACATGAGTCCGAAACCCGACCAGGGCAGCATCTGCAGCACCAGCGCCAGTAACAGCGAGAGGTAGACGCTACCTAACTTAAGGGGTTGCATGTCGGGTGGCCTCGCTCGCAGGTGCCGATTCGGCTTTGTTGCTGACGGTCTTGCCGGCAGGGGGTTCGCCGGCCGGTAAACTCAGGACCAGCACTTGCCGGTTGTTCTCGATACCGGCGATCGGTTTGCAGACGATATGCGCGAACGGAGAGTCCGGATTGTGCTCGATGGTGACCACCTGGGCCACCGCCAGCCCCGGCGGATAGACGCCGTCGATACCGGAAGTGATCAGCCGGTCTCCCTTGCGGATATCCACGTTCGCCGGCAGGTAGGGGAGGTCGATGGTGTTGCTGCGGCCATGCCCGAAGGCGATGGCGCGCAGGCTGTTGCGCTCGATCTGGATCGGGATCGCCAGCTCCTTGTCGGTGATCAGGGTCACCTCGCTGGAGAATGGGTAGGCGCGGGTCACCTGACCGATCACGCCTGCCGCGTCGACCACGGCCTGCCCGGCGCCGATGCCGTGCTGTGAGCCCAGATTGACGGTCACTTTGTGCGTGAAGGGATCGCGCCCCATGTGCACGATCTCGGCCATCTTGGCTTGCTGGGTCGAACGCTGCGCGGCGCCCAGCAGGCTGCGCAGGTGATCGTTCTCAGTCTGCAGGTCGCGAAGCTGCTGCAACTGGGTGGCTTGCTCGATGGCCTGTCCGCTCAGCTTACGGTTATCGCGCAGCAGGGTGTGATGGGTGGTGAGATACTCGTCGGTGCTACGGTAGAGGTCGGAGGGTAGCTTGGCCAGCAGCTCCAGCGGATGCAGCATCGCCACCAGGCCTTGCCGGATCTCGGTCAGGTAATGCAGGCGGGAGTCGGTCGCCATCAGCGCCAGGGACAGGGCGGCAAAGAACACCAGGCGGGCAAAAGGACTAGGGCCGCGAACGAAGAAGGCCGGAGGGTCCTGATGGTGCATGGCTCTTGGCATCTGAGTCTAGGGCCTTGTTTCCTGTGGGGCTAGCTGACAAAAAGCAGGCCATTCATGATGGCCTGCAGGGTGATCGAATAATGAGGTGACCTTATTCGCTGGCAAATACATTGCCCAGTTTGTCCATTTCTTCCAGTGCACGACCACTGCCGCGGGCGACGCAGGTCAGCGGGTCTTCGGCGACGATCACCGGTAGCCCGGTCTCTTCCACCAGCAGGCGGTCCAGGTCACGCAGCAACGCGCCACCTCCGGTCAGGACCATGCCCTTCTCGGCGATGTCGGCGCCCAGTTCCGGCGGGGTCTGTTCCAGTGCGGATTTGACTGCACCGACGATGGCGTTCAAGGGCTCGGTCAATGCTTCCAGGATCTCGTTGCTGGAGATGGTGAACTTGCGTGGCAGGCCTTCTGCCAGGTTGCGGCCGGTGACCTCCATCTCCAGTACTTCGGAACCCGGGAAAGCGGAGCCGATCTTCTTCTTGATCAGTTCTGCGGTCGGTTCGGAGATCTGCATGCCGTAGTTGCGGCGGATGTAATCGATGATGGCCTGGTCGAACTTATCACCGCCTACACGCTCGGATTTGGCATAGACGATACCGCCCAAGGAGATGACGCCGACCTCGGTGGTACCCCCGCCGATGTCGACGACCATGGAACCGGTCGCTTCAGCCACCGGCATATCGGCACCGATCGCAGCCGCCATCGGCTCTTCGATCAGGTAGACCTGTCTCGCGCCAGCACCGATCGCGGATTCGCGGATCGCACGGCGTTCCACCTGGGTGGAACCGACAGGGACGCAGATGATGATGCGTGGATTAGGGGAGAACAAACGGGATTCGTGGATCTTCTTGATGAAGTACTTCAGCATCTGCTCGGTGATGGTGAAGTCGGCGATCACGCCATCCTTCATCGGGCGGATCGCGGTGATGTTGGCCGGTGCACGGCCCAGCATGCGCTTGGCTTCGAGACCGACGGCCAGCATGGTCTTCTTGCCGGTGGGCCCGCCTTCCTGACGGATGGCGACGACCGAAGGTTCGTCGAGGACGATGCCTTTGCCACGTACGTAGATCAGGGTATTTGCGGTGCCAAGGTCGATGGCAAGATCATTGGAGAAATAACTATTTAGAAAACCAAGCATTGTTTTTGTATCCCGAGCGAACTGTCACGAAGCACATCCGGCCACAAGCGACGGCTGAAGATGTGCTTAAAATCAAGTTATAATAACTGATATCGCATTGAAATTTAAGATTCAAATGAAATTTATGGAATGGGTGGATCAATGTCACTGAGTACTTCCGACGTCAAACGTATCGCGCACTTGGCACGTATCGAAGTCAGCGATGCCGAGGCCGAAGCGACCCTGCAGAAGCTTTCCGGCATCCTCGGCCTCATCGAGCAGATGCAGGCGGTGGATACGACGGGCATCACGCCGATGTCGCATTCGCAGGATGTGACGCAGCGCCTGCGTGAGGATGTGGTCACTGCCACCAACCAGCGCGAACTGTTCCAGTCGATCGCACCGGCGGTCGAGCACGGCCTCTACCTCGTCCCCAAAGTCATCGAGTAACCCCCTGACATGATCAACAGCAGCCTGAAAGCGCTGGGGGCGATGCTCGCCAGCAAGCAGATCTCCAGCGTCGAGATGACAAAGGAGTTCCTCAAGCGTATCGACCAGCACAATCCCGATATCAACGCCTACATCACCCTGGACCACGAGAGGAGCCTGGCACAGGCCGCGGCCGCCGACGCGCGTATCGCCGCCGGCCAGGCGGAAGCCTTGACCGGGATCCCGATCGCGCAGAAGGACATCTTCGTCGCCAAGGGCTGGAAGACCACCTGCGGTTCCAAGATGCTCGACAATTTCATCGGACCTTACGATGCCGGTGTGATCGAGCGTTTCGACGCGGCGGGCGCGGTCAACCTGGGCAAGACCAACATGGACGAGTTCGCCATGGGCTCGTCGAACGAGACCTCCTATTTCGGTGGCGTGAAGAACCCCTGGGATCGTGCACGCGTCCCCGGCGGCAGTTCTGGCGGCAGTGCCGCCGCCGTCGCTGCGCGCTTGTGTGCCGCCGCGACCGGTACCGATACCGGAGGCTCCATCCGCCAGCCGGCCTCGCTCTGCGGGTTCTCAGGCCTCAAGCCGACCTACGGAC
>CBFGLF010000050.1:0-11747 GCA_965649545.1 uncultured Methylotenera sp.
ACGGCGGCTGAATTGGAGAGATTGAGACTGCGGTTGTCCGGCATCATCGGCAGCCGTAACCTGAATGCCGGCGCGAACTCTTCCCGCACCTCTTCCGGCAAGCCCCTGGTCTCCGGACCGAACACGAAGACATCCCCCGGCTGGAAGGCCACATCGGTATAGCGCGTGCTGCCTTTGGTCGTGACGGCGAACATCCGTCTGCCGGCCAGTGTTGCGCGGCATGCCTGCCAATCCTCATGTACCAGCATCTCGGCATATTCGTGATAGTCCAGGCCCGCCCGCCGCATCTTGGCGTCGTCCAGCGGGAAGCCCAGAGGCTTCACTAGATGCAGCCGTGCGCCGGTGTTGGCGGACAGGCGGATGATATTGCCAGTATTGGGGGCGATCTCAGGCTGGTAAAGGACGATATCGAACATGCGTATTCTCGGGATGTTGGGTGATCTGGCGCGGGCTATTGTTGAGGCAGCGTGCGCGCCAGCACCCAGCATTCTACCTGTTCCGCGCCCGCATCCTTAAGGGCCTTGGCCAGTGCATTGAGGCTAGCCCCGGTGGTCATGACATCGTCTACCAGCGCGATGCGCAGTCCGTCGAATCGACGCGTGCAGGCGAAGGCATGCTTCATGTTCTTCACCCGGGCTTTCAGCGGCAGGCTGGCTTGGGGTGGCGACAGTTTCGTGCGTACGACAGCAGCGGTCTCTAGAGGTAGCTCCAGGCGTTTGGCAAGATGCCTGGCGATCTCCAGCGACTGGTTGAATCCACGCTCCCGGAGTCTGAGGGCATGCAGCGGCATGGGGATGATGAGGTCGGGCGAGGGCTGTTCATGCAATGTTTCGAGCATCATGTCGGCGAACGGCTCGGCGAGATGCAGGCGATGTTGATACTTGTAACGCTGTAGCATGGCATCCACCGGGTGGGCATAGCGGAATACTGCGATGGTGCGATCGAACGCGGGTGGGGATCGCAGGCACTGACCGCAGATCAGGCCAGTGGCAGAAAAGAGCGCACATTGCGGGCAATGGGTGTCGGCCAGGCGGGGTAAGTCGTTGACGCATGCCGGGCACAAGCCATGCGGCTGTGGATGCGGTGCTGCGCATAGCAGGCAACGCTGCCCGAATAACAGATGATTAATTTTTGACCAATTGTTAATCAATTGCCGCATTTTCGATTGACAGGCTATAATTCACCTAAATTTTCTAAGGTTTCCACCATGGCTTCCAAGCTGATCACGGCCAAACAACAGATGCGCGCAGCCCAGAGTTTCGCATTCTTTTCGAGCCTAGCCGTCATTCTATTACCAGCCATCATCCCGATGTTGCTCTGGATCGCAGCCTCGATCTTCGCTTATTGTGCCGTCGCCTGTCATCCCAACAAGCGCGTGCAATCCTACCTGACCATCGCAGGTTACCGTTTCTATGGTCTGGTGGGTGGCCTGGTGGTCGCCTTGAATTTCAGTCCGCAAATGGCCAAGGCGGTCGGTGGCTGGCTGAATCTGGGAATCATCATCTGGATACTCAGTATCCTCGTTGTCGTGCCGTTCGGCATCCGGGACATCCTGCGGGCCAAGAGAGAGCCCTGGCAGGATATGCAAGTAGAAACAGAATAAGGGGGAACACCATGTTAGAAGCCGTTATCGATACCCGTGGCATCGAGAAGAGTCGTTGCGAGACGTCTACCGTCAACCGCTGGTCGGTGGACGAGATCGTCGCCCTGTTCGAACTGCCGTTCAGCGACCTCATGCATCGCGCGCAGACTGTCCACCGTGAGCACTTCGACCCCAATGCCGTGCAGGTCAGCACCTTGCTCTCGATCAAGACCGGCGGTTGTTCCGAGGATTGCGGCTATTGTCCGCAGGCGGCGCGCTACCACACCGATGTCGAGAACGAGCCGCTGATGCCGCTCGACGAGGTGATCGCAGCCGCCAAGGCCGCCAAAGAGAACGGCGCCAGCCGCTTCTGCATGGGGGCCGCCTGGCGTGGCCCCAAACAGCGCGATCTGGAGCCGGTGCTGGAAATGATCAAGGCAGTGAAAGCCCTGGGCCTGGAAAGTTGCGCGACGCTGGGCATGCTGAAGGACGGGCAGGCCGAACAATTGAAGGACGCCGGTCTCGATTACTACAACCACAATCTCGATACCGCCCCGGAGTTCTACGGCGATGTCATCAGTACCCGTACCTATCAGGATCGCCTGGATACCCTCGATCGCGTCCGTGAAGCCGATATCAACGTCTGTTGCGGCGGCATCATCGGCATGGGCGAATCCCGCAACCAGCGTGCTGGCCTGCTGGCGCAACTGGCCAATATGGAACGTCCGCCGGAAAGCGTACCGATCAACCTCCTGACCCAGGTCGAGGGTACGCCACTGCATGGCACCGACGACCTCGACCCGATGGAGTTCGTGCGCACCATTGCCGCCGCACGCATCACCATGCCGACCAGCTATGTACGCCTGTCCGCCGGTCGCCAGAGCATGCACGAAGGCATCCAGGCGCTGTGTTTCCTGGCCGGTGCCAATTCGATCTTCTACGGCGAAAAGTTGTTGACCACCGGCAACCCGGAAGCTGAAGCTGACAAGGCGCTATTCGCCAAGCTGGGTATCAAAGCGATTTAATGTCGCCGAGCTTGTATTCCGAGCTGCAGGCAGAACTGGATGCACGGGCGCGTGCCGGGTTGACCCGGCGCCGCCGCTTGCTGCAAAGCGCGCAATCCGCACAGATCCAGTGTGACGGCCAGACCGTCTTATCGTTCTGCAGCAATGATTATCTGGGCCTGGCCAGTCATCCGGCCTTGATCGCCGCAGTGAAAGACAGCCTCGATGCACTCGGTGTCGGCAGCGGGGCTTCCCACCTCATCACCGGCCACCACCAGTCACACGAACGACTTGAGCAGGCGCTGGCCGACTTCGTCGGTCTGCCTTCGGCGCTGCTCTTCTCCACCGGCTACATGGCCAACCTGGGTGTGGTCAGCGCGCTGGTCGGGCGCGATGACGCGGTGTTCGCCGACAAGCTCAACCATGCATCGCTCAACGATGCCGTGGTCCTCAGCCGTGCCGAGTTGCATCGCTTTGCGCATAACGACATGGCGGCGCTGGAGAAACTGCTGCGTGCGTCCACCGCCAAACGCAAGCTGATCGTCGTCGATGCGGTGTTCAGCATGGACGGCGATGTCGCCCCGGTGCGGGAGTTGGTCGCCCTGTGCGAACACTACGATGCTTACCTGCTACTGGACGATGCACATGGTTTCGGCGTGCTCGGCAAGCAGGGCAGAGGGGTGCTCGACCATACCGGACTCCGCTCCCCGCGCATCATCTACATGGCGACGCTGGGCAAGGCCGCTGGTGTCGCCGGCGCGTTCGTGGCCGGTGAAGCCGTGCTGATCGATTACCTGGTCCAGCAAAGCCGCACCTATATCTATACCACCGCCAGCCCGGCGATGCTGTCGTCTGGCCTGCTGGCCGCGCTGCAGGTGATGCAGGAAGACGCTGCACGACATACCCATCTGCATGCCCTGATCCAGCGTTTCAAATCGAATCTCGTCCTTCGGCGTTGGCAGTTGATGCCATCCGATACCGCCATACAACCGGTGCTGGTCGGAAGTAACGACGACGCCTTAAGGCTCAGTGAGCATTTGCTCACCATGGGTATGCTGGTGCCGGCGATCCGTCCGCCGACCGTACCCAAAGGCACGGCACGCTTACGTATTTCCCTATCCGCGGCGCACAGCGAGCAAGATGTCATGCGCCTCGTCGATGCCTTGCAACAGGCGGAAGAGGTTTTGGCCGCATGAGCCTGCACAGCGAAGTCATCGGTAGCGGCTCGCCATTGGTATTGATCCATGGCTGGGGCATGCACAGTGGCGTCTGGCAGCCGCTGGTCAAGAAGCTCTCACGCCATTTCACGCTGCACATGATCGACCTGCCCGGCATGGGTTTCAGCCAGCCGGTCGAGCCCGCGCATCTGCATGCCGTGGCCGAAAAGGTCGCCGAGATGATCCCGGGCAATGCCGATATCTGCGGCTGGTCGCTGGGCGGGCTGGTGGCGATGCGTATCGCGCTCGATTATCCGGAGCATGTCCGCCGCATGGTGCTCATCGGCAGTACGCCAAGGTTCGTCAATACGCAGGCTGAACCCGCATGGCAGTTGGGCATCGAGGCGGAGGTGTTCCAGAGCTTCGCTTCGCAGGTGAGCCAGGATTACCAGGCAACGCTGATCAAGTTCCTGACCTTGCAATGCATGGGGGCCAGCGATTCCCGCGCCACCATCAAGCAGTTGCGCACGAGTTTCGCCGAACGCCCGGTGCCGACGTCCGGTTCCTTGCAGAAGGCGTTGCGCATGTTGCTCGAGAACGACCTGCGTGAGGAGATCGCCTACCTGCGCAAACCCGTCTTGCTCATGCATGGCGATCGCGACACGCTGGCGCCTTTGCAGGCCGCCCACTGGCTGTCGCAGCATCTGCCATTCGGGCGGCTGCGCGTGATGGCCGGCGCTTCGCATGCGCCCTTCCTCTCGCATCCTGAACAATGCATCGAGGCGCTCGTGCAGTTCCTCGAACCCGACCATGCCGGATGATCTTGTGAACGATATCTACCAACTGGACAAGGCCCGTGTCCGTGCCTCTTTCGACCGCGCCGCGCTGACCTACGATGCGGCGGCGGTGCTGCAAACGGAAGTGCGCCAACGCATGTTCGAGCGTCTGGACCTGGTGAAACTGCAGCCGCGACGCATCCTCGATGCCGGCTGTGGCACCGGCCATGCCAGTGCGCTCCTGGCCCGGCGGTTCAAGGACGCCGAGGTGGTGTCGCTGGATATCGCCATGGGCATGCTGAAGCAGACCCTGGCCAGCCGTTCGCTGCTCCACAAGTTATTGGGTCGCACATCGCGTATCGGTGTCTGCGCCGATATCGAGCGTCTGCCGCTGGCTGACCAGAGCCTAGACCTGCTCTGGTCCAATCTTGCGATCCAGTGGTGTAACGACCTCGACCAGGCGTTCGGCGAGATGCACCGTAGCTTGCGGACGGGCGGGCTGGTGATGTTCAGCACCTTCGGGCCGGATACCCTGAAAGAACTGCGTGCCGCTGCCAGTGTCGATGCCGATCACGTACATGTGAGCCGCTTCATCGATATGCATGACATCGGCGACGCGCTGGTGCGTGCCGGCTTCAGCGCCCCGGTGCTCGATGTCGAGCGTTTCGTGCTGACCTATGACGATGTCCTTGGCGTGATGCGCGATCTCAAGGCGATCGGCGCCCATAACGCGGCACAAGGCCGCAACCGCGGCCTATTAGGCAAGGGCTTCCTGCAACAACTCACCGCGGCCTACGAACGATTCCGCATCGATGGCAAGTTGCCCGCGACCTACGAAGTCGTCTACGGTCATGCCTGGAAACCTGAGCCCAAGGCCACGATGCCGGATGGCCTCGCCCCTGTGACGTTCCGTCCACGCACATGAAGCGCGCCTATTTCATCGCGGGGACCGATACCGGCGTCGGCAAGACCCTGATCACCAGCGCGCTCGTTCACCGTTTCGCGCAGGCCGGATTGCGCAGCGTCGGCATGAAACCGGTCGCCGCCGGTTGTGAATGGCTGGATGGCCGGCTGATGTCGGAAGATGTGGTGCAGCTGGTCGCGGCCAGCAATGTCGAGGTCGATCTCGACCTCATCAATCCCTATGCCTTCGCGCCGCCGATCGCGCCGCACATCGCGGCCGACAAGGCTGGGGTACTCATCGAGTTGCCGGTCATCCAGCAGGCTTTTGAGACCTTGCAGGGACAAGTCGATAGCGTGATGGTCGAAGGTGTCGGCGGATTCCGTGTGCCCCTGGGACCAAAGACCGATACGGCCGATCTTGCGCAGACATTGGGCTTGCCGGTGCTGCTGGTGGTCGGTATGCGGCTGGGTTGCATCAATCACACCCTGCTGACGGTGGATGCCATTCAGGCACGCGGGTTACAGCTAGCGGGATGGGTCGCCAATTGCATCGATCCCGAGATGGCGGTGTTGGATGACAATATCGCCGCCCTGCGGCAACGCATCCCGGCGCCCTGTGTCGGTATCGTGCCGGCATTGGCCTCGGCGGACTTCCGTCTAGCCGCCACCTATCTGCAGCAGGATCAGCTCTAACCCTTCAGCGACGGTCGCTCAGCGATAGAGTCTTTCAGTCTCGATATAGCCGATCACGCTGTCCGGGAGCAGGTAACGCGGGCTGATCGATTGCTGGAAGCAATTGCGGATGTGTGTCGCCGAGATATCCAGGGCGGTGATGTGCTGCATGTAGATATGCCCAGCACGCGTCTTGCCTAACAGCCCGGCGTCATCCGTCAGCCTGGCCTCGCAGCGTTGCCTCAGCTGGGGATGTAGCTGCTCCTTCACGATGGGCGCATTCGGCCGATACGCGACGACGATATGCGCCAGATCCAGCAACTCTTGCCAATGATGCCAGCCGGGCAGACCCAGGAACGCATCGCTCCCCAGTAGCAGGCTGATCGACGTCTCCTCGCCCAGTTCGAGCCGTAAGGATTGCAGGGTGTCTATCGTATAGGAAGCACCCTCCCGCAGCAGTTCCCGCATGTCGAGCCTGAACGATGGGTTGTCCTGGATCGCCAGGGCGACCATGCCTGCGCGTTGCTGGGCAGAAGTGGCTGGCTGTTGGCGATGCGGCGGGATCGCGGCCGGGATGAACAGGACCTCATCAAGGCTGACCGCATCTGCCAGCTCCTGGGCCAGACGCAGATGGCCGAAGTGGATCGGATCGAACGTGCCGCCCAGGACGCCGATGGCGCGCATCAGTTAACTGCGGACCTCGCCATTACCCAGGACCACGTATTTGAGTGAAGTCAGCCCCTCCAGTCCGACCGGGCCGCGCGCGTGCAGCTTGTCGGTGGAGATGCCGATCTCGGCACCCAGCCCATACTCGAAGCCGTCGGCGAAGCGCGTCGAGGCGTTGACCATGACCGAACTCGAATCCACCTCGCGCAGGAACTGGCGGGCCTTGGTGTAGTTCTCGGTGACGATGGCCTCGGTGTGTTGCGAGGAGTATTGGTTGATGTGGGCGATGGCTTCATCGACCCCACTCACTACCTTGACCGAGATGATGGCATCGAGGTATTCGGTGTAATAGTCCTCATCCGTCGCCGGCTTGGCTGCTTTGACCAGCGCCTGGGTCTCCGTGCAACCGCGAATCTCCACGCCCTTGGCCAGCAGCATGGTAGCCAGCTTGGGCAGGGCGACTGACGCGATACTGCGCGCTACCAGCAGCGATTCTGCGGTGTTGCAGGTGCCGAGGCGCTGGGTCTTGGAGTTCTCCAGGATAGGCAAGGCCTTGTCGAGGTCGGCATCGTCGTCCACATAGACGTGGCAATTGCCGTCCAGGTGTTTGATGACGGGGATACGCGCTTCGTTGGAGATGCGCTCGATCAGGCCCTTGCCGCCGCGTGGCACGATGACGTCGACATAATGCTTCATGGTGATGAGCTCACCCACGGCTGCACGATCCGTGGTTTCCACCACTTGCACCGCGGTATGAGGTAAGCCAGCAGCGGTCAGGCCTTCATCGACCAGTGCCGCCAGGGCGCGGTTGCACTGGATGGCCTCGGAGCCGCCACGCAGGATGGCGGCATTGCCGGATTTGATGCAGAGCCCCGCCGCATCGACCGTGACGTTAGGCCGTGCTTCGTAGATGATGCCGATGACGCCCAGCGGCACGCGCATGCGGCCGACCTGGATGCCGGAAGGGCGATACTTGAAATCGCTCATCTCGCCGATAGGATCTGGCAGGCTGGCGATCTGTTCCAGGCCTTCCGCCATGGTCGCGATGGATTTTTCGGTGAGTGTCAGGCGATCGAGCATGGCAGGTTCCAGCCCATGCTTGCGCGCGGCGTCGAGATCGGCCTGGTTGGCCGCCAGCAGCTTGGCCTGGTCGCGACGGATCGCCTTGGCGATGGTCAATAAGGCCAGGTTCTTGGTGTTGGCGTTCGCCTTGGCCATCTCGCGCGAGGCGAGTCTGGCTTGCTTGCCCAAACCTTCCATGTAGTGCTTGATATCCATATCGTGTCTTTTTTCTGGCGCAGCTGTCCGTTTCTGGCGCAGCTATGCGCGATTATCGTGAGCGTTTCTGAACCCTGGCCAAGCCGAAGCATAGCCGGGAGATCTCGAGCCATGCATCGCCCTGCAGCAGGCCTTTGGCGGTGCGGTCGATCTCGGACAATTTCGCCTGCGCCGCCATCAGTTGCTTCAGACTCAACCTGCCGATAGCACGACGCACGAGCGCCTGACGGTCGCCGTAGATTCTCGCCTGTTGCATGACGTTTGCCAAGTTCTCGCCATTGGCCTCCGCCTGCTTGAGCCTGACCAGCGGGCGGATCACCCAGGAGAGCGGGTTCATCACCGCTACCGGTTGTGCGCCCTCGTCCTGTAGTCCCTGCAGGATGCGCACGGTCCGTTCGGCGTCTCCCGCCAGCACCGCTTCACCGAGCTGGAACGCGTCATAGCGCGAGACGTTGAGTACCGCTTCGCGCACCGCCTTGCCGTCGAGCTTGCCTTGTGGATAGAGCAGGCCGAGCTTCTGGATCTCCTGATGCGCGGCTAGCAGGTTACCCTCGACCTGGTGCGCGAGGAAGGCCAGGGTCTCGGCATCAGTCTCCTGACCCTGCATCGCGAGGCGTTCGGCGATCCATCGCGGCAGTTGCTCGGCCGGCACATCGAGTAAGGCCAGCGAGACGCCCGCGGATTCCAGGGCGCTATACCAGGCGCTGTTCTTTCCGTCCCGATCGAGCTTGGGCAGGATGATGATGACAACGGTATCGGCCATCGGGTTCTCGGCCATGGCTTGCAAGGCCTTACTGCCGTCGGTGCCGGGTTTGCCCGAGGGGATGCTGAGTTCCAGGATGCGGCGGCTGGAGAACAGCGACAGCGATTGACCGAACGCGATGACCTGCTGCCAGTTGAAGTTGCGCTCGACGGTGAGGCTGGTACGGTCGTCAAATCCTTCCTGGCGGGCCTTGGCGCGGATCGCATCCAGGGATTCGCGTTGCGCCAGCGGCTCGTCGCCCATCAGGACATAGAGCGGGCGTAGTTCCTTGCTGAGGTGTTGTGCCAGCTGCTGCTGTGGCAGGCGCATGGCGGATTACTTCTTGTTGACCTTGTAGGCCACGAGGCTACGCACCAGCTGCTGCGTCGTTTCCTGACGCATCTCGGTGTTCAGCCGTTGTTCTTCATACCCGGTTGCCAGGACTTCGCGGTCGCTGTAAGAGAAATCGCGACGGGTCTCGATGACCTTGGGTTCGCCCCAGAGCTCTTCGTCTGGTTGCTTGACGCGGTAGGTCACGCGATAGATGAGGTCGAACTCGCGGACCACACCGGTACCGCTCAAGGACAGGATGCGCTTCTCGGTGACTTCGCTCATGAGGTCCATCATCAGCTCCGCGTCTTCCTTCTCGGAAACGACCTTGACCCCATTCACCGCCAGCGATTTCTTCAGCTCCTTGGAGATCGAGATATTGCCGTCGATGTAGAGCGTCCTGAACGAGAGATCGGCATAACCGCGCATCTGAAAGCCGCAAGCGGTCAGCGTGAGCAGAGCCAGAAGCAGGGAGGCGTGCAGTAGACGCTTGAGTGACATTCGATCCATCCTACTGTGTTATCCGACGACGATATTGACGAGTTTATTCGGCACCACGATGATTTTACGCACAGTCGCACCTTCTTCGATAAATTTTTGCACGAAGGGCTGGGCGACCGCATGCTGCTCGATAGCGGTCTTGTCCAGCGTGCGGGCGACGGTGATACTGCCGCGCAGCTTGCCGTTCACTTGCACCACGAGCTCGATCTCGTCCTGCACCAAGGCCGCTTCCAAGGGCTCCGGCCAGACGGCAGCGAGGATATCCTCGCCGTAGCCTAGTTCCTGCCATAGGTGCTGCGTGATATGCGGCGCGATCGGCGACAGCAGGCGAAGCAGGATGCTGAAACCTTCCTGGGCGACCGCTTGCCAGCCGGCTTCGTGGTCTTTCTGTAGTTTTTCCAGCGCGTTGAGCATCTTCATCGCGGCCGAGGCGACCGTGTTGAATTGCTGGCGTGCCAGGTCGTAATTGGCCTGCTTGAGCGTCGCGTGGATCTCGCGGCGGGCATTGGCGAGACTGCCACCTAGCTTCTCCGGCATCGCCATCTGCGCGTCGTTCGATAGGACATAGCCGAAGGCCCAGACACGCTTGAGGAAGCGATGCGAACCTTCGACACCGCTATCCGACCATTCCAGGGTCTGCTCCGGCGGGGCCGCGAACATCATGAACAGGCGGGCCGTGTCGGCGCCATACTGCTCGATCAAGGATTGCGGATCGACACCGTTACGCTTGGACTTGGACATGGTGCCCATGCCCTGGAAGTCGACCGGCTGGCCATCTTTCAGCGCCTTGGCGCCGGTGACCTTGCCATGTTCGTCATGTACCAGCTCGACCTCTTCCGGCGCGAAGTACTCGATGCCGCCCTTGTCGGTGCGGCGCGAGAAGATGTGATTAAGCACCATGCCTTGCGTCAGCAGGTTGGCGAACGGCTCGTCGTAGTCCACCAGGCCGAGGTCGCGCATGACCTTGGTCCAGAAACGGGAGTACAAGAGGTGCAGGATAGCGTGCTCGATGCCGCCGATGTACTGATCGACCGGCATCCAGTGGTTGGTCTGGGCGTCGACCATGGCCTGGTCGCTGAACCCGCTGGCATAACGTGCGTAATACCAGCTGGAGTCGACGAAGGTATCCATGGTGTCGGTCTCACGCTTGGCCGGTGCACCACACTTGGGGCAGCTACAGTTCAGGAAGTCGGCGCGTTTATGCAGCGGGTTGCCGGAACCGTCCGGTACGCAGTCTTCCGGCAGTTTCACCGGCAGCTGGTCGTCCGGCACGGGCACGTCGCCGCAATGGTCGCAATGGATGATGGGGATCGGGCAGCCCCAGTAGCGTTGGCGCGAGATACCCCAGTCACGCAAGCGCCAGTTGATCTGTTTGTCGCCCAGGTTTTTGGCCTTGAGATCTTCAGCAATCGCGTCGATGGCTTCGCTGTAAGCCAGGCCGTCGTACTTTCCCGAGTTGACGCAGACGCCGTGCTCCTTGTCCGCATACCACTCCTGCCAGGCTTCGGTGCTGAACGGGCAGGCATCGGCCGAATCGACCAGTTGGGGATTGGCGCGGATGACTTCCTTGATCGGCAGCCGGTATTTCTTCGCAAAATGGAAATCGCGTTCATCGTGTGCCGGTACGGCCATGACAGCGCCTTCGCCGTAGGTCATGAGGACATAGTTACCGACCCAGACTGGTACTTGCTCACCGGTCAGCGGATGGGTCACGGTCAAGCCGGTGTCCATGCCTTCTTTTTCCATGGTCGCCATGTCCGCTTCCATGACCGAGCCCTGCTTGCACTTTTCGATGAAAGCCGCGAGTTGCGGATTGTTCTTCGCAGCCAGAGTCGCCAGCGGATGTTCGGCGGCGACCGCGCAGAATGTCACGCCCATGATGGTATCGGCACGCGTGGTGAACACCCAGAGCTTGCCGTCGTCGATACGCTGGCCTGTGGCGTCCTTGATGTCATGGGTGAATGCGAAGCGCACGCCCACGCTCTTGCCGATCCAGTTGGCTTGCATGGTCTTCACACGCTCTGGCCAGCCCGGCAGCTTGTCCAGGTCATCCAGCAATTGCTGCGCGTAACCCGTGATATTGAGGTAGTAGCCGGGGATCTCGCGCTTCTCCACCAGCGCGCCGGTGCGCCAGCC
>CBFGLF010000051.1:0-11702 GCA_965649545.1 uncultured Methylotenera sp.
GACGCAGCATCTGGCGCACGATCACTTCGATGTGCTTGTCGTTGATCTTCACGCCTTGCAGACGGTAGACGTCCTGCACTTCGTCGATGATGTAACGCGCTAGCGCTTCACGGCCTTGCAGACGCAGGATGTCCTGCGGATCCGCCGGACCGTCGACGATGCTTTCGCCCTTGGTCACGACTTGGCCGTCGTGCGCCGTCACGTGCTTGTCCTTGGGGATCAGGAACTCGCTGGAGATACCGTCGAGGTCAGTGATCACCAGACGTTGCTTACCTTTGGTGTCCTTACCGAAGGAGACCGTACCGGTGACTTCCGCCAGCATGCCGGCATCTTTCGGGGAACGGGCTTCGAACAGTTCGGCCACGCGTGGCAGACCGCCGGTGATGTCACGGGTCTTGGAAGACTCTTGCGGGATACGTGCAAGCACTTCGCCCACGCCGACTTCCTGACCATCCTTGACGGTGATGATGCAGCCAAGCTGGAAGGTCACGTTGACCGGGGCGTCACCACCCGCGATCTTCACCTCGCCGCCATTGGCGTCCATCAACTTCACTTGGGGACGCAGGCCCTTGGACTGACCGGCACGCTGCTTAGGATCGATGACCACGAGCGAAGACAAGCCGGTGACTTCATCGACCTGCTTGGCGACGGTCACGCCTTCTTCGACGTTCTCGAACTTCACGCGACCGGCGTACTCCGTGATGATCGGACGGGTATGCGGATCCCAGGTCGCCAATGCCTGGCCTGCCTTGACCTGTTTGCCGTCGGTCGCTACCAGCGTCGCGCCATAAGGCACTTTATGACGCTCACGCTCGCGGCCGTTCTCATCCTGCACCATGGCTTCGCCATTACGGGAGATCACGACCTGCTCGCCACGGGCATTCGTCACATAACGCATGGTGGAACTGAAACGCACCACGCCGTTGGATTTGCTTTCGATCTGGCTGACAGACGCTGCACGCGAAACCGCACCACCGATGTGGAAGGTACGCATGGTCAGCTGGGTACCAGGCTCACCGATGGACTGCGCGGCGATCACGCCGACCGCTTCACCCATGTTGATGAGCTTGCCGCGACCCAGGTCACGACCGTAGCACTTGGCGCAGATACCATAACGGGTGTCACAGGTCAGCGCGGTACGCACCTTGACCTCGTCGATACCGAGTGCGTCGATATGTTCGACTTCATCTTCGGTCAACAGGGTACCCGCTGGGTATACCACTTCCTGGGATTCAGGATTGAGGATATCCAGGGCGGTGGTACGACCCAAGATGCGATCATGCAACGGCTCGACCACTTCACCGCCCTTGACCAGCGCCTTCGTGACCAGGCCTTCGACCGTACCGCAATCATGCTCAGTGACCACCAGATCCTGGGTCACGTCGACCAGACGACGGGTCAGGTAACCTGAGTTCGCGGTCTTCAATGCGGTATCGGCCAGACCCTTACGGGCGCCGTGGGTGGAAATAAAGTACTGCAACACGTTCAGGCCGTCACGGAAGTTCGCCGTGATCGGCGTCTCGATGATGGAGCCGTCCGGCTTCGCCATCAGGCCACGCATACCGGCCAGCTGACGGACCTGCGCTGCGGAGCCACGAGCACCGGAGTCGGCCATCATGTAAATGGCGTTGAAGGATTCCTGACGGACTGGCTTGCCGTCCTTCATGACCTGCTTGCCTTCGTCGTCCAGTACAGGCTCTTCGCGCAGCTGCTTCATCATGGCGTCGGCGACCTTATCGCCGGCACGCCCCCAGATATCCACCACCTTGTTGTAACGTTCACCTTGCGTCACCAGACCGGAGACATACTGGTCTTCGATCTCCTTCACTTCAGCTTCAGCGGATGCGATCAGCTGACCCTTCTCCGGCGGTACCAGCATGTCGTTGATGCTGATGGAGATACCGGCACGGGTCGCATAGCTGTAACCGGTGTACATGAGCTTGTCGGCGAAGATCACCGTCTCACGGATACCGACCTTGCGGAAGCTGGCGTTGATCAGGCGCGAGATCTCTTTCTTCTTCAGCGCCTTGTCGATGTTGCTGAACGGCAGACCTGCAGGAAGGATCTCGGACAGCAGGGCACGACCGACCGTGGTTTCGTAACGGGTGATCTTTTCCTTCTTGGTACCGTCGAGGTCGACGTCGAATTCCTTGATACGCACGGTGACGCGCGCATGCAGGTCGATCAGGCCGTTGTCGTAGGCACGTTGCACTTCGGACACATTGGCGAAACGCATGCCTTCGCCGCGTGCAGCGACCTTCTCACGGGTCATGTAATACAGACCCAGCACGATATCCTGCGATGGCACGATGATCGGCTCACCGTTGGCTGGAGACAATACGTTGTTGGAGGCCAGCATCAGGGTGCGGGCTTCCATCTGCGCTTCCAGCGACAGCGGTACGTGGACAGCCATCTGGTCACCGTCGAAGTCGGCGTTGAACGCAGCGCAGACCAATGGGTGCAGTTGGATCGCCTTACCTTCGATCAGGACAGGCTCGAATGCCTGGATACCAAGACGGTGCAGCGTAGGCGCACGGTTCAGCAGTACCGGATGTTCGCGGATGACGTCTTCGAGGATATCCCAGACTTCTGGTCCTTCTTCTTCCACTTTCTTCTTGGCAGCCTTGATGGTGGTCGCCAGGCCCAGCACTTCGAGCTTGTGGAAGATGAACGGCTTGAACAGTTCCAGCGCCATCTTCTTCGGCAGGCCGCACTGATGCAGCTTGAGTTGCGGACCGACCACGATGACGGAACGACCGGAGTAGTCGACACGCTTACCCAGCAGGTTCTGACGGAAACGACCGCCCTTACCCTTGATCATGTCAGCCAGGGACTTCAGCGGACGCTTGTTGGCGCCGGTCATGACCTTGCCGCGACGGCCGTTATCCAGCAGCGAGTCGACGGCTTCCTGCAGCATGCGCTTCTCGTTGCGCACGATGATCTCAGGGGCCTTCAGCTCCAGCAGTCTCTTGAGACGGTTGTTACGATTGATGACGCGACGGTAGAGGTCGTTCAGGTCGGAGGTCGCAAAGCGGCCGCCATCCAGCGGGACCAATGGGCGCAGCTCTGGCGGCAAGACTGGCAGGACTTCCAGGATCATCCACTCGGGCTTGATGCCGGACTTCTGGAATGCCTCGAGCACCTTCAGACGCTTGGCGATCTTCTTGATCTTGGCTTCGGAGCCGGTTTCACTCAGCTCTTGACGCAGCTTCTCGATCTCGGTGTGAACGTCCATGGTGCGCAACAGTTCACGTACGCCTTCGGCACCCATGACCGCATTGAATTCGTCACCGTATTCCTCGACCTTGGCCAAGTAGTCGTCTTCCGACAGCAACTGGCCGCGGGTCAGCGGCGTCATGCCTGGATCGATGACCATGTAGGCTTCGAAGTACAGCACGCGTTCGATATCACGCAAGGCGATATCCAGCACCATACCGAGACGGCTCGGCAGGGACTTCAGGAACCAGATGTGCGCGACCGGCGAAGCCAGTTCGATGTGGGCCATGCGCTCACGACGCACCTTGGACAGCGTGACTTCGACGCCGCACTTCTCACAGATCACACCGCGATGCTTGAGTCGCTTGTACTTGCCGCACAGGCACTCGTAATCCTTGGTCGGGCCAAAGATCTTGGCGCAGAACAGGCCGTCACGTTCCGGTTTGAAGGTACGGTAGTTGATGGTTTCTGGCTTCTTCACTTCGCCATAGGACCAGGAGCGGATCTTCTCAGGAGAAGCCAAGGCGATCTTGATCGCGTCGAATTCTTCTTCCTGGGTTACCTGTTTAAATAAGTCTAATAGAGCTTTCATATTTTCTCCTTAGTTCCGGCGCTTAGTTGCGGTCCAGGTCGATATCGATCGCGAGGGAGCGGATTTCCTTCACCAGCACGTTGAAGGACTCTGGCATGCCAGCGTCGATCTTGTGCTCACCCTTGACGATGTTCTCGTAGACCTTGGTACGGCCAGACACGTCATCGGACTTCACGGTCAGCATTTCCTGCAGGGTATAGGAAGCGCCATAGGCTTCCAGTGCCCAGACTTCCATCTCACCGAAGCGCTGACCACCGAACTGAGCCTTACCGCCCAGCGGCTGTTGCGTGACCAGCGAGTATGGGCCGGTGGAACGTGCGTGCATCTTGTCATCGACCAAGTGGTGCAGTTTCAGTACGTGCATGTAACCGACGGTCACCGGACGCTCGAACGCGTCGCCGGTGCGGCCATCGAACAGCTTGACTTGCGTCTTGCCGGCAGCGAACTGCAACTGCTGGGTGCGTGGGTCATCGTCCGGGAATGCCAGGTCCAGCATTGCGCGGATATCGCTCTCGGCGGCACCGTCGAACACCGGCGTGGCGAACGGAACGCCCTTCTCCAGGTTCTTGGCCAATTCGAAGACTTCTTCGTCGTTCAAGGACTTGATGTCTTCCTTCTTGCCGCTGCTGCCGTTGTAGATCTGGTCGATGAACTTGCGCACTTCGGATGCCTTGGCTTGTGCCTGCAGCATGGAGCCGATGCGCAGACCAAGGCCCTTGGCGGCCCACCCGAGGTGGACTTCCAGGATCTGACCGATGTTCATACGCGAAGGCACGCCCAGCGGGTTCAGCACGATGTCCATCGGGGTACCGTCTGCCATGTGCGGCATGTCTTCCACTGGCACGATCTTGGAGACCACACCCTTGTTACCGTGGCGGCCGGCCATCTTGTCGCCAGGCTGGATACGACGCTTCACGGCCAGGTAGACCTTGACCATCTTCTGCACGCCCGGGGACAGTTCGTCACCCTGGGTCAGCTTGCGCTTCTTCTCTTCGAACATGCTGTCGAACTCGACGCGGGCTTGCGCCAGGCTGTCTTTCAGCTGCTCCAGCTGACGGGCCGCTTCTTCGTCCGCCAGGCGGATGTCGAACCAGTCGTAGCGGGCGATATCGTCGAGGTAAGCTGCGGTCAGGGTCTCGCCCTTCTTCAGCTTCTTCGGACCGCCGGTGGCGGTCTTGCCTTCCAGCAGGCGACGGATACGACCGAACGCGTCGTCTTCGACGATACGCATCTGGTCGGCCAGATCCTTCTTGTAATGGGACAGCTGGTCGTCGATGATCTGCTGAGCGCGGGTATCGCGCTCGATGCCTTCACGGGTGAAGACTTGCACATCGATGACCGTGCCGGACATACCGGAAGGTACGCGCAGCGAGGTGTCCTTCACGTCGGAGGCCTTTTCGCCGAAGATGGCGCGCAGCAATTTCTCTTCCGGCGTCAGTTGGGTCTCGCCCTTGGGGGTGACCTTACCGACCAGCACGTCGCCGGCTTCCACTTCAGCACCGATGTAGATGATGCCGGACTCGTCCAGACGACCGAGCATGCGCTCGGACAGGTTGGAGATGTCACGGGTGATCTCTTCGGCACCGAGCTTGGTGTCACGGGCGACGACGGACAGTTCTTCGATATGGATCGAGGTATAACGATCGTCGGCGACTACGCGTTCGGAGATCAGGATCGAGTCTTCAAAGTTATAGCCGTTCCATGGCATGAAAGCCACGAGCATGTTCTGACCGAGGGCCAGTTCACCCATGTCGGTCGATGCGCCGTCGGCGATCACGTCGCCACGGGAGATCACATCGCCCATCTTGACCAGCGGACGCTGGTTGATGTTGGTGTTCTGGTTGGAGCGGGTGTACTTGGTCAGGTTGTAGATATCGACACCGACTTCACCGGCTGCGGCTTCTGCGTCGTGCACACGCACGACGATACGGCCGGAATCGACGTAATCGACGATACCGCCGCGACGTGCGGTCACGACCGTACCGGAGTCGATAGCGACGGTACGTTCGATACCGGTACCGACAACCGCCTTTTCAGCGCGCAAGCAAGGTACTGCCTGACGTTGCATGTTGGCGCCCATCAATGCGCGGTTCGCGTCATCGTGCTCGAGGAACGGGATCAGCGATGCCGCTACGGAGACGATCTGGCCTGGTGCCACGTCCATGTACTGCACGCGGTCCGGCTGCGCCATGGTGAATTCGTTGTGATAACGCGCGGAGATCAGCTCTTCCTTGAACTGGCCCTTGGTATCCAGCTCGGAGTTCGCCTGGGCGATCATGTACTGGCTTTCCTCGATCGCGGACAGGAAATCGATCTTGTCAGAGACCTTGTTGCCCTCGACCTTGCGGTACGGGGTCTCGAGGAAACCGTACTGATTGGTGCGAGAGTACAGCGCCAGGGAATTGATCAGACCGATGTTCGGGCCTTCTGGCGTTTCGATCGGGCACACGCGACCGTAGTGCGTGGAGTGAACGTCACGGACTTCGAAGCCGGCACGCTCGCGGGTCAGACCGCCTGGGCCCAGTGCGGAGACACGACGCTTGTGGGTGATCTCGGACAGCGGATTGGTCTGGTCCATGAACTGGGACAGTTGCGAAGAACCGAAGAACTCGCGGATCGCGCTCGATACAGGCTTGGCGTTGATCAGGTCATGCGGCATCAGGTTGTCGGATTCAGCTTGCGACAAGCGTTCCTTGACGGCGCGCTCGACACGCACGAGACCGGCACGGAACTGGTTCTCTGCGAGCTCACCGACGGAACGGATACGGCGGTTACCCAAGTGGTCGATATCATCGATCTCGCCGCGACCATTGCGCAGCTCGACCAATACGCCGATGACAGCGAGGATATCGTCGTTGGATAGCGTGCCAGCACCTTCGGCACCTTGCGGGCCGACGCGGTCGTAGAAGCGGCGCAGCCAGGCTGCGGTACGCTCTTCGATCTTTTCCGGGAACGCGCGGCGGTTGAACTTCATGCGGCCGACGGTCGACAGGTCGTAACGTTCCGGATTGAAGAACAAGCCGTCGAACAGAGCCTGCACGGCTTCTTCGGTCGGCGGTTCGCCAGGACGCATCATGCGATAGATAGCGACACGAGCACTGTATTGGTCAGGGATCTCGTCCACACGCAAGGTCTGGGAGATGTAATCGCCGTGATCGAGATCGTTGGCGTACAGGGTATTGATCTTGGCGACACTCGCGCCACGCAGCTTGTCCATCAAGCTCTCGGTGATCTCGTCATTGGCATTGGCCACGACTTCACCGGTTTCCTTATCCACGACGCCAGCCGCCAGCGAACGACCGAGCAGGAACTCTTCCGGCACGGTGATCTTGCTGATCCCGGCCTTTTCCATGTCACGGATATGCTTGACGGTGATGCGCTTGTCCTTGGCGACGATGACATTGCCATCGTTGTCCAGGATGTCGAACTTGGCGACTTCGCCACGCAGGCGCTCAGGGACCAGCTCGAATTGCACGCCTTTCTTGGCGATATGGAACGTATCGAAATCGTAGAACGTTTCCAGGATCTGCTCTGGGGTATACCCCAGCGCCTTCAAGAGGATGGTGACCGGCATCTTGCGGCGACGGTCGACGCGGAAGTACAGGTAATCCTTAGGGTCGAATTCGAAATCGAGCCAGGAACCACGGTAAGGGATGATACGTGCGGAGAACAGCAGCTTGCCCGAGCTATGGGTCTTGCCGCGGTCATGCTCGAAGAAGACACCAGGACTACGGTGCAGCTGGGAGACGATCACGCGCTCGGTGCCATTGATGACGAAGGAGCCGTTCTCGGTCATGAGCGGCAGTTCGCCCATGTAGACTTCCTGTTCTTTCACTTCCTTGACGGTGGGCTTGGAAGCTTCCTTGTCCATGATGGTCAGGCGGACTTTGACGCGCAACGGAGCAGCATAGGTCAGGCCACGTTGTTGACATTCCTTGACGTCGAACGGCTCTTGGCCAAGGTTGTAGCTGACATAGTCCAGGCGCGCATTGCCGGAATGACTGACGATCGGGAACACCGAGCTGAACGTTGCCTGCAAGCCTTGATCGAGGCGCTTTTCTGGCGCGACGTTAGCTTGCAGGAAGGCCGCATAGGATTCCAATTGCATGGCGAGCAGGTATGGGACTTCCTGCACGCTCTCGCGTTTGGCGAAACTTTTGCGAATGCGTTTTTTCTCGGTAAAGGAATAGCTCATAGCATCTCCTGAGGGGGGTGAGGGCAGAAGAGAAAGCGCTGTTGCCAGCGCGCTCTCTTATACCATCCTAAAAATGGTGAAGGCTGGCGGAATTTCCGCCAGCCTGTCTAACACTTACAGCCTATTACTTGATTTCAGCCTTGGCGCCAGCTTCTTCCAGCTTCTTCAGAGCGGCATCGGCATCAGCCTTGTTAACGCCTTCCTTGATTGCCTTAGGAGCGCCGTCAACCAGATCCTTGGCTTCCTTCAGACCCAGGGAGGTCAGTTCGCGAACAGCCTTGATCACGTTGACCTTGTTGTCGCCAGCGGAGGTCAGGATAACGTTGAACTCGGTTTGCTCAGCGGCAGCAGCGGCAGCACCGCCACCAGCAGCAGGGGCTGCAGCGACAGCAACAGCGGTAGCAGCTGCGGATACGCCGAACTTCTCTTCCATTTCCTTGATCAGTTCAGACAGGTCCAGTACGGACATGGATGCGATTGCGTCCAGAATTTCTACTTTGGATAAAGCCATTTGTGACTCCTGATAAATAGTTAAATTGAATATCGATTGCTGCGTTAAGCGGCTTGCTTCTGATCGCGTACGGCTGCGAGGCCACGGACAAAGCTCGTCGGTACTTCATTAAGCGTACGAACGAACTTGGCCACTGGGGCTTGCATGGTACCGAGCAGCTTGGCCAGCAACTCTTCACGGCTAGGCATGGATGCCAGGGCTTGAACGCCAGAAGCATTCATCACCTGATTCGGCATCGCACCGGCCTTGATCACGAACTTGTCGTTCGCCTTGGCGAAATCGCTCAATACCTTTGCCGCGGCGACTGGATCGGCAGAGATGCCGAACACGAGCGGACCGACCATCTCGTTCGCCAGACCAGAAAACGGGGTGCCGTCAACTGCACGACGTACCAGGGTGTTCTTCAGAACACGCAGGTACACACCGGATTTTCTGGCTTGCGCACGAAGCTGGGTCATGTCGCCCACTTCCAAGCCACGATACTCAGCAAGCACGATCGCCTGGGCACTCGCGACTTGCGCGCTGACCTCAGCAACTACTGCCTTTTTCTCTTCAAGATTAAGACTCAAGGTCTTCTCCTTCCGTTAATTAAGCTTTTACAGACTGGCGCCTGCAAAAACCTTCCCACGGCGACCTTTCATCAGGAGTAACTGATCCTGTTTCGGGATGCGCCATCTGCGTAGGTATCAATCCACATCAGCCAGAGGAGTCGAACATGCGTTCGGTCGCCCAACTGCTGCTGTTGCCATTAAACCCTTGCGGGTGCCTACGGTCTTTGATAACCCTGCTGGTCAGCTGAAAAACCGCCGGACAGCAGGCCCAAAGCCCTTTGCCGCCCAGACATGCGTCTGAGCGGATCATTCATTTAAGCCAGGTTGGCTTGATCGACGCGTACACCTGCACCCATGGTGCTGGAGACGGATACCTTCTTGAGATACACGCCCTTGCTCGAAGCCGGCTTGGCCTTGGTCAAGGCATCCAGCAATGCAGCCAGGTTGTCCTTCAGTGCATCGACGCTGAAGGAAGCGCGACCGATCGTGCAATGCACGATGCCAGCCTTATCGGTACGGTATTGCACCTGACCCGCCTTGGCGTTCTTCACAGCTTCAGCAACGTTAGGGGTGACGGTACCGACCTTCGGGTTAGGCATCAGGCCACGAGGACCGAGCACTTGACCCAGGGCACCGACGACGCGCATTGCATCAGGCGTCGCGATGGCGATATCGAAATCGAGCATGCCACCCTTGACTTGTTCAGCCAGGTCTTCGAAACCGACGATGTCAGCGCCAGCCGCCTTGGCAGCCTCGGCTTGAGCGCCTTGTGCGAATACGGCAACGCGCTTGGTCTTGCCGGTACCGTGTGGCAGCACGAGTGCGCCACGGACCAACTGGTCGGACTTACGTGCATCGATACCGAGATTGATCACGGCATCCACGGATTCGTCGAACTTGGCGGTCGCGGTTTCCTTGACCAGATTCAGGGCGTCAGCCACTGGGTAGACTTTGTTGCGGTCGATCTTGGCACGAGCGGCCACGACACGTTTGGAAATAGCCATGTTATACACCCTCCACTTCGATACCCATGCTGCGGGCGCTACCTGCGATCGTACGAACCGCTGCATCCATGTCGGCTGCAGTCAGGTCAGGCATCTTGGTCTTGGCGATCTCTTCGGCTTGCGCACGAGTGATCTTGCCGACCTTGTCGGTATGTGGACGTGGGGAACCCTTGTCGATCTTTGCTGCCTTCTTGATCAAGATGGTCGCAGGTGGCGTCTTCATCACGAAGGTGAAGCTCTTGTCCGCGAATGCGGTGATCACGACTGGAATCGGCAGACCTGGCTCGAGGCTTTGGGTCGCGGCGTTGAACGCCTTACAGAATTCCATGATATTCAGACCACGCTGGCCGAGTGCCGGGCCGACTGGTGGGCTTGGGTTGGCTTTGCCTGCAGGGATCTGCAGTTTGATATAGCCAATGACTTTCTTTGCCATCTTATGCTCCTAACGGGTACGAACGCTTGATAACAAGCTCCCCAGTTGAGTTGAACGCGATATGCAGATATCGCACGTTTTGCCGCTTGCGCGGCGGTCCATCAAACTTCTTTTTCGATCTGGCTGAAATCCAGCTCGACCGGCGTGGCGCGACCGAAGATCACGACCGACACACGCAGCTTGCTCTTCTCGTAGTTGATATCTTCAACCGAGCCAGAGAAATCCTTGAAAGGACCGTCGATAACCCGTACCGACTCGCCCTTTTCGAAGGTGAGCTTCTGGGTCGGATTGCTTTTGCTGTCATCCATGCGCTGCAGGATGATATCGACTTCCTTGTCCTTGATCGGGGTCGGCTTCAAGGCCGTACCGCCAATGAACGCGGTGACACGAGGGGTGCTTTTCACCAGATGCCAGCTGTCATCGTTCATTTCCATCTGCACCAGCACGTAGCCCGGATAGAGCTTGCGTTCGCTGATGGTCTTCTGGCCATTCTTCATCTCGATCACCTCTTCGACAGGCACCAAGATCTGACCAAACTTATCCTTCAATTCAGAACGGCCGATGCGCTCTTCGAGGCCTTTTTGCACGGATTTCTCGAATCCGGAAAAAGCCTGCACTGCATACCATCGCATACTCATCATGCACTCCGTCCTAACAGCTTTTGCACCATCCACAGGAAGCCGACATCGACGATCCACAGGAAAATCGCGACCACCACCACCAGCGCGAACACGATCACGGTAGTCTGGATAGTCTCCTTGCGGCTTGGCCATACGACCTTGCGCGCCTCAGCGACCGCTTCTCCGGCAAAGCCGAAGGCCGCTTGGCCCGTGGTGGATGTCCACAGCACCAGCAAAGCCACCGCGACACCCGCCAGTACCGCCAGGATGCGCAGTACCAATGCATGGTCCGCCAACAAGTAAAAGCCGGCCACGCCAGCCGCAACGAGCAGCAGCGCTAATACCAGCTTAATTTTTTCCATCATAAATGGTCACTTCTAAATAGTGGCAGGCCAGGAGGGTCTCGAACCCCCAACCCTCGGTTTTGGAGACCGATACTCTGCCAATTGAGCTACTGGCCTAAAAATCGTTTCAGGAACGCATAAGGGCTGCACTGTATCTGCAGCGCAGCCCAACGTGTCATTCCAAGCGTTGATTACTCGATAATCTTAGCGACGACGCCTGCACCGACGGTACGGCC
>CBFGLF010000052.1:0-11678 GCA_965649545.1 uncultured Methylotenera sp.
CCAAGGCTGAACACGCCACCGCCCAGACTCAAGAAGAACGTCGGGGATAGGAATTGTCCGAGCAGCAGACTCGCTGCAAATATCCGCAACATGCTCACCCAGGCCGCCGTGCCAAAGCCGTAACGATAAAGCACGTAGAGTGTGATGATGTTGGCGATCCCTGGTTTCACCCCAGGCAGAGGGGATGGGAAGATGGACTCGATGAGGTGCAGGCCGATCGCGATCGCCGTGAGCTTGGCGATGCGGTGATCTTCGACCGTAGTCGTGATCTTCATACGGGCACCATCTCAATAATTGAGCGAGTCATACGGTTTCTTCGAGCCCATCAGTTCAAGACTGACCTGATTCGGTAGGCAGATGGCGACCTGCCCGACCTTATTTAGCCAGCCATGATGTACACAGTATTGATTGGTACAGGGAGCGCTGGAGAACCTGACTTTGCCATGGGCGATCTCGACTCTGGAGTTCCCCAGCGGGCCATGGATATCCAGTGTGCGGTCCTGATCCAGACTGTAACTGGCGAAGATCCTGTCACCTTGCCGAATCACCAGTTTCCCCGCTGTTTCGTTTTGCCAGAATCGATTGAACGTGAACGCAACCAGGATCAGCGCGCAGGCCAATACCAGCCAGTCTCCTGGCAGCGGCCTTTGCTTAGAAAAGGGGTTGCGTGATGACATCCTGCTCTACCCATCGTAGTTTTTTTGCCATATTGGCGCTCACCGATATGCGGCCTGTCGCGTCGATCAACATCACGTGGTCGATGCCCATGCGTTTGGATGCATCGACACGCTGAGTAGGTGCCGCCAGAAAGATCGGTTTTGAAGCCACATCCGAGACCACGCCGTTGTGGTCGGATGGAGCAACGAGAACGGTCACGGACTGTGTCAGGTTCGCAGGATAGCCGGTCGCAGGGTCGATCAGATGGCAATAGCGTTTGCCGCCCTGTTCGAAATAGCGCTGATAGTCACCCGAGGTGCCGATGGCCCATCCGTCTTCCAGATCCAGCGTAGCGATCGGGCCGGGTTTTCTGGGGTGCTGGATCCCCACACGCCAGGCATGCTCACCATGCTTGCCAAGCGCGATGATGTTCCCGCCGATGTTGACCAGAGCGTGCTTGACCCCTTCCGAACGCAGATAGTCCGCCGCACGATCCAGAGCGTAACCTTTTGCGTAGCCGCCGAGATCCAGTTTGACTGCTGGGTTCTTGCTGTACACCTGTCGTCCTTGGATCACGATATCCGTCATTTGCGGATTGGCCGCCACCAGTTTGCCGATGGCAGCATCGTCAATCGTCACGGGCGTGAACTCATCGCGCTGGAATCCCCACTGCTGGATCAAATGGCCGATCGCAGGGTTGAATCGCCCGCCGGAGCGGACAGACCATGCCGTGGCGTCTTCTAGCATGTGGGCTAGCGCATCATCGATAGCTACGGGTTCGGTCCCGGCGGCGAATGCCTGGTTCAGCCTGTCGAGTTCACTATTCGCCTGCCAGGCGTGAAGCCGGTCATGCAGCGCTTGGAAATCCTTGAACACGTGATCGCTCAGGGCTTGAGCGCGTTGCTCCTCCTCCCCGTAGATGCTGATATCGACCAGCGTGCCGAATACGTAGCTTTGACTGTGGTAAAGCGGTTCCCTGCTACATGCGCTCAGTAGCAGCAGACAACAGGCTAGGAAGAGGCGCATGAATCTTCAAGCGCATCCATGAAGAGGCGTGCAGGATCGCAGTCGGTCTGTGCGGCGATCTCGACCATGCCCGTCGGGCTGGTCACGTTGACCTCGGTGAGGTAATCCCCGATCACATCGAGACCGACCAGGAACAGGCCATGCGCTCGCAATGACGGCCCGACATGCTTGGCGATCTCAAGGTCACGTTCGCTCAGTGGCTGGGCGACGCCCTTGCCGCCAGCGGCAAGGTTGCCTCGGGTCTCGCCGCCCTGCGGGATACGTGCGAGCGCGTAGGGCAGTGGTTCGCCATCGATCATGATGATACGTTTGTCGCCTGATTTGATCTCCGGCACATAGCGCTGCGCCATCACGGTACGTTCTCCGAAATGCGTGATGGTCTCTAGGATGACGCCAATATTCGCATCGTCAGTGCGCAAGCGGAATACACCACTGCCGCCCATGCCATCCAGTGGCTTGACGATGATATCGCCGTGCGTTTTGAGGAAATCGCGTATCAGCAGGTTATTGGAGGTGACGATGAATGCCGGCGCGAACTCGGCGAATCTTGCTATCGACAGTTTCTCGTTCCAGCCACGGATGGCTTCAGGATCGTTGTAGACCTTGGCGCCTTGTTTGACCGCCAGTTCCAGCAGGTAAGTGCTGTACAGATACTCGTTATCGAACGGCGGATCCTTGCGCATAAGGATGGCGTCGAACTCGGCTGGCGAAGTTTCCACTGCTGTCCCCGAGACGTACCAGACGGCACCATCCGAAAACTCGAAAGCGCTGACCTTCACCATCACCTGCGCATGACGTAGCAGCAAATCGCCCTGCATGGCCGTGAACACCTTATGGCCGCGGCTGGCGGCCTCCCGCATGAGGGCGACACTGGTGTCTTTGTAGGTCTTCAGTTGCTCGAGGGGGTCGAGGATGAACAGCAAACGCATGGCTTATCGTCCCGGGTCGTGGGTCTCGAGCTCGATGGACGCGGCCAGCAAGGCGAGTCTCGCCACGACACCATACGCATAGAAGCGATTCGGCGCGGCATCTGGCGCGGCGGAGCGATCTGGGAGCGAGCATGTGCTTTCAAAAGCCAAGGGCACGAAATGCATACCGGGAGCGTTCAGGTTCTCATCCACAGCGCGGCCGGTGTGCACCCGGTAGAAGCCGCCGACCACGAAATGGTCGATCATGTAGACGACAGGCTCCGCGACCGCATCGTTCATGTTCTCGAACGTGTAGACGCCTTCCTGGATGATGACTTCGTTGACCTGCAGACCTTCTTTCACCACGGCCATCTTGTTGCGTTGCTTGCGATTGAGGTCGCGCACGTCATCCGGACTCTTCACCGTCATGATGCCCATGCCATAGGTACCGGCATCGGCTTTCACGATGACAAAGGGCTCCTGGGTCACGCCATACTGGGCGTACTTGATTCGGATCTGCTCCAATAGCTTCTCGACGCGACTGGCAAGGCAGGCTTCGCCGGTGCGGGCATGGAAGTCGATCTCGCTACAGGTGTCGAAATAGGGGTTGATGAGCCACTCGTCGATATCGAGCAACTTCGCGAACTCGCTTGCGACTTGATTGTAGGCACTGAAATGCTGCGACTTGCGGCGGGTCGCCCAGCCCGCATGTAACGGCGGGATCAGGTCTTGTTCCAGGCCTTGCAGGATGTCGGGTACACCGCCCGAGAGGTCGTTGTTGAGCAGGATGGCACAACTATCGAAACCATCCAGCACCAGACGGTTACCCTTGCGCTGTACAGGCTCGAGCTGTAGGGCATGACCATCCTGTAGGTCGAGGAACGTGGTTTCTGTGATCTCGGGCGCGATGCTGCCGATGCGGATCTCCATCCCCGCCTGCCGAAGGATGTTGGTCAGGGCGGCGACGTTACGGAGGTAATAGGTGTTGCGGGTATGGTTCTCCGGGATGACGAGCAGCCTTCTGGCATCCGGGCAGATCTTCTCTACGGCAGACATGGCAGCCTGTACACACAAGGGCAGGAAATCCGGATTCAGGTTATTGAAGCCGCCGGGAAACAAATTGGTATCCACCGGCGCCAGTTTGAAACCGGCGTTACGCAAATCGACGGACGCATAGAATGGCACGGTGTGTTCCAGCCATTGAGTGCGGAACCAATGCTCGATATCCGGCATGGCTGCCAGCATGCGCTTTTCCAGTTCCAGTAAAGGGCCGTTCAGTGCGGTAGTGAGATGCGGGACCATAGACTTACCAGTAAAGGGATGTGCTGGATTTTAGCCTAGTTGACTCGTTCAAGCGAAAAAAACGGGCGCTAGGTGCGCCCGAAGAGGAGGAGATAAATGCATGGAACCGAGCAGAATGTGTTCAGTATCGCGCGACGATGAAGAAACAGATTTTGCTTGATTGATAATGAGCAAATGTCGTGCCAAGTGAAAGTCCGCGCCAATCGGGCTTCCTTGGCATGTGGGGTTATTTGGAGAGGACATATTGGGGCAGTTCGCACCGCATCTGTGCGCATGTGAACGACAAAGAAAAAGCGGGCAATCGCTTGCCCGCTTCCACTCGCTAACAACTCATCAGGAGATCAGTAGTAGTAAGCGCGTTCACCGTGTTCAGTGGTGTCCAGACCCTCACGCTCGGATTCTTCGCTGACGCGCAGGCCGATGAGGATGTCGACGATCTTGAACAGGATGTAGCTGATCACACCGCACCAGACGATGGTCACGCCGCAAGCGATGGCTTGAGTCGTGACTTGGGAAGCCATGGTGATGCCTTCAGCATAACCTACGCCGCCAAGCGCGGAGTCCATCAGGATACCGGTGCCGATGGCGCCGATCAGACCACTCACACCGTGGATGCCGAAGACGTCCAGGGAGTCATCGTAGCCGAGTTTGCCTTTAAGCGAGGTGACTGCCCAGAAGCTGATCACACTGGCGACGAAGCCAAGGATGATCGCGCCCATCGGGCCAACGAAGCCGCAGGCAGGAGTGATGGCAACCAGGCCAGCAACTGCGCCAGAAGCGCCACCCAGCATGGAAGGCTTGCCGCGTGCGATCCATTCCACCAGGATCCAGCCGAGCACTGCAGCTGCAGTGGCGACTTGCGTGTTCACCAGTGCCAGGCCAGCGGTGCCGTCAGCAGCCAGTTCGCTACCTACGTTGAAACCGAACCAACCCACCCACAGCAAGGAGGCGCCGATCATGGTCATGACCATGCTATGCGGAGGCATGGCTTCCTTGCCGTAACCGATACGCTTGCCGATGACGATAGCGCCAACCAGTGCTGCGATACCAGCATTGATGTGAACGACCGTACCGCCTGCAAAGTCTTTGGCACCCAATTCAGCCAGGATACCGCCACCCCAGACCATATGTGCGATCGGGATGTAGACGAACGTGACCCACAGTGCCAGGAACACCAGCACGGCAGAGAACTTCATACGCTCGGCGAAACCACCGACGATCAGTGCCGGTGTGATGGCAGCGAACGTGAGTTGGAATGTGAGGAATACATATTCAGGGATCACGCCACTGATGGACTCGCTCGTTACGCCAGACAGGAAAGCTTTGCTCAGCCCGCCGATGTAACCATTGAGACCACCACCATCCGTGAATGCCAGGCTATAGCCATAGACCACCCATAGCACAGAGACCATGGAGCAGCTAACGAAGACTTGCATCAGGACGGACAGCATGTTCTTGGTGCGGACCAGACCGCCGTAGAACAAAGCCAGACCAGGAATGATCATGGCCAGGACCAGCACGGTCGCAACGATCATCCATGCGGTACTACCGGAATCCAGCGTAGGTGTAGCTTCTTCGGCAGCAGGTGCCGCTTCTGCAGGCGCTGCCTCAGCAGGGGCCGCTTCTGTCGCTACTGGCGCATCGACTGCAGGCATTTCGTCTTCGGCAAAGCTCAGGCCACTAAAGCCAAGCACTGTTGCCAAAGCGATCATCGATAGAATCTTTTTCATGACATCTCCCCTTAGAGCGCGTCTGGACCGGTTTCGCCGGTACGGATACGGTAAACCTGCTCGAGATTGAAGACAAAAATCTTGCCATCGCCGATCTTGCCGGTGGTCGCGGATTTTTCAATGGCTTCGATGACTTGGTCGAGCATATCGTCTTTGATGGCGACTTCTAGTTTTACCTTGGGCAGAAAGTCGACGACATATTCGGCACCACGATACAACTCGGTGTGCCCCTTTTGACGGCCAAAACCTTTAACTTCGGTAACGGTGATGCCCTGAACGCCAATGGCGGAAAGCGCTTCCCGTACCTCGTCAAGCTTGAACGGCTTGATAATCGCGGATACGAATTTCATGCGTGTCTCCTGATGAGTATTTGAAAGTGATAAGGCGGGTTGCTCATCCGCCTTATCCCTGTACAACTAACCTAGATTAGAAGGTCTTTTGAACGAATACGGTGAACTGTTCTTTACCGATGTATTCGCCAACCTTACCTGCGCCATTGACTGGGGTGTAGAAGCCCTTGTCAGCGTCGGTGTCGGTGTAGTAACCACCAACGTTGATACCGTTATCCCAGCCTTTGGTCGCGCCCAGCTTCCAGTCGGAGTAGGAGGCGATGTCGTTACCGCTACCGTCGAACTCTTGCTTACCTACGTGAGCGATGATGGAGATACCGGTGTCCATGATAGGTACCAGTGCATTCAACTCAGCATAGTAGGTGTCCTTGCTGTCCGCAACGCCGAAAGCGTTGGTCAGCGCGTGGGAGTACTTGGCAGTGATCCACTTCCAACCCAGTGCACCGTAAACTTCGGTGGTGTTGGCGTTGGTGAAGCCGGATCTTACGTTACCTGGGTAGTAGTACTGCAGCAAACCAACGTCATAGCTGATGCCGGTTTCGCCGATCGTGTTCTTGTAACCACCGTAAACGTCGATCTCAGCGCTGGACTCGCTGTAAGCACCGAAGTCTTGCAGCCAGCTGATGTTGGAACCCCACATACCGGCGTAGAAGCCGCTAGCGTGGGAGTAGTCAACGCCGCCTTGCAGCGCTGGCTTTTCAGCAGTCTGGGTCAGACCACGGAAGATGTATTGGCTGTAAAGACCAACGTTATAGGAGATTGTGTGAGGGGATGCTGGAGCAGCAGCCTCTTCAGCCATTACAGCAGCCGGTGCTGCGAATGTACCCAGCAAAGCCGCCACCATTAGCGATTTACGCATGGTATTTCCTTTCAAGTTGAAAAATAAAAAACAAACAAAATCGAGCAACAATCAGCAAGCAACACTCATGCCAAACAAACAAAACAATGAGAAACATGCGGTTACGATGCTAAAATAAACATGTACGTCAAGCAATGTAATTATATTGTTGTTTATAAAAGACTATTGCACAGTATTGGTGCGTTATCGCATGGTCGCATGCACCAAAAACCTGCTAGACTGGCCGCAAAACACAGGAGAAAACGATGATTAACACCCAGTTTTTCGAAGATTTATCCAGCAGAATTAGAGACATAACGAAATCCACGCCAGCAGCGGACATGGAAAAGAATCTTCGTGCACTATTACAGGGCGCGTTCACCAAATTGGAGCTTGTGAGTCGGGAGGAATTTGACGTACAGGCCGATTTATTGCGGCGTACAAGGCAAAAGCTGGAATTGTTGGAGGCGAAGCAGGCCGAATTAGAGGATCTGTTGCAGAAAAACAACAAATAGGCCCCTGAACCATGAGTCTTGCAGTCCTTCACAGTCGTGCGCTGGCCGGTATGGATGCACCAGAAGTGGTGGTGGAGGCCCATCTGGCCAACGGATTACCCAGTTTTACCATCGTCGGTCTACCCGAGGCGGAGGTCAAAGAGAGCAAGGATCGGGTGCGAGCCGCGTTGCAAACCTCGCAATTCGAGTTCCCGGCGCGCAGGATCACGGTCAATCTGGCGCCCGCCGATCTGCCGAAGGAGAGCGGTCGTTATGATCTTCCCATCGCCCTCGGGATACTGGCCGCATCCGGCCAGATCCCACCCAATGCCCTATCCGATTACGAGTTTGCCGGCGAGCTAGCCCTGACCGGCGAATTGCGGCCGATCCGCGGCGCACTTGCGATGACCTGCAAGGCTTATCATCACGGGCGCGCCTTCATCCTGCCGGCAGAGAATGCCGCGGAAGCTGCCTTGGTCAAGCAGGCTCGCATCCTGCCCGCACGCAGCTTGTTGGAAGTCTGCGCGCATCTCCTTGGCCACACCGCACTGGCGCAGCACCAACAAACCTTGGTGGCGAATACCCCAAATTATCCGGACCTCAGCGAGGTCAAGGGGCAGGCCATGGCCAAACGTGCCTTGGAGGTGGCTGCCGCTGGCTCACACAGCATGCTGATGACCGGCCCGCCCGGTACCGGGAAATCCATGCTGGCCAGTCGTTTCCCCGGCATCCTGCCGGAGATGACAGACCAGGAGGCATTGGAGTCCGCCGCCATCCAGTCCTTGAATGGTGCGTATCGCACCGAGCAATGGCGTCGACGGCCTTTCCGCGCGCCGCATCACACCGCCTCAGGGGTCGCCCTGGTCGGTGGCGGAAGCATCCCCCGGCCCGGTGAGATCTCGCTGGCGCATCATGGGGTCTTGTTCCTGGATGAGCTGCCCGAGTTCGATCGCAAAGTGCTGGAGGTACTACGCGAGCCGCTGGAATCGGGTCGTATCACCATCTCGCGTGCAGCCAGGCAGGCGGACTTTCCTGCCAGTTTCCAGTTGATCGCTGCCATGAATCCCTGTCCATGCGGTTACCTCGGACACCACAACAATAAGTGTCGCTGCACGCCTGATCAGGTGTCACGTTACCGCGCGAGGATCTCGGGCCCATTGCTCGATCGTATCGATCTTAATATCGAAGTGCCTGCGTTGCGTGAGGATGAATTGACGACGATCGCCCACGCCGAACCCAGCGCGCAAGTTCAGCAACGTGTGCAAGCGGCCCGCGATCGGCAGTTATCCCGCCAAGGCAAGGCCAATAGCCAGTTAAGCGCTAACGAGGTCGACCTGCATTGCACGCCTGATGCGGCAGGCTTGGGCCTGCTGAAACAGGCGCTCAGCAAACTCAACCTGTCGGCGCGGGCTTACCATCGCATCCTCAAGGTGGCGCGCACCGTGGCAGACCTCGCTGGCGAAGACGGCGTCAAGGCCGGCCATATCGCCGAAGCGGTGCAATATCGGCGGTTCGAGCGATAACGATGGCATTGTCCTTATCCGAGCTGTTACAGGGCTGGCAACATGAATGTCGCTCGGCATATCTCTATCATGCGATCTCGCTACGGGAGCCGCTCCCCTACAGGAAACAGCTATTCTCCGCGCTGGCGGAAGAGGCCGAGAAGCAGGCTGCGCTCTGGCAGGAAGAAGCCGCCAAACTCGGGCACACCCTGCCAGCAGCCTATCAGCCGGATGCCAGGGCGCGTAGCGTCGCTGTCCTGATTCGTCTACTGGGCCCGCAGCGACTGAAGCCAGTACTGGCGGCCATGAAGATACGCGGTCTCTCCATCTATGCCGGCGACCGCAAGGCAGGCTTCCACCCATTGCCGCAATCGGTGGAGGAGGTCGGCGCCAGCCATCGTTCCACGGGCAATAGTGGCGGGTTGCGCGCAGCGGTGTTCGGCGTCAACGATGGGCTAGTCTCGATCGCCTGTCTTGTGATGGGGGTGGCAGGCGCCGCCAGTAGCAATAGCGTGATCCTGTTGACTGGGCTTGCGGGCCTGCTGGCTGGCGCGTTCTCGATGGCGGCGGGGGAGTACATCTCCATGCGCTCGCAACGCGAGATGTTCGAATACCAGATCGGCCTGGAGCGTGCGGAACTTGCACAATACCCCGAAGAAGAAGCCACGGAGCTAGCCCTGATCTACCGTGCGCGTGGCATGACCGAAACCGAAGCGAAGGCGCTGGCGGACCGCATGGTGGCTGACCCGGAAGTCGGCCTCGATACCCTGGCGCGCGAGGAGTTAGGATTGAACCCGGACGATCTCGGATCGCCCTGGCTGGCTGCGATCTCTTCGTTCCTCGCTTTCATGGTGGGCGGCGTCATCCCGTTGTTACCCTATGCTCTGGGAATGCCCTATGCCCCGTTGCAGTTCTCCATCGCTTTCACCGGCACCGGCTTGTTCCTCATCGGTTTGATGCTGTCCTTGTTCACGGGGCGTAATGCCTTGTTGGGCGGGTTGCGCATGCTACTGATCGGCGGCGCTGCCGGCCTGTTGACCTATTGGGTTGGCTACTGGATGGGCGTCAGTATCGCTTGAGGGCATCGTTCCTGACGTGTTGAGGCTCGCTTGCGCGAGCATCGATGGTGCTCGAAGCGGCGGTGTACTTTATAATTAACGGTTTATGCCACATTCGCAGTACGCGATGTGGCGACATCGAGCCATTGAGACCCTGAATGAAACCGGATCAAATCTCCCCGACCGAGCGCAGACTGCGCGAACTCCTCGCACAACGCATCCTGATCCTGGATGGCGCGATGGGGACCATGATCCAGCAATACAAGTTGGGTGAGCAGGAATATCGTGGCGATCGTTTCGCGGATTTCGTCGCGCCTGCCGGGCATCGTGAGATCTTCCTCAAAGGCAACAACGAGTTGCTGACCCTGACCCAACCGCACGTCATCCAGGAGATCCACGAACAGTACCTCGCCGCGGGTGCCGACATCATCGAGACCAATACCTTCGGTGCGACCAGCGTGGCGCAGGACGATTACCACATGGCGCATCTCGTCCATGAGATGAACGTCGGCGCCGCCAGGCTGGCGCGTGCCGCCTGCGACAAATTCAGCACGCCTGAGAAACCGCGTTTCGTCGCCGGCGCCTTCGGCCCGACACCCAAAACAGCTTCCATCTCGCCGGATGTCAACGATCCTGCCGCGCGTAACGTGAGCTTCGACCAGCTGGTCGCCGCCTATCTCGAGCAAGCGCGAGGCCTGGTCGAAGGTGGAGTCGACATCCTCATGGTCGAGACCATCTTCGATACCTTGAACTGCAAGGCTGCGTTGTTCGCCATCGATACCTTCTTCGAAGAGAGCGGCAAGCGCCTGCCCATCATGCTATCCGGCACGGTGACGGATGCTTCCGGGCGTATCCTCTCCGGCCAGACGGTCGCGGCCTTCTGGAACTCGGTGCGCCATGCGCGTCCGCTGACCATCGGCCTGAATTGTGCGCTGGGCGCGACCTTGATGCGGCCCTACGCGGAAGAGCTGGCGCAGATCTCGGATACTTACGTCTGCATCTACCCGAATGCCGGCTTGCCGAACCCGATGAGCGACACCGGCTTCGACGAGACGCCGGACGTCACCTCCTCGCTATTGAAGGAGTTCGCCGAGAGCGGTTTCGTCAACATCGCCGGGGGCTGCTGCGGCACGACGCCGCCCCATATCGCCGCCATTGCGCGCGAAGTCACGGTGGTCAAGCCCCGCAGTATCCCGCAAGTGCCGGTAGCGACCCGCCTTTCCGGTCTGGAACCCTTCGTCATCGACGACAACTCCTTGTTCGTCAACGTCGGCGAACGCACCAATGTCACCGGCTCCAAGGCCTTCGCGCGCCTCATCATCAACGAGCAATACGAGGAAGCCCTCAGCGTCGCGCGGCAACAGGTGGAGAATGGCGCCCAGATCATCGATATCAACATGGATGAGGGCATGCTGGACGCGGTCAAGGCCATGACCCACTTCCTCAACCTGATCGCCTCCGAGCCTGATATCGCCCGGGTACCGATCATGATCGACTCCTCCAAATGGGAAGTCATCGAAGCCGGCCTCAAGTGCGTGCAAGGCAAGGCCATCGTCAATTCCATCTCCATGAAGGAAGGCGAAGCCGAATTCCTGCGCCAGGCCAAACTGTGCCGCCGCTACGGTGCCGCAGTCATCGTCATGGCCTTCGACGAGAAGGGGCAAGCCGATACCTTCGAGCGCAAGACCGAGATCTGCAAGCGTGCCTATGACTTGCTCGTGAACGAGATCGACTTCCCGCCGGAAGACATCATCTTCGATCCCAACATCTTCGCCATCGCGACCGGGATCGAGGAACACAACAATTACGCCGT
>CBFGLF010000053.1:0-11458 GCA_965649545.1 uncultured Methylotenera sp.
GAGTTCGATATGCCCGGCTTGTGCGCCGACGCCAAACTGCCGGACACGCTGCTCAAGGCAGGCGTGCTGCACCCGATGTGCGGCGGTGTCGCCGCGCTGACCGACGATGATCATGCCAATCTCGCGATCTCGGTGGCGGTCAAGCTGATCAATCCAGAACTCAACGTACTGGCGCGTGCCGAGAACAACGATACCGCGGCCAACATGGCCTCATTCGGCACCGACCACATCATCAATCCCTATACCCTGTTCGGCGATCACCTGGCGATGGAGATCCATGCCCTGGGGAGCTACCTGCTGCATGAATGGCTGACCGGTGTGCCCGGCGACAGCCTCTCCTCCCCCGCCTGCCCACCCGTCGGCAAATGGGTGGTCTGCGGTTTCGGCCGCTTCGGCAAATCCGTGGTCGAGAACCTGCAACGCGAAGGCATGAGCACCATCATCGTCGAAGCCGAACCCGAGATGACGCATTGCCCAAAAGGCACCATCATCGGCAGCGGCACCGATGCCAAGACCCTCTATGAGGCGGGCATCGAAGGCGCAGTGGGGATCGTCGCCGGTACCGACAACGACATCAATAACCTGTCGATCGTCATGACCGCGCGCGAGATCAACCCCAACCTGTTCGTCGTCATCCGCAAGAACAAGCGGTTCAACGAACCGCTGTTCCAGCAGTTCAACGCCGACATCACCATGGATCCGAGCGACATCATCGCCCATGAGTGCCTCGCGCACATGATCTCGCCATTGCTCGCGCACTTCCTCACGCTCGCACGCAACCAGAGCAACGCCTGGGCTAACCAGCTGATCAGCCGGCTGGTCGAGACCGTGGGCGAATCGGTACCGGAGACCTGGGCGATCTGCATCGACCAGCACGAAGCGCCCGCCGTCGCCAATCTTCTGAGCTGGGGCCTGCCCGTATCGCTCGATGCCCTCATGCGCGATCCGGCCAACCGTGACGAGCAACTCTGGCTGGTTCCGCTGCTGCTCAATCGCGGCGACCAGCACATCCTGCTGCCGGACGTTACCACCGACTTGCTGCCGGGCGACCGCATCCTGTTCTGCGGCCGCGAGAGCGCCAAAGCCTATCAATCCTTGCTGCTCAGTAACCACAAGACCCTGACCTACGTCATCAACGGCCGCGAGATCGCCGAGGGCATCGTCTGGCGCTGGCTGGTCGAGAAGTTCGGCAAAGCCAAACCCCGGCCCGAATAGAAAAAGCCGCCTTCTGGCGGCTTTTTCTTACTCAAGGCATCTCTAGAGCCTAGTAGTATCGGTGACCCTGTTTCCACCCACGGCGCTTGTCCCACTGGTGATCGGCACGTCGGACATCATGCCTAGGATCATAGCGACCGTCATATCGATGATCACCTTCGTGATAGCTGATGCGCTCTGCACCATGGCCGGGCGCGACCGCCACCCGCACGCGGATCGATTCGCCCGGATAAGTGTCGCTCACCGTGCTGTATTCACGACCGTTGTAACGATAGGTCACCAGATAGCCACGATTCACGGTCTGCCAATCATCGACCAGGCCGCAATGTTCGACAGGGCGTGTCGAGTAACCGGTCCTCTGGGTCGCGCCGATACGATCACCGACCACGGCACCCACACCAGCGCCCACTGCCGCGCCGGCGACTCGGCCGTTGCCCTTGCCGATCTGGCTGCCTAGCAAACCACCCGCGATACCGCCGATGATGGCGCCTACCGGCGAGCGATCATAGGTGTTGTAACTCTCGCGCACATATTCGGTATGACACTGTTCACGCGGCACGTTGATACGCTCGGTCTGTGGCGTCACGGCGATCACGCGCGCATAGTCGAAGTACTCATCATCCGCCGCGGCGGGCATGGAAATACTGGCAATCACCAACGCCGGTGTCGCAAATTTCCATAACATGAGGTCTTTACGCATTCTTTTCTCGCTTTCTCTTGATCTCCGCAAGTCTGCGGATAGCCATTCAACGTCGAGCGAGAAAAGCCAGCCGACAAAGACGCGCGGTCCGGCGAGAATTCATGATTTTACGTAGCGTTTTGCTACGTTGCTTCGCTATGTGACTGCAGTTACTGATATGCGTATCCAGTCAGGGGACACTGCAGTCACTGTCTCCACTTGGGGCAGAATACATGAGGAGAACGTGATGAGAATCCATCAACTGCTGGCAGCGATATGCCTTTCGGTATTTGCCTCTCTGAGCTATGCCGGCGAGTTTGGCGACCACTGCACCACGAGCATGGCGGCAGACCTGTTGGTCAAGACGGATTGCACCAGCCACAGCAAGTTCGAGGGCAAGACCTACTGCTTTGGCAACGACAAAGCGAAAGCCGCATTCGATGAGGCCAGCAACAAAGCTGACATCATCTCCAAGGCCAGCTTGAATTATGCGAAGTTGATCGCCAATGACAGGAGCAAGATCAGTCAGGCCGATGCCATTGCCCAGATAAGCAGCAAGCACTGTGACCTCTCCAACAAGGATGCAGGCTACTTGGAACTGGACGGCTTGGACCTCCGTCATTGCAACATGGCCAACACTAGCTTCTTCGGCGCCTACCTGCGTGGTGCCAAGCTCAGCGGAGCGAACATGCGAGGGGCCTACCTGAATCTGGCCAGACTCGAAAAAGCCGATCTCAGCGGGGCAGATCTCACCGATGCCACCATCTTCCAGGCGATCTTCGACCAAACCAACTTCAAAGGTGCCAACCTGACCAACGCGCGCATGATCGGCACGCTGGGTAATGTGGACATGCGTGGTGCCAATATCGCAAAAGGGCGCTTCGGCCTGGATATCGGCAACCAGCCCATGGGTGCGATGCGGTTCGACGCGATCGGCGGCCGGTTCGCAGAGAGCAACTTCGAGGGTGCCGATATCAATCGCGCCAACCTGCAATTCGCCGATCTACGTCAAGCCAACCTGCGCAATACCGATCTGTTTCGCGCCGATCTGAGCAAGGCCGATCTGTCTGGTGCCGATCTGACGGGCGCGAACTTGAATGAAGCAGTACTCGATGGCACGGTGATGTCGAACGTCAAGGGATTAGAAGCCATCAAGGGTTATGACACCAGCAAAGGCAAATGTGTGGATTGCACTATCACCGCCAAGGCCAGCACCGCCAAGGCCAGCGAAATCGAAATGCCGGTCTCAGCTGCTGCCGGCAAGCAGGCCAGCGCCTGCATGATGCAGAGACATTAAGACAGCGTGACGCCTAGGACTGGGCCATCTTGTCCAGCGAGGCACGATCGAGGATCTCGATGTGACCGCGCCCAAGGTTGACCCAACCTTTCTGCTCAAAGCGCTTGAGCTGGCGGCTCACGACTTCACGGGCCGTGCCCAGCTCAGCCGCCAATTGCTGGTGGGTCCGGTTGATCTGCGCGCCGGGCTCTTCCAGCAACAATTTAGCCAATCGGGCATCCAGACTGTGGAAGGCGACCTCATCCAGCAGCACGATCAGGTCACTGATCAGGGCTCCGTAGTTCTCCATGACGAACCGCCTGAATACCGAGGAATCGACCATCAACTGATGGAACACTGGGGCTGGCACAATCACATCCCTGATCGGCTCCTCGACCACAGTTGACGCGGGATAATCACTACGCCCCAGCAGGCAAGTCGTCGTCAGCACACAGGTTTCGCCAGCCGCGACGCGGTATAGCAATATCTCGCGCCCACTACTCGATATCTTGTAGACACGTGACTGTCCGGCCAGTCGCATCACGTAAGCGTTGCAAGGCATGCCTTCGGAGTAGCCGATGGTACCTACTGGAGCCTCGACGATACGCGCATGCCTGGCCAGTACCGCTTTGGCCTCCGGCTCCATCTGCAGAAGCTGAGGGAATTGCTCCAGCCATGCGAGCTGTTCCGAGTTCATATGCGTGTACCCCCTGATGAGTGACGTGAATATCGACGGCCAGTGCCGATCAAGTGCCTGCCTAACTGATTTCCGATTCCCCCAGCAAGCTGTCGATCAGTTCGAGCGTGAAGCCGACGCCGAAGCCGGTGACGTCAGTACCGACAGCACCGAGCCCACCCTTGCGCCGACAGGCGGAAAGATCCACATGCAGCCAGGGCACGTCATGCTCGATGAATTTGGACAGGAAGCGCGCGGCCAGCACATGGTCAGCCTCGCCGCCTAGCGTACATTGCTTGATGTCGGCGATATCGCTGTCCAGGTCTTCGTCGTAATCCTCATCGAACGGGAACGCGTTGACGCGCTCGCCCGCGGTGATGCCTACACCCACCGCCTTGCACAGCAACGCCGGCCGGTTGCCGAGCACGCCGCTATAACGGTCGCCCAGGGCCGTGATCATGCTGCCGGTCAGCGTGGCGTAATCGATCATCAATTCCGGTTTAGCGCGGGAAGCGAGCGTGAGGGTATCCGATAGCACCATGCGCCCCTCGGCGTCGGTATGCACGATCTCGATGGTCTTGCCATTGAGGGCCGTGACGACGTCGTTCTGCTTGTAAGCTTTGGGGCCAATATGGTTCTGGGCGATGGCCAGCCAGCAATCGAGTTTCACCGGCAATTTGGCTTTAGTCGCCGCCAGCAGGATCCCCAGCACCACAGCCGAGCCGTTCATATCCTCATGCATGCCGTTCATGTAGCGCGCCGGCTTCAAATTGTGCCCGCCAGTATCGAAACAGATACCCTTGCCTACAAGCGATATATGCTTCTTTGGCGACTGATGACTGTACGTTAGATGCACGATCGCCGCATCTTGTGGCTCGGACCCCTGACCTACGGCAACGAAGGCGCCGGCGCCCATCTTCTTGAGCTTCTTCATGTCGAACGCTTCATGCTGCCAGCCGTGCGCCTTGGCGAGCGCAGCGATCTTGTCGCGGTAAGCCTCCGGTGTCAGCTCGTTCGGTGGCAATACGGTCAGGCTGCGAGCGAGCGTATTGCCCTCGGCCCGCGCCAGCACGCCAGCGAAAGCGTCATCCGCTTGCCAGCCATGGATCGCGATGGATTTCAGCGCATGCGACTTCTCCTTGGCCTTGCGGCTGGGCATGGCTACAGCATTGACCGCAACGACATAGCAAGCTTCCTTCGCCGCCGTCGCCCGTTGCGACTCGTTGCCGAACACAGCGATGACGAGTGACTGCGGCTTCTCGTCCAGCAGCGGCTTGGCGGCCTTGCGCAATGCGGTATGTCGCACGAAAGCGGCGGCCTTGGCGTCCAATAGCACCCAGCTCAGCAACGCGCCGCCGGGCGTTTGGGCGGTGACAGGCGCTTTCGCCAGATCGGCATATTTGCTGCGTCTACGCTTCAGCGTCTTTTCAAGCAAGGCGCCGTAGGGCAAGTCTGCTGGTTTATCTTTTGGCAACACCAGCAAGACATGACTCGCCGAGTCAATCAACTTATCGGTAGCAACTATAGAAGACTGTGTGACTTTGACGGACATGGAATTCCCTTAAAAGCTAATAAATACAAGACTTACAGCGAATATGACGATTTTTCGCGAGCGCCTAAAAACTTGACCAAACGGCCCAAAATCGCCAATATGGCGACTTCGTAAAAAACCAAGATTTCGGCCCAGCTTCCACTTAAGCTGATTATACTCAAGCGGCCTGATGTTGCCTGCATCGACGCTTTCCTGACATGACTGTTTTAGGGAAAAACCGAGCCTCCGTTCGAGCGCCGGACACATCCCCAAGTTTCCCGGAGATTAATACATGGCATTTACCCCCGACGTCGATCCACAAGAGACCCAGGAATGGCTTGAAGCCATCGAAGCGGTGCTGGAACAGGAAGGGACCGAACGCGCCCACTTCCTGCTGGAGACCATGATCGACAAGGCCCGTCGTTCCGGCGCCTACCTGCCCTTCAACGCCACCACTGCCTATGTGAACACCATCCCGGCACACCTGCAGCAACGTCATCCAGGTGACACTGCGCTGGAGCGCAAGATCCGCGCCCTGATCCGCTGGAACGCCATCATGTGTGTATTGCGCGCCAATGAGAAATCGCCGGGCGTGGGCGGCCATATCGCCAGCTTCCAGTCGGCAGCGACTTTGTACGATGTGGGTTTTAACCACTTTTTCCGTGCAGCTAACGACAATTTCGGCGGAGATCTCGTCTACTTTCAAGGACACTCCTCCCCTGGCGTGTACGCGCGTGCCTTCCTCGAAGGCAGGCTGAACGAAGAACAGCTGTCCAACTTCCGTATCGAGACCGAAGGCAATGGCCTGTCGTCCTATCCGCACCCCTGGTTGATGCCCGATTTCTGGCAGTTCCCGACCGTCTCCATGGGCCTGGGTCCATTGCAGGGTATCTATCAGGCGCGTTTCCTCAAGTACCTGCATGACCGCGGAATCGCCGACACCTCCGATCGCAAGGTCTGGGTGTTCTGCGGCGACGGCGAGATGGACGAACCTGAATCGCTGGGCGCGATCTCGCTGGCATCCCGCGAGAAGCTCGACAATCTGATCTTCGTCATCAACTGCAACCTGCAACGTCTTGACGGCCCGGTGCGCGGCAACGGCAAGATCATCCAGGAACTGGAAGCCGACTTCCGTGGCTCCGGCTGGAACGTGCTCAAGGTCATCTGGGGCTCCTACTGGGATCCGTTGCTGTCCATGGACAAGGACGGCCTGCTCAAGAAGCGCATGGAAGAAGCCGTCGACGGCGAATACCAGAACTTCAAGGCCAAGGGCGGCGCTTACACGCGCGAACACTTCTTCGGTAAATATCCAGAACTGAAGGACATGGTCGCGGCCATGTCGGACGAAGACATCTGGCGCCTGAATCGTGGCGGTCACGATCCGCACAAGGTCTATGCCGCCTACGCCGCAGCCACCTCGCACAAGGGTCAGCCGACCGTCATCCTGGCGAAGACCGTCAAGGGTTACGGCATGGGCGAGGCCGGCGAAGGCCAGAACACCACCCACCAGCAGAAGAGCATGGATATCGCTTCGCTGAAGGCGTTCCGCGACCGTTTCGACCTGCCGCTGACCGACGAACAAGTCGAGAACCTGTCTTTCTACAAGCCGGCCGATGACAGCCCCGAGATGCAGTACATGCGTGAGCGCCGTGCGGCACTCGGCGGCTATGTGCCATCCCGCCGCCGCAAGGGCAACGAACTGACCGTACCCGAGCTCTCCGCGTTCGAGAACATGCTGGGCGCCACCGGTGAGCGTGAGATCTCCACCACCATGGCTTTCGTGCGTATCCTCTCGACCCTGGTACGCGACAAGCAGCTCGGCAAATACGTGGTACCTATCGTCCCGGACGAAGCCCGTACCTTCGGCATGGAAGGCATGTTCCGTCAGCTGGGCATCTACTCGTCCGTCGGGCAGTTGTACGAGCCGCAGGATTCCGATCAGGTCATGTTCTACAAGGAGCAGAAGGACGGCCAGATCCTGGAGGAAGGCATCAACGAAGCCGGCTCGTTCTCGAGCTGGATCGCCGCCGCGACCTCCTACAGCGTGACCGGCACGCAGATGATCCCGTTCTACATCTTCTATTCGATGTTCGGCTTCCAGCGCATCGGCGACCTCGCCTGGGCCGCCGGCGACAGCCGCGCACGCGGCTTCCTGCTTGGCGCGACCGCTGGCCGTACCACGCTGAACGGTGAAGGCCTGCAACATGAGGACGGCCATAGCCACCTGATGTCGGCCACCATCCCGAATTGCATCTCCTACGACCCGACCTTTGCCTACGAGCTGGCCGTGATCATTCAGGAAGGCCTGCGCCGCATGGTGCAGAACCAGGAGGATGTGTATTACTACATCACGCTGATGAACGAGAACTACAGCCACCCGGCCATGCCGAAAGGTGCCGAGGCCGGCATCCTCAAGGGCATGTACCAGTTCAGCCAATCCAAGAGCAAGGGCCCCAAGGTCCAGCTCATGGGCAGCGGCGTCATCCTGCGCGAAGTCATCGCCGCGGCCGAGCTGCTGGAGAAGGACTGGGGCGTATCCGCCGATATCTGGAGCGTCACCAGCTTCACCGAACTGCGTCGCGAAGGCCTCGATGTCGAGCGCTGGAACATGCTCAATCCGGACAAGAAGCAGAAGCAGACCTACGTGGGCGAATGCCTGACCAAGGCCGAAGGCCCGGTCATCGCGTCGACCGACTACATGAAGTCGTTCGCTGACCAGATCCGCAACTTCATCCCGCAACGCTACGTTGTGCTGGGCACGGACGGCTATGGCCGCTCCGATTCGCGCGAAGCGCTGCGCAGCTTCTTCGAAGTCGACCGTTACTACGTGGTGTTGGCCGCGCTGAAAGCGCTTGCCGACGAAGGCAAGCTGCCCGCCGCCAAGGCCGCTGAAGCGATCAAGAAGTACAAGATCGACGCTAAGCGCCCTAACCCAACGACCGTTTAACAGAGACGATCTCCAAGGAAAACATAGAGCATGGCCATCAAAGACGTACTCGTCCCAGACATCGGCAATTTCGATAGCGTCGATGTGATCGAAGTCCTCGTGAAACCCGGCGACGTGGTCGCCAAGGACGACTCCCTCATCACCCTGGAATCCGACAAGGCTTCCATGGACATTCCCGCGCCCTTCGGCGGCACTGTGAAAGAGGTCAAACTCAAGGTCGGTGACAAGGCGGCACAAGGCAAACTGATCCTGACGCTGGATGCAGCCGAAGAACAGGCTACCCCCGCCAAGCCGGCGCCGGCGCCAACAGCACCGCCTGTGGTGACCGCCGTGCAGGAACATGCCATCCCTGCCCCGTCCCACCCGGTCGCTGAAGCCCCAAAGCCGATCGCCCCGGCGCACAAGCCTGACCCGATCGGCGCCAGCGTCGTCACCAACGATGGCAAGCGCTCACATGCCAGCCCATCGGTACGCAAGTTCGCGCGCGAACTCGGCGTCAACCTCGCGCTGGTACAAGGCAGCGGTCCCAAGAACCGTATCCTGCAGTCCGACGTACAGGCGTTCGTCAAGGGCGAATTGTCCAAGCCACGCAGCGAGATGACCCCGGGTGCCGGACTCAGCACCCTGCCGATGCCGGTCATCGATTTCAGCCAGTTCGGCGAGATCGAAAGCAAGCCGCTGTCCCGCATCAAGAAACTGTCGGGCGCCAACCTGCATCGCAACTGGGTCACCGCACCGCATGTCACGCAGTTCGACGAGGCCGATATCACCGACCTGGAAGATTTCCGCAAATCCATGCTGGCGGAAGCCGAGAAACGTGGTGTCAAGCTCACCCTGCTGGCCTTCCTGATGAAGGCCGTGGTCAATGCCTTGCGCACCTACCCCAATTTCAATGCATCGCTCTCGCCGGACGGTGAAAGCCTGATCATGAAGCAGTATTTCCACGTCGGTTTCGCTTGCGACACGCCGGATGGTCTGGTGGTGCCCGTCGTGCGCGACGTCAACCAGAAGGATGTGATGGATATCGCCCGTGACCTGGCCGACTTATCCGCCAAGGCACGCGAGCGCAAGCTCAAGATCGAAGAGATGCAAGGCGGATGTTTCACCATCTCCAGCCTGGGCGGCATCGGCGGCACCATGTTCACGCCGATCATCAATTGCCCGGAAGTCGCCATCCTCGGTGTGTCGCGTTCCAGCTTCCAGCCGGTGTTCGACCCCAAGACCAAGACCTTCGAGCCGCGCCTGGTCCTGCCGCTGTCACTCTCCTACGACCACCGCGTCATCGACGGTGCCGACGGCGCACGCTTCACCAGCCATCTGCGCATGATGCTGTCCGATGTACGTCGCTTGTTGCTGTAAGGAATACGGATGAGTCAATTAACAGAAGTATTGGTGCCGGATATCGGCAATTTCGATAGCGTCGACGTCATCGAGGTCCTGGTCAAAGTCGGCGATGTCATCGCCAAGGAAGATTCGCTGATCACGCTCGAGTCCGATAAGGCCTCGATGGACATCCCATCGTCGCATGCAGGCACGGTCAAGGAAGTGAAAGTGAAGGTCGGCGACAAGGTCGCCAAGGGCAGCCTGATTCTACTGGTCGAAGCCGAAGCGGCTACTGAAGCCAAACCTGCTCCGGTAGCAGCACCCACTGCCGCGCCGGCGTCGGTTGCTGAAACCAAACCAGCCCCTATCACTGCACCAACACCGGCTCCAGCCGCGACAGGTGCATCGGACCTGCATGCAGAGGTCGTCGTCCTCGGATCTGGCCCCGGCGGCTACACCGCCGCGTTCCGTGCCGCCGATCTTGGCAAGCAGGTCGTGCTGATCGAACGTTACGCGACGCTAGGTGGTGTCTGCCTGAATGTCGGTTGTATCCCATCCAAGGCATTGCTGCATACGGCCAAGGTCATCACTGAAGCCGAAGAGACGGCCCACCACGGCGTCAGTTTCGGCAAGCCGCAGATCAAGCTGGATGAATTGCGCGACTGGAAAGCCAACGACGTCGTCGGCAAGCTGACAGGCGGTCTGGCCCAGATGGCGAAGCAACGCGGCGTGACGACGGTGGTCGGGGTCGGCAAATTCACCAGCCCCAACCAGATCGCTGTCACGGCTGCGGACGGTAAGGTCACGACCGTATCGTTCGACAACGCCATCATCGCCGCGGGTTCGCAAGCCACCAAATTCCCGGGTGCGCCTGAAGACGAACGTATCATGGATTCCACTGGCGCGCTGGCGCTGGCTGACATCCCCAAACGCATGCTGGTCATCGGCGGCGGCATCATCGGCCTGGAAATGGGGACGGTGTATGACGCACTCGGCTCCAAGGTCAGCGTCGTCGAATTCATGGATGGCCTGATCCCGGGCTGCGACCGCGATCTTGTCCGGCCCTTGCATAAGCGGATGGAAAAACGCTTCGAGAAGATCATGCTGTCCACCAAGGTGAGCAAGATCGAGGCGCGCAAGGAAGGTATCTACGTCGAGTTCGAGGGCGAGAACGCCATCGAACCGCAAGTCTATGACCGCGTACTGGTCGCTATCGGCCGTCGCCCCAATGGCAAGAACATCGGCGCCGAACTGGCCGGCGTGGCGGTCGACGAACGTGGCTTCATCGCCGTCGATAAGCAGATGCGCACCAATGTGCCGCATATCTTCGCCATCGGCGACATCGTCGGCCAGCCGATGCTGGCACATAAAGCCACGCACGAAGGCAAGGTCGCGGCAGAAGTCATCGCCGGCCACAAGGTCGAATTCCAGGCGCTGGCGATCCCGTCGGTCGCATACACCGATCCCGAAGTCGCGTGGGCAGGCATCAGCGAGACCGAGGCCAAAGCCAAGGGCATCGAGATCGAGAAAGCCTCCTTCCCCTGGGCGGCCAGCGGTCGTGCGCTGTCCATCGCGCGCTCCGAGGGCAGCACCAAGCTGATCTTCGACAAGGAGACCCACCGCCTCATCGGTGCCGGTATCGTTGGCGTCAATGCCGGCGAACTGCTGGCGGAAGCGGTCCTGGCGATTGAGATGGGCGCCGACGCACACGATCTCGGTCTCACCATCCATGCGCACCCGACCTTGTCGGAAACCGTGTGTTTCGCCGCGGAGATGAAAGAAGGCACGATCACGGATCTCTATATCAAGAA
>CBFGLF010000054.1:0-11411 GCA_965649545.1 uncultured Methylotenera sp.
TGGTTGCGGGGACAGGATTTGAACCTGTGACCTTCGGGTTATGAGCCCGACGAGCTGCCAGACTGCTCCACCCCGCGTCCGATTCGACGCGCTAAATACGTTGCGCCGAGAGGTGAAACTATAGCAAATTCGGCAAAACCCCGTCAAGCACAAACTGGGCTATTTGTATAAGTCCTTGGTGGATAAAGCGTTGCTGCGCGCATGGTCCGCGATTGAGGAAGGAAGTGGGAAGAGGAACGATGAGGAGGCTATTTCAACAGCCCTTGTTGCCGATACCAGGCGACCGTGCGTCGGAATCCTTCGCTGAGGTCGAATTGCGGTTGATACCCCAGCAGACGCCGCGCCTTGTCGATGGAGAATGCACGGTTATGCTTGAAGAAGGTCAGTCGCCTGCGATGCAGGGGCGGCTGGATGCCTAGCGGTTTGCACAAACCTTCGCAGGCGAGTGCGGCCACGCTCATCAAGCCATATGGAACGGAGACCTTGGGCTTATCGACGCCGATGGCTTCGGCCGCGGTGCCCACGTACTCGCGCAGGGGCATGTATCGCGGGCCGCCGATGATAAAGACCTCCCCTGCGGCGTTGTCCGAGGTCATGGCCAGCATGAAGCCCTGCACGAGGTCATCGATATAGACCGGATGGAAATTCGGGCGGCCCCGGCCGACGAAGAAGAACGTCCCCTTGTTGATCATGCGGAACATCTTGAGCATGCGCGTATCCCCTGGGCCGTAGATGCCACAGGGCCTGATGACCGCCACCTCGATGCCCTTACCGTGGGATTGCAGGCAGTATTGCTCGGCCATGAGCTTGGTCTTCTGGTAATCATCCCGAGGATTGTAGGGGGCGGTCTCATCGGCTGGGGTCTCTGCGACCGTGCCATGCACACCGATGGTCGAGCAATAGATGAAACGCCTGACGGCTGCGTGTTTGCTGGCGTCGAGCAAGCGCCGGGTACCTTCGACATTCACCTCGAGGAACTCCTCGTAGCTGCCTTCGCTCCGATACATCGCGGCGATGTGGAAGACCGTGTCCGCCCCCTCTACCAGCCGTGCGATCGCATCCTGATCGCCCAGCTCACCCTGGATGACCTGCAGATCGTGCGAAGGCGTGATCGCTTCGGGGTTCCTGGCGAGGGCCCGCACACTGTAGCCTTCAGACAATAACTTCCTGATCAAGGCGCCGCCGGTAAACCCGGTACCGCCTGTCACTGCGACGATCTTTGCGCTCATGGTTTTTTCCTGTCGAGTCTTAAGAGCACGGGGTTGCCCAGCAGCCGGGTGATGCCCAGTCTGCGCAACAAGCTTTCGGTACGCTGCATGCCGCCGGATTTCCCGAAGAAGCGGTGCAGTGCCATCGGCAGTGCGAACTGGCGGTATTCGCGCGTCGGGTAGAAGCCATGCCGGGCGAAACTCGCGTAGATCTCCCGATCCCAGAAACTGCGATAGGTACGCGTGTTCTTTTCGATCAGTTTCTTCAATGGGAAGGCCAATATGGACAACAAGTTGCTACTGGCATAGGTCGGGTAATCGATGATGACGGTCTGGTCAGCGATACGGCAGAGCTCTTCGACCAGGCCATGCCAATCCTGCATATGCGAAATGAGCCGGACACTGACGACGGTATCGAACGCACGGTCGGGGATCGGCAACTCTTTCAGGTCGCCCTCATAGAATGGGACATCGAGCTGCAGTTTGGCAAGGCGATCGGCACAGCTGAGATCGCTACCGGCCACCGCGACCCGGCAGCCCCGGGAGAATAGTGGGCGCGTGAGCTGGGCATGACCGCCGCCGACATCCAGCACGCTGCGGCCGAACAGTGAGTTGCCATCTTCCATCAATAACAGGATGCCCTCTTCCTGCACGGACAGCATGTAGCGGCCGACCTCCCCGGCAAAACGGGAAGCATAATTGTCGGACGAGGTTTCGATATCCGGCGCCTCTTTCATCAATATCCTGTCTGCAGTCATCGTCATGGGTGCTTAATGTCCTGTCACTAATGTTTGGATCTCCGCGCAGTCTTCAGCGACCGCACGGCCTTGCCATGTGAATAGCCGGAATCCTGGGATCGCCGGTTGCGAAGGGGCCGCTAGCTGCTCGATAGTGTCCGCCGCCTGGTCCGATAGCCCTATGTAGCTGCGCCAACGCTCCTCGGAGACGAGGATGACGCCATCCGGGTAACAGCCGATCACACTGGCGATACTCTCCGGAGTCGAGATGGCCCGGCGACCTGTCCTAGGGTCCAGCACGAATTCCCCAGTGGGCGCGATATCCTCGGTACGGTGGGTGTTGATGAGGAGATCGAACCCGCCCAGATAGGCGATGGCATGAAAATCATCCCCTACTAACAAGACCGATGGCTGGCCCACACGTTCCCGCAATTCCGCCAATCGCTCGGTCCATGGTGGATCAGGCGGCGGCGAGGTGAGCAACGCCGGCTGTCGGGCGATGTCTTTGGCGTCGTGCAGCAGGGATTTAATGGTGTCGCGATAGATCGGGTGTGCGATGACGGCCATCAGCACAGTCAGAGCCATCACGCCTGCCGTCAGCACATGGACAAACCCGGGCGCCAGTCTGAAGCCGATCGCCTGCTGCAGACCCTCTACTCCCTCCCCGATCCTCCGCCAGGCGGCGGGCAGCAGCACCACCGTCGCCATCGCCCAGATGGCGAACAGGAACGGCATGGCATAGAACACGTATCGGGAAGATTTCATGCCGCCAAAGGATTGCAGCACTAACGGCACCACGGTCATGACGATGCAGAACAGGGCTGGCCTGGGCCATTTCGCCATGGCGATACATCCGGCGATCGGCAGGAACAGCCACAGGATAGGCATGCTGAAAAAGAATTCGAGGAAATAATAAAGGACGTTGTTCTGGTCGGGGACCGCCCATCGTGGGGTGTACCGGAACTGGTGCACCATACTCCCCGAGAACAGGGCAACCGCGATGATGGCCAGCACAGCGAGGCCCAGCAACGTCCAGCGCCAGTTGGGTCTCGCCCATACATTCGATACGTGCTGCCTGACGAGCGCCCTGGACCACAGGTCGATCATCGCCCATATGCCCAACGCCAGGATGGCGATGGCAGTAGTCACTTGCAAGTGCAAGGCCAATGCGAACGCGATCAAGGCGCCGATGACGAACATGGCCATTCTTCTATTCCGCGTGGCGGCAAGCGCCTGATAGACCCAGATCGCTCCCAGCCAAACGAGCAAGGCTTGCAAAGCATAAAAGCGCGTGAATTGCGTATAGAGGATGGCGTAGCTGGCGAAGCCGAACAGCAACGCGCCGATCCAGGCAGCTTGCTGACCGGCTTGCCGATAAAGCCACCAGAACATCGCGCTGACCAGCAAGGCGCCCGCGACGATGGAAGGCAAGCGGGCGATGAAGAGATCACTGCGTCCGAACAATTCGAACATGCTGCCGACCAACATGGTGAACCCACGGCCTCGCAGGTACTCGCCATCCAGCATGCGCAACGTGCCCTCTTCTGCCCAGGACCTGCCGGCCAACAGATGATAGAGCTCGTCCACATGCACGGGGTTGCTGCCGACGCCGATCCATCGCACTACCAAGGCGATGAGGAAAACGATGGAAGCCTGCCAGAAGATGGTCCAGCTTGAAGGCGTGGTAAGCGGTTTGGCGTTCGACATGTTGGAGACTGCTGTTCCCTCTGATGCAGTGCATCGCGATCGCTTATCAAGATGGCCAAAATAGCCTGGGGGATCGCTCGCAAATCAATGGATACAAGGCGGGGAAGGCATACCCACCTTTAGCGAGTGCCATCTTATATCTCTTTTTGCAACAATGAATTAGGCCAACCGGACTATAGACACCCATCCGGGATTTGCTGAATCCTACACACTAGAAAATTGCTGGCTACGGCACAACGCCGAGCCCATCTTTTAACCGTGAAGGGGATTCACATGGTCGCGCTATCCATCGTTGTGCCGCTTTACAACGAAGTCGATAACGTTCAGCCACTTTATCTGGCGATCACGTCGGCTATGGCGGGCAAGATCGACAGCTACGAAGTCGTGCTCGTCGACGACGGCAGCAAGGACGATACCTATTATCGTGCCGCAATGCTGGTCGACCAGGATCCGCGTATCCGCGTCGTACGCTTTCGCCGGAACTACGGCCAGACCGCGGCCATGGCGGCCGGCATCAAGCATGCGCGTGGCGATGTCATCATCACCATGGATGGCGACTTGCAGAACGACCCGACCGACATCCCCATGCTGCTCTCGTTGATCGACCAAGGCTACGACATCGTCGTCGGCTGGCGGCGCAAGCGCAAGGATGGCGGAGCACGGGTCTTCGTCTCCAAGATCGCCAATCGCATCATGGCCAAGGTCATGGGCGTCGCCGTGCGTGACAGCGGTTGTTCCTTGAAAGCCTATCGCGCCGAACTGATCCAGGACATCCCGCTCTACGGCGAGATGCACCGTTTCATCCCCGCCCTGTCGAAACTGGCCGGCGCCAGACTGGCGCAAGTCGAAGTGAAACATCACCCACGCCGCTATGGCGTCTCCAAGTATGGTTTTTCCCGCATCTACAAGGTCATGCTGGACATCATCTCGATCCGCGCCTTGCTGAGTTACGCCAGGCATCCGCTGGGCTGGCTGGTGCCAGTCGGGTTCGGTTCTTTCGCGCTCGGCGTGTGCCTCGTCATCAGCTCCCTCTTCACGCCGCAGATCGCATTGATCGATGCCAGCATCGGCATCCTGCTGATCTCCATGAGCCTGTTCCTCTCGGCCTGGGGCCTGCTCGGCAGGCTGCTGCCCGCCGTCGAACCGGATAGTTTCAACTTCGCTTCAATCTGTGCCACGTTGTCCGCAAGAATAGAAAAAATCAAGGAGACATAAACCATGAAAACCAAATTATCGGTCGTCGAGGACCCAGATAGCGTGCAGATCTCCGCCATCATTCCCATCGCCGACCGACACGACGAGATCGAGATGGTCACCAACGAGTATCTCAACATGCTGCTCGGCAGTGGCCGCAGCTTCGAGATGATCTATGTGGTCGACGGTACGCACCCTGCGCTGGCCGCCACACTGGAGAACCTCAAGGCGACCAACCCGGCGGTGAAAGTCATCTCGCTCAATCAGTATTACGGCGAAGCAGCCTGCATCCGCGAGGGCGTGAAGCGCGCCAGCGGCGAGATCATCTTGTTGCTGCCTCCCTATCTGCAAGTACTGCCGATGTCGATCGGCATGATGCTGGGGCAATTGGAGAACGCCGATCTCGTCACCGCGGTCCGCGATCGCAAGGACGACCAATTCATCAACCGGTTGCGTGGCTGGGGCTTCGAGCAGCTGGCACGGTTCGCGGGCTCGCGCTTCGCCGACCCAGGATGCAGCGTACGGGCCATCAAGCGCAAGGTCTTCGACGACATGGTGCTGCAGGACGAGCAACACCGTTTCATGCCGCTGTTCGCGGAGCGCCTCGGCTTCAACGTGCAGGAGATCCTGCTGCCGCAGGCCGAGTCGGACAAGCGGGCGCGGCAGCATGCGCCCGGCACCTATCTCGCCCGCATGCTGGACCTGATCTCCATCAGCTTCCTGCTCAAGTTCCTGCAAAAGCCCTTCCGTTTCTTCGGCTCCATCGGGGCCGGTTCGATCGCCCTCGGCCTGGCCGTCGGTCTGGTCATCTCGGCGGAACGCATCTTCGCCGACGTGCCCCTGGGTGACCGCCCGTTGTTGCTGCTATCGGTTTTACTAGTCGTGCTCGGCATCCAGATCGCCGCCATTGGGCTCATCGCCGAGATCGTCATCTTCACGCGCAGCAAGGGCACGCCCACCTATTACATCGACCACATCGTCGAGAACAGCAAAGGTCAACCAGAATGAAACAAGCTGATGTCATCATCGTAGGTGGCGGCATCCAAGGAGTTTCTCTCGCCTTGTCTGCAGCGAGACGCGGGCTGAAGCCCCTCATCATCGAAAGAAGTGCCCTGGGCGCAGGCGCGACTGGCGCCAGCTACGGCATCGTCCATGGCGGCCTGCGTTACCTGCAGACCCTGGATATCCCGCGCTGGCGACGTTCGCGTCAAGCGCAATCCTGGTATTTGGAAGAGTTCCCGAGCCACGTACGGCCGTTGCGCTGCGTCATGCCCCTTTACAGCGGCACATTGCGTTCCCCCAGTTTCTTCAAGGCGGGGTTGGCGCTGGAAGACCGCTTGACCAAGCTCTTCGATTCGCCTTCTCCCTTGCCGCCGACCTATCTCTTGTCCGCGGATGAGGTGTTACAGGATTTCGTCGTGCCCTCAGCAGGGCTGGCGGGCGGCGCTTGCTGGTACGACGCGGAAGTCTCCGACATGCCGGGCCTGCTCAAGGCCATGCTGGCCCGCGCCGGTCTGGACGAGACCGCCGTCATGGCCCCTTACGAAGCCACACGACTCATTCTCTACAACGAACGTGTGTCCGGCCTGCAAGTCACCAACCCGGAGACCGGCGATTCGACCATCTTGCGCTCCGATGTCGTGGTGAACTGCGCCGGCGCATGGGCTGGCCACTGGCAGACGCTGGCCGCTTGCCCGACCGCACACACCCTCGCCTTCAACCTGATGCTGGACGCTGAATTGCCAGGATATGGCGCGCTTGCCGTCTCGGCGACACCTGGAAAAGGCCGCAGTTATTTCATCCGTCCCCACGCCAAAGGCGTGTTTGCCGGAACCTATTACCGTCCGGCGCCTTACAGGATCGATCCGGTGGTCGAGACCACGGACATCCAGGCCTTCATCGATGATCTCAACCTGGCCCTGCCCCAATTCAACCTGCAGCCTTCGTCGGTGAAAGCCGTCAGTGCAGGCTTGTTGCCGGACAAGGACGGCAGGGGCATCGCGCTCTCCTCCAAGGAGCAGGTGCTCAGCCACAAGATCCAGGGGTTCTATTCGGTCATCGGCGGCAAGTTCACGACGGCACCTTTGCTCAGTGAAGAAGCGGCAGAACGCATCTGGCCGGAACTCGTCAATCGTCAACAGCGCACCGGCGCATTGGTGAAATACCATGGCTGACCCAACGCAGGCCCTACACATCGACGCCCACGTGCACTTGCACGATCCCTCCAACGCCATGGGCGACCTGCGGCAAGCGGCAGAAGGCTTCATGTCCGCAGGGGATCTCCTACAGCCCGCGGTCGCCATGCTGGCGGAACGCGCCGGTTATGACGTGTTCGGTTTGCTGGCCTCACAATTGCCGTCGACAGATGAAACGGAGGTGTTGTGGTTCCAGCATGCGAGCCAGCATCTGATGCTGGTCGCCGGGCGTCAGATCATCACCTCCGAAGGTCTGGAGGTACTGGGCCTGGGAACACGTGCACTCGTGCCGGACGGATTGCCCCTGACTGAAGTCGTCGCCAGACTGAATGATGCCGATGCGCTCACCGTCCTGCCATGGGCGGTAGGCAAATGGCTGGGCAGGCGTGGCCAGCTCATCGACCAATATCTCTCCCAGGCCCAGGCCGACCGGGTCTTCCTCGGGGACAACGGCGGCAGGCCCGCATGGTGGCCGGTACGCCAGTTCAACAGCGGCTTCAAGGTACTGGCCGGTTCGGACCCGCTGCCCCTCCCGGGTTCGGCCGGTATGGTCGGACGTTTCGGCTCGCGGATCGCGTTCACCCTGCCTGAACAAAAGCCGCTGCAAGCCCTGAAACAAGCCTTGCGCGACCCAGCCACGGAAGTCCTGCGCTACGGCAAGCCGGCTTCCAGCCCACGATTCCTCTGGGATCAGGGAAGACTGCGCGTCAAAGGCAAATCCCACCACGGCCAGATGATGGAGCAAGCCGCATGAAGATCCTCTTTCTCGCCCCACAGCCTTTCTACACCGAGCGCGGCACCCCGATCGCCGTCAAGCTGGCGGTGACCGCCCTGTGCCGCGATGGCCATCAGGTCGATTTGCTGACCTATCATCAGGGACAAGACATCGACATCCCCGGGATGCGGCTGTTCCGCGCAGGCCGTCCGCCGGGCGTAGACCAGGTGCCGATCGGATTCTCGATCAAGAAACTGCTGTGCGATGCCTGGCTCATGTTCAAGGCCTTCCGCTTGTTGCGCGGCGGCGACTACGATGTGGTGCATGCGGTCGAGGAATCCGTCTTCATCGGTCTGGTAGCGCGCCTGTTCTGGCGCTTCAAGCTGGTCTACGACATGGATTCCTTGATGGCGGATCAGATCGCCGAGAAATGGCCCCGCGCGGGCTGGCTATTACCGGTATTGCGCTGGTTCGAACATCAGGCCATGAAACGCGCCGATCTCGTGCTGGCGGTCTGCCCGCTGATCGCCGAGCGCGCGGCAGGTAGCGCCGCCAGTGGGCGCGTGCACCTGACACCGGATGTGGCGTTCGCGCCCGGCACGATCGACCAGCATCAAGTGCAGGATCTACGCGAGCTATGTCCCCAGCCCGGTCCGATCTCACTCTACGTCGGCAATCTCGAAGCCTATCAAGGCATCGACCTGTTGCTGGAAGCCCATGCCATGATCGACGCCAGCAAACGCGGCAACCTGCTGATCATCGGCGGCACGGAAGAGAGCATCGTCGCCTATCAGGAGAAAGCGGATTACCTCGGGTTGCGGCATCACGTCCGCTTCCTCGGCCAACGCCCGCTCGACCATCTGTATTTCTATCTGCGACAGGCTGACATCCTCTGCTCGCCTCGACTCAAGGGCGTCAACACACCCATGAAGATCTACTCCTACATGCTGGCGGGCCGCGCCACCCTGGCGACCGACATCCCCAGCCATAGCCAGGTGCTGGATAGTGCCTCCGCATTACTGGTGGAGCCGGATGCGATCGAGATGTCGGAAGGCTGGGCCTACCTGATCGCATCGCCTGAATTGCGTGACGAACTCGGCCACCAAGCCGCCGCCCATGCCGCCACCCACTACAGCGAGAAAGCCTTTCAAGACCGCCTGCGCGATGCTTATGCCGTGCTCAACCCACCTACGCCTATCTTGCGCGGCATGGTGGCTTGAGCGCTTTGACCCTCACCGTCATACCCCCATGCTATGGCCGAATACATGATCAGTCCTGATGAGCGAGGCCCTGCCTTGAACCCCCTCAGCAAGGTCAAAACTTTGTTGTCAGGCGGGCCTATGGGGATCGCGCGGCGTGTCATCGCCGACCCGACCTTGCGCACGACCATGATATTCGGCTTGTCCGGACTGGCGTTCGCCCTGGGCAACCTGTTCCTCGCGCGCACCATGTCGGTCGACGCCTTCGGCAAATTCGCCCTCGCCATCGCCCTGTTCAATGTCTTCGGCCTGCTCACCCCGCTAGGTATCGACCAGGCGATCCTGCGGCATCGCATCGACCCCGGTCCACGTCTGCTGCTCATGATCTGCACCACCGGCGTCCTGATCGGTCTGGCGATCGGCACCCTGTTCTGGCTCTATACCGATGTCCATGTGCTCAATGTGTGGTCATTGGCGCTGAGTATCGCCTCCGGCGGCGTCATCACGACCCTCATGGCCCTCGCTCGGGCGCAACACCGCGAATATGTCGCGTTGCTGCTAGCGACCATGGCCAGCTGGGCCTTGTTGGCGATCGGCATCGCATCGTTCGTATTCCCGATGACCCATGCTTTCTATCCGATCGCGCTGTTCGGCATCGCCAATTTCGCGGCGGCTGTCGTCGGCTGGATCCTGCTGAGCAAGGCCCACCGGGTACCGCTCCATGAACGTGCCCGCATCCCCTGGGCCGAGTCCTGGTCATTGCTCGGCATCGCCACGATCGGCACGCTGACCCTGCAACTGGAACGGCTCATCATCCCGCCGACCATCGGCTTGCCGGAACTGGCATTGTTCAGCGTCCTGGCATCGGTGGCGATCTTCCCCTTCCGTCTGCTCACCGCCAGTGCCGGCTTCTCGCTGGTACCGAAACTGCGGGCCGCCACTTGCCGCAAGGAGAAGCTGGTGATGATCCGGCGCGAATTGATGTCGGTGGGCATCCTCACCGTGCTGTCCAGCCTCTGCATCGTCATGATCGTACCGACGGTCACCGACCTCTTCACCGGCGGCCGCTACCAGATCGGTTTCGGTCTCGCCCTCGCCGCTTGCATGAACGGGTACAGCAAAGTCATGCAGACCTTCCCGCGCGCACTGATCACCGCCTGCGGTAGCGACCAGGAGATCGCCAAGCTCAACAAGCTAGGCTGGATCGGGCTCTGCACCAGCGTCATCGGCGGCTTCGTCGGCGCCCACTGGGCGCTTACCGGCCTCCTGTACGGCGTCGCCATCGGCAGCCTGGTCGGCACCATCCCGGCGATGGCCCTGGCAAGAAAGGTACTGAAATGAACCGCCACCTCCATGCCGAACACAACGATTTCTCGGACTTGCGTGCGCGCTTGCGCCTGGTGGACATGAGCAAGCTCGACAGCGCCGCTTATCGCGCCATCAACCGGGAGCTGAAAGCGATCAAACAAGGGCCGCAGTTGCGTGTGGCCTATCTGGGCAACATGACGCTGGACCTGCTACCGCCCTACGTGAACGCCAACTGCGCCCGTGTGGGCTGGCTGGCGAGCACGCACATGGGGCATTTCGGGCAGTATTTCCAGCAGTTGCATGCCCCGGAATTCCAGGGCTTCGACGCCGATATCGTGCTGCTGGTGCTGTCGTTGCGGCTATTGCGGCCGGACGCCCTCGCCAACATCGGCAGCCTGTCGGAAAGCCAGCGCCGCGCGCTGGTGGACGACGTGCTGGCGGAAGTGGACGCCTGGATCGACCAGGCGACGGCCACGAGCAAAGCCACCCTGCTGGTCGCGAATTTCCCGATCCCGACCTCGCCCGCGCTCGGGATCGCCGATGCCAAACAGGCCTATGGCGAGATCGAATGCTACCTGGAACTCAATCTGGCCCTGCAGCGGCGCTTGCGCGACCATCCACGCACGCAGTTGCTCGATGTGGCCAGGATCGCCGCACAGCTAGGCCATGCGCAGGCCTTCGACGAGCGCCTGTTCCATCTCTCCAAATCCAACTGGTCCGACGCCATGATGGCCGCTGTCGGCAGGGAAGTGGCGCGCCATGTCCTCGCCGCACGCGGTACAGCAGCCAAATGCCTGGCACTCGACATCGATAACACCTTGTGGGGCGGCATCGTCGGCGAGGATGGTCCGATGGGTGTCAGGGTCGGTCATGGCGATGCCGAGAGCGAAGCCTTCCTGGCCTTTCAGCAACGGATACGCACGCTGAAGGATCGCGGCATCCTGCTCGCCCTCTGCAGCAAGAACAATCCTGCCGATGTGGATGAGGCGTTCCGGGCACGTCCCGAGATGCCGCTGCGCATGGAGGACTTCTCGGCACGCGCCATCAGCTGGGACCCGAAACATCAAGGGCTGGTCGATATCGCCGCCGCTCTCAATATCGGCGTCGATGCGATCGTCTTCATCGACGACAATCCGGCCGAGATCCAG
>CBFGLF010000055.1:0-11214 GCA_965649545.1 uncultured Methylotenera sp.
TCGGTCAGGTGGAGCACGAACTCCTTGTAGTGTTTGACACGGTCAGGGACCGGCAAATTGGCTTCGGAGAGACGTTCGTATTCCAGGAATCCAGTGATCTTGCCCATTATGCTGCTTCCAATAGTTTCTGTTCTGCCATTTCGATCAGCGCACGCTTGTATTCGTTCGGCATGACCTTGACGAACTTGGGTCGGTATTCGTTCCAATGCGCCAGGATATGCTTGGCACGCTCGCTACCCGTGTATTCGGCGTGCTTCTCGATCAGGCCCTTGAGGATGAGTTCATCCGGCTGGTCCATGTGGTGCACGGCGTCCGCAGCGACATTGTCGATATGCTCGACCTTCTCCAGGCTGACCATGCTCATGTTGCAGCGCTTGGCGAACAAGCCGTCCTCATCCAGCACATAGGCCACGCCACCGGACATCCCGGCCGCGAAGTTCTGGCCAGTGACGCCGAGCACGACGACGGTACCGCCGGTCATGTATTCACAGCCGTGATTGCCCACGCCTTCGACCACTGCGGAAGCGCCAGAGTTACGCACACAGAAGCGCTCGCCGGCGACGCCGTTGAAATAGCTCTCGCCGCTGGTCGCGCCGTACATGACGGTATTGCCGACGATGATGTTCTCTTCGGCCTTGCCACGGAAGGCCTTGGGCGGCTTGATGACGATGCGGCCACCGCACAGGCTCTTGCCGACATAGTCGTTGCCTTCGCCGGTGAGTTCGAACGTGATGCCCTTGGTCAGCAGCGCGGCGAAACTCTGGCCGGCGGTACCGGAGAGTTTCACCGTCAGGGTGTCGTCCGGCAGGCCGGCACGACCATAACGGCGGGCGATCTCATACGACAGCATGGTGCCGACCGTACGGTTGGTATTGACGATGGCGGTCTCGATGACGACCTTCTCGCCCTTTTCCAGTGCCGGTTGCGCCTCGGCGATCAGCTTGTTGTCGAGGGCGCGTTCGAGGCCATGTTCCTGCAACTCGGTATGGCGACGGGAAACGCTGTCGGCCACCTTGGGCTGGTAGAAGATCTTGCTGAAGTCGAGGCCACGCGCCTTCCAGTGATCGATACCGGCTTGCATGTCGAGCAGGTCGGCGCGGCCGATCAGGTCATCGAACTTGCGGATACCGATGCTGGCCATCAATTCACGCACTTCCTCGGCGACGAAGAAGAAATAATTGACCACATGCTCAGGCTGGCCGGTGAAGCGCTTGCGCAGCTCCGGATCCTGGGTAGCGACGCCGACCGGGCAGGTGTTGAGGTGGCATTTACGCATCATGATGCAGCCTTCGACCACCAGCGGGGCGGTCGCAAAACCGAACTCATCGGCTCCGAGCAGGGCGCCGATCAGCACGTCGCGGCCGGTCTTCATCTGGCCGTCGACCTGTACGATGACGCGGCCACGCAGCTGGTTCAGTACCAGCGTCTGCTGGGTCTCGGCCAGGCCGAGTTCCCATGGCGTGCCTGCATGCTTGACGGAGGAGATCGGCGAAGCGCCGGTACCGCCGTCATGGCCGGCGACCACGATGTGATCGGATTTGGCCTTGGCCACACCGGCAGCGACGGTACCGATACCGGTCTCGGAGACCAGCTTGACCGACACGTCGGCTTTCGGATTGGCGTTCTTCAGGTCGTGGATCAGCTGTGCCAGATCCTCGATCGAGTAGATGTCATGATGCGGCGGTGGCGAAATGAGGCCGACACCGGGCACCGAGAATCGCAGGCTCGCGATGTAAGGGCTGACCTTGTGGCCGGGCAGCTGACCGCCTTCGCCCGGCTTCGCGCCTTGCGCCATCTTGATCTGGATCTGGTCGGCATTGGCCAGGTACTCGGCGGTGACGCCGAAGCGGCCGGATGCGACTTGCTTGATCTTGGAACGCATGGAATCGCCGGCCTTGAGCGCGATATCGCGCTCGATCTTCTCCACACCGATGACCGCAGCCATCGTGGTGTCGGTGGCGACCGGGATGAAGCGCTTGGGATCCTCGCCGCCTTCGCCGGTGTTCGATTTGCCGCCGATGCGGTTCATGGCGATCGCCAGGGTCGCATGCGCTTCGGTCGAGATCGAGCCGAGCGACATGGCGCCGGTGGCGAAGCGCTTGACGATCTCCTTGGCCGATTCCACTTCTTCCAGCGGTACCGGGGAGCCTGCAGGCTTGATGTCGAACAGACCACGCAGCGTCATGTGGCGCTTGGTCTGGTCGTTGATCAGCTTGGCGTATTCCTTGTAGGTGTCGAACTGGCCGGAGCGCGTCGCATGCTGCAGCTTGGCGATGGAATCCGGGGTCCACATATGCTCTTCACCGCGGATACGGAAGGCATACTCACCGCCCGCATCCAGCGCACCGGCGAGCACCGGATCGTCACCGAACGCAGCCTCGTGCAGACGCAGGCTCTCTTCGGCCACTTCATCCAGGCCGATGCCTTCGACATTCGTGGCGGTGCCGACGAAGTATTGCTTCACGAACTGGCTATTCAGGCCGACCGCTTCGAAGATCTGCGCGCCGCAATAGGACTGATAGGTGGAGATGCCCATCTTGGACATCACCTTGTACAGGCCTTTGCCGATCGCCTTGACGAACTTCTTGGCGGCATCCTTGGCATCCATGCCATGGCTTGCGGCCAGCTGGTGGATGGTTTCGAACGCGAGCCATGGGCAGACCGCTTCCGCACCGTAACCGCCGAGCAGCGCGAAGTGATGCACTTCGCGGGCCGAACCGGTGTCGATGACCAGGCCGGTATTGGTCCGCAGACCTGCCTTGACCAGATGTTGATGAGTCGCGGCACAGGCCAGCAAGGCCGGGATCGCCAGACGCTCTGCACTGACCTGACGGTCGGACAGGATAAGGACGTTGAAGCCGTCGTTGACCGCCTTTTCGGCAGCCTTGTTGAGTGCTTCCAGCGCAGTCGCCATGTGCTGCTTGCCGTGCGCGACCGGATAGGTGATATCCAGCGTCAAGGCGCGGTAGCGGTTCTGCGTCAGGGTGTCGATGGCCTTCAGCTGTTCCAGCTCGTCCAGCATCAGCACCGGCTGGCTGGCTTCCAGGCGCAGCGGCGGGTTGGTCTCATTGATGCCGAGCAAGTTAGGCTTAGGCCCGATGAAGGTCACCAGGGACATGACCAGTTCCTCGCGGATCGGGTCGATCGGCGGATTGGTCACCTGGGCGAACAGTTGCTTGAAATAGTTGTAGAGCTGCTTGGGTTTATTCGACAGTACCGGCAAGGCGCTGTCGTTACCCATGGAACCGGAAGCCTCTTCGCCGTTGGCGATCATCGGCTGCAGGATGAACTTGATGTCTTCCTGCGTGTAACCGAATGCCTGCTGCACATCCAGCAACTCGGCAGCGAGTTCGGTCTTGCTCTCGACCTTGGGCAGATCGCCCAGGAAGTAACGGGACTTCTCGATCCAGTCCTTGTAAGGCTTGGCTTCGGCCAGCTGCTTCTTGACCTCTGCGTCGTCGATGATGCGGCCTTGCTCCATATCGATCAGCAGCATCTTGCCTGGCTGCAGGCGCCATTTCTTGACGATGCGTTCTTGCGGGAACGTCAGCACGCCCATTTCGGAGGCCATCATGACGTGGTCGTCATCGGTCACCAGGTAGCGGGCCGGGCGCAGGCCATTACGGTCCAAAGTAGCGCCGATCATGCGGCCATCGGTGAAGGCGACGGCTGCCGGGCCGTCCCATGGTTCCATCAAGGCGGCGTGATATTCGTAGAACGCGCGGCGCTGTTCATCCATCAGCGGGTCGGATGACCAGGCTTCCGGGATCAGCATCATCATGGCGTGCGGCAGGGAATAGCCGCCGGCCACCAGCAGTTCCAGTGCATTATCGAAACAGGCGGAATCCGATTGGCCGTCGGCGATCAGCGGCCAGACCTTTTCCAGATCCTCGCCGATCAGCTCGGAGCGCATCGCGGCATGGCGCGCGGCCATCCAGTTGACATTGCCCTGCATGGTGTTGATCTCGCCGTTGTGGGCGATCATGCGGAACGGATGGGCGAGCTCCCAGGCCGGGAAGGTATTGGTGGAAAAACGCTGGTGCACCAGCGCCAGGGCGGAGACCATGGTCTCGTCCTGCAGGTCCTGGTAATAGGTACCGACCTCATTGGCCAGCAGCATGCCCTTGTAGACGACGGTGCGGCTGGACATGGAAGGGATGTAGAACTGGGTCGCGTCCTCGATCTTCAATGCGCGGACAGCATGTTCGATGCGCTTGCGAATCACGAACAGCTTGCGTTCGAAGGCGTTCTGGTCGGCCACGGAACTGCCGATGAACACCTGACGCATGACTGGTTCGACGGCGCGTGCGGCATCGGCGATATTGCTGTTGTCGCGCGGCACGTCGCGCCAGCCCAACAGGGTCTGGTGTTCTTCGTGAACGATGCGGGCGATCACGGATTCGCAGGCTTCACGACCATTGCGTGACTGCGGCAGCGACACCATGCCGACGGCATAGGCGCCTACTGGTGGCAATTCGACACCGACTTTGGATGCTTCCTTGCGCATGAAGGCGTCTGGCATCTGGATCAGCATGCCGGCACCGTCGCCCAGCTTGGGGTCGTAACCGGTGGCGCCGCGATGGGTCAGGTTGGCAAGGATCTGCAAACCCTGACGGACGATGTCGTGACTCTTCTTGCCCTTGATGTTCGCGATGAAGCCGACGCCACAGGCGTCATGTTCGTTGGCAGGGTTATATAAGCCCTGTTGGCCCGGCTTGCTCGGTGCTTCTGGCGTTTCTGCTTGCATTACCAATGTATTTACCTATCCATCCCTCGACCCCTGTGCTGCCGCGCCAACCGAGGGTGTTAGCGGGGTTTCGAACATCTTCATGGCCAAATCCGGTTCAGGCCATGAAATATTTAGCGGAACCTTCAATGTTACCGTCAAAAGGTTATGAGTTCAATCACATAGACGCATTTTTCACGCCGGTGTCGCATCGCCCTACCCTCGGCTCAGTGGATCTTGCCGGCGAACACTTTCCTGGCTGCCGCCAGCGTCTTCTCGATATCTTCGTCGGTGTGGGCCGCTGAAACGAAGCCCGCTTCAAACGCGGAGGGGGCGAAGTACACGCCTTCATCCAGCATGCCGTGGAAGAAGCGGTTGAAGGCTTCCTTGTCGGATCGCATGACGGCGTCGTAACTGGTCGGGCAATCCGCGCTGAAGTAGATACCGAACATCCCGCCCACATGTTGCGCACTGAAAGCGATACCGGCTTCCTTCGCCGCGGCAGCCAGCCCTTGGACCAACTTCGCCGTCTGCGCACTCAGGCGCTCATGGAAGCCGGGCGCCTGGATCAACCGCAGCGTCGCCAGACCGGCAGAGACCGCAACCGGGTTGCCGGAAAGCGTACCGGCCTGGTAGACCGGCCCCAGAGGCGCCAGGCAATTCATGATGTCCTTGCGACCGCCGAACGCGCCGACCGGCAAGCCGCCGCCGATAACCTTGCCCAACGTAGTCAGGTCAGGCGTGATGCCATAGAGGGCCTGTGCGCCACCTAGTGCGACGCGGAATCCGGTCATCACCTCATCGAAGATCAGTACGGCGCCGTGCTTGGTGCACTGGTCGCGCAGCACCTGCAGGAAGCCGTTCTGCGGCACGATCAGGTTCATGTTGCCGACCACCGGCTCGACGATGACGCAGGCGATCTCGTCACCGATCTGCGCGAACAGACGCTCCACAGCGGCATTGTCGTTATAGGGCAGGGTCAATGTGTGCGCCGCCAATTCAGGCGGGACACCCGCCGAGCTGGGCTGGCCGAAGGTGAGGGCGCCCGAACCGGCCTTCACCAGCAACGAGTCGGCATGGCCGTGGTAGCAGCCCTCGAACTTGAGGATCTTGCTACGACCCGTGTAGCCACGTGCCAGACGGATGGCGCTCATGGTGGCTTCGGTGCCGGAGCTGACCAGCCGCACCTGCTCCATGCTGGGGACGATCTCGGTGATGAGTTCCGCCATCTCCAGCTCCAGGGCGGTCGGCGCCCCGAAAGACAGGCTGTTCTCGGCGCTCTTCTGTACCGCGGCGATCACTTCCGGATGGGCATGGCCCAGGATCATCGGCCCCCAGGAACCGACGTAGTCGATGTACTCCTTGCCGTCCTCGTCCCAAAGACGGGAACCGGCACCCTTCTTGAAGAACACCGGCGTACCGCCGACGGAGCGGAAAGCGCGTACCGGGGAATTGACGCCACCGGGGATCAAGCGTTGGGATTGTTCGAATAGTTGCTGGTTACGTGAGCTCATGATGGCCTGGCTGAATGATAGTGAGTTGTCGTGAATGGGTCAGGGTTGGCTGATCGCGCGCTGAAAGCGCTCGATGATCAAAGGTATATCGGCACTATTCCAGAGCGCCCCGATGACTGCGATCGCGTCCGCTCCGGCCGCGATCGCCTGTCCGGCATTGTCGACCGTGATGCCGCCGATGGCAACTGCAGGCAGGCCGAGTTCGGCTTGCGCACGCGAGAACAAGCCCAAGTCTGCCCGCGGTGCGTCAGGCTTGGTGCCTGAAACGAAACAGGCGCCGAAGGCGACATAGTCGGCGCCGTGCGCTTTGGCCGCGATCGCGTTATCGAAATGGTCGTAGCAGGAAGCACCGAGGAGCTTGTCCGGCCCGAGCCGCGTGCGCGCCGCCGCCAGACTGCCGTCGGTCTTGCCGAGATGGACGCCATCGGCATCGATGGCGAGGCACAGCTTGATATCGTCGTTGATGATGAAGGTCGCGTCATGGGCGCGACACAGGGGCAACAAGGCCTGCGCCTGCACCGTGCGTAGACGGGGATCCGCCAGCTTGTTACGGTACTGCAACAGCTTCACCCCCGCGGCTAGGGCCACCTCGACCTGGGCGAGCAGTCGTTCGGTATGCGTCTCGTCCGGCGTGAGTGCGTAAAGCCCTTTAATTCTTCCTGGCTTCATCTTCTTCATCCCTAGCCCAGAACAGGCGATCCGGAATGAACTGCCCCATGCCCGGACGGAATGCATGCTTGAGCGACTGCCAGGTGTAGTCCTGCGCCTCGGCGATGGCCTCCTCGATGGTCAGGCCATGCGCCACACAGGCGGCGATGGCCGACGTCAGCGTACAGCCGGAACCATGGTAACTGCCGGGCAGGCGTTCGCATTTGAAAGTCTTGACGATGCCGCGCTCGCCATACAAGGTGTTGATGACATCGACGGTACGTTCGTGGGTACCGGTAATGAGCACGTATTCCGAACCCATCGCCAGCAAGCGGTCCGCGACTTCCTGCAGTGAGGCGTTCTCCGCCTCGTCCGAGTCGTCGTCGTGGAACGCAAGTCGGCGAGCTTCCAGGCTATTCGGCGTGATCAGGGTGGCTTGCGGCAGCAGCAGATCGATCATGGCCGCCTGCATCTCCTCGTTGGCGAGTTCGTCGCCGCGGCCGGAGGCCAGTACAGGATCGATGAGCAAGGGTGTATCGGGGTAGTCGGCCATGATCTCGGCGATGACGGCGATGTTCTCCACACTGCCCAGCATACCCAGCTTGAACGCCGAGACCTGCATATCCTCGAGGATGGTGCGCGCCTGGTCGTTGACCCAGTCGGCATCGAACACCATGACGTTATCGACCCCAAGCGTGTCCTGCACGGTCACGGCGGTGACGACGGACAAGGGATGGCAGCCGATACTGGCCAGTGTCAGGATGTCCGCCTGCAAACCGGCGCCGCTGCTGGGGTCGGTCGCAGCGAATGTCATGACGGTAGGGGGCATCAGGTTCATAGTGAGATTTTCAGCGCGAGACACTTAAGGCACACGCCATGCGGTTAAGTTCATGGCGGCCAGTGCTGGAGGCACGATGTTGTATTGGATATGCTATTTTAACGCAATTACCCTTCTGCATATGAAAAGGTGTCAGGCAAATGAAAACTTGGATGTGCAACATCTGTGGCTGGATCTACGATGAGGCGAAGGGCTGTCCTGAAGACGGCATCGCGCCCGGTACACGCTGGGAAGACGTCCCTCCGAACTGGACTTGCCCCGAGTGCGGCGCCCGCAAGGAAGATTTCGAGATGGTGGAGATCTGATAGAAAAGGATGGTGGAGCGGGCGACGGGAATCGAACCCGCGTATCGAGCTTGGGAAGCTAGCGTTCTACCATTGAACTACGCCCGCAATGCCGCCATTCTACGCAGTTCGCCGTGCGCCTGGCAAACGTATCCATCATGTCGTATGAGGTTGTCAGCCTAATCCCACAACGTTTTCGGTGAACCCCCGACTGTCGTTCCAGACCTTGCCCGTTAGCATGGCTCCATGGTCCATCGTCGTTCTCGACGATTGGTCGCAGACCCACTTTCCACCTGACATGAAGGAGCTAATGATGAACTGGGATCAAATCGAAGGTAACTGGAAACAACTCAAAGGCAAGGTCCAGCAACAATGGGGCAAGTTGACCGATGATCAGATCGAAGAGATCAAGGGCAATCGCCAGATGCTGGCCGGCAAGATCCAGGAGATGTATGGCGTGAGCAAGGAAGAAGCCGAAGAACAGATCGAACGCTTTAACAAGACCTGCCATTGATGCTCGGTAAGTATTGAGATATCCGTTTTAAATCTCCATCGCGACTCCAAAGGCCACCCCTAGGGTGGCCTTTCTTTATGCCGCTTACAGGCCGCTTGCCGACAGATCGGTTGGATAGATCAGTTGGAAAAGCGCCGTCCCACACTCACCCCATAGGCGGCTGGGCGTGCGAGCAGGATAGGATCCTTCGAAGGGGCGATGCCATCGGTCAGGATCAGCGGATTGAACGCCAACGTCTTTTCCACCTTGGCAGAATCCGCCATCACAGCGTTCAGGGTCAGGATCCCCAACTCGACCTGTGGGCGACTATCCGGCCATACTGCTGTCGCATCGTCGATCACATCCCCAGGCTCCGCCAATTGCACGGCGATACGGAACTTGGCATCGCCGTTCTTCAATCGGGCGGTCAGTTCTTCCGACAAGTAATTTGGCCCCGCCTTGGATAGGTCGGCCTGGCTCATGGCTTGCTCACCCGATACCGGCGTGATGCGATAACGCCCGAATCGGCTTTCGCCCTTGGCATTGGTGAACTGGAAGGCGTTCACGCCAAAATACGACAGCGTGGTGTAACTCACCGGCGCAGGTTTGGGGATTTGCACGAACTTGAGTGCATTGGGATGACTACCCAGGAACTGTTCAATCGGCGTGGGCTTGGGCGAGTCCGGGGTGGTCGCCGCGATGGCGCTGAGCAAGCCGAGGAATTCCTCAGGCGTGGTCACAGGAAACGCGTTGACGCTGATACTGACGATATCGGTGTAACTCCCGTCAGGTAAGGCGAAGCGGATGGCGATGCCACGGGGGTTGGCATTCGGCTCGGCATCCGGGATCGCAGGCACGCCGGTGGCATTGGAAAAGCGTACCGTCACCGGTGTCGCGGTCTGTTGCAGATGCGCGGCCTTGCTCAAGTCGGCCGCAGCGGGCGATGGGGTGAACGTCCCGGTCGCCAGGATGCCTTTGGCGTGATTGGCACGGAACCCCTTGTATGGGCCCTTCGCGAGCTGGGTCTGGATATCGACGATCTGCTCCACCACCGGCTTGTCACTGGCGGGCTCGGCCGCCAAATGGGAGGAGAACGCTAATAAGGATGTGGCTGCCAAGGTAAGTAGGCTGGGGCCGAAGACACGGACAGGTGGACGCATGATGCTCCTCGCGGACAAGTTGAAAAAGGGTGACGCGCTCAAATCACTTCGATTACCAGTTTTTGGCTAAGCGGGAGGATTGTCAACTTTATATATGACAGTTCACCTGTCGGCTGCATACCACTCGTTCGATGGCCTCTGCACCGCCCCTCACGTAACCTCGCCTTCTCCCTCAAGAGCGATTGGCCTTATTGGCCTAACCCACGTAAAATATGACTTTTAAGCTCACCTAAATCTCAGATTCGGCAGCGATTCGTGATCCAGCTCACCATCAACGGCAATCCCAGGCAATTCGATACGCCACAGCTCAGCGTCGCAGAACTGGTCGACAAGCTCGGCCTCACCGGCAAGCGCCTGGCGATCGAATGTAACGGCGAGATCGTGCCGCGCAGCAAGTTCGCCGACGCGACTTTGCATGATGGCGACAAGTTGGAGATCGTCGGCGCGGTCGGAGGCGGTTAATCCATGCATACACTCACTATCGCGGGCACTACCTACCATTCACGCCTGCTGGTCGGCACCGGCAAATACAAGGACTTTCAGGAGACGCGCGCTGCCATCGACGCCAGCGGCGCGGAGATCGTGACAGTAGCGATCCGCCGCACCAACATCGGCCAGAATGCCGGTGAGCCTTCCCTGCTGGATTACCTGCCGCCGGACGAATTCACCTACCTGCCTAACACCGCTGGCTGTTACACCACCGACGACGCCGTGCGCACGCTGAGGCTTGCCCGCGAGCTGCTCGATGGCCACAAGTTGGTCAAGCTCGAGGTGCTGGGCGACCCCAACACGCTCTACCCGAATGTGGTCGAGACCCTGCGCGCCGCCGAGATCCTGGTCAAGGACGGGTTCGATGTCATGGTCTACACCTCGGACGATCCGATCATCGCCAAACAACTGGAAGAGATCGGCTGCTGCGCCGTGATGCCGCTGGCCTCGCTCATCGGCTCGGGCATGGGCATCCTCAATCCCTGGAACCTGCAGATCATCATCGAGAACGCCAAGATCCCGGTATTGGTCGATGCGGGCGTCGGCACGGCATCGGATGCCGCCATCGCGATGGAACTGGGCTGTGACGGCGTACTGATGAACACGGCGATCGCCGGGGCACGCGACCCCGTGCTGATGGCAAGCGCCATGCGCAAAGCCATCGAGGCTGGCCGCGAGTCGTTCCTTGCCGGCCGCATGCCGAAGAAACTCTATTCCGCGACACCGAGCTCCCCGACGACCGGGCTCATCTCATGAAAGCAGCCTGATGCCCTCGCACAAACGCTATGAATTCTCCGTCTCGGTGGAAACTGCCTTCGTAGCGGACCAGTCCGACGTGGAGCAGAACCGCTACGTGTTCTCTTACAGCATCACCATCACCAACACCGGCACCGTGCCGGCGCAACTCATCAGTCGTCACTGGGTGATCACCGACGCCAATGACACCGTGCAGGAAGTGCGCGGTCTCGGGGTGGTGGGCGTACAGCCCCTGCTGAAGCCAGGCGAGCACTTCGAATACAGCAGCGGTACCGTACTCAATACGCCGGTGGGCACCATGCGCGG
>CBFGLF010000056.1:0-11184 GCA_965649545.1 uncultured Methylotenera sp.
GCCATGCCCTGCACGTCAAGAAAGCTGACGAGGCCTATAACATAGGCTCAGACCCAGTCTTGGGTTACCTCAATGCGCACAATATCGTTAATCTGGCCGTCGCCTCCGGTTGCGACGCCCTCCACCCGGGGTATGGCTTCCTGTCGGAGAATCCGGAGCTTGCCGAGATATGCAAGCGTCGCGGCATCAAGTTCATCGGCCCGGATGCACCTGTGATTCGCCAGATGGGCGACAAGATCCAGGCGCGTAATGCCATGATCAAGGCGCGCATCCCCTGCGTACCTGGCAGTGAAGGCAATCTGGAGAACGTCGAAGAGGCGCGAAAACTCGCCAGCAAGATCGGCTATCCAGTCATGCTGAAAGCCACCAATGGCGGTGGTGGCCGCGGTATTCGTCGCTGCAACGACGAGAAGGAATTGCTGAGCAATTACGACCGCGTGATCTCCGAAGCCAGCAAGGCCTTCGGCAAGCCTGAGGTCTTCCTCGAGAAATGCGTGGTCAACCCTCGGCATATCGAGGTCCAGGTCATGGCCGACAGCCACGGCAACGTGATCCACCTATTCGAGCGCGACTGCTCGATCCAGCGCCGCAACCAGAAGCTGATCGAGATCGCCCCTTCGCCGCAGCTCAGCAACGCGCAGCGCGAATACATCGGCAATCTGGCTGTGAAAGCGGCCAAGGCTGTAGGTTACAAGAATGCCGGCACGGTCGAATTCCTGTTGGATTCGGACAACAATTTCTATTTCATGGAAATGAACACGCGTTTGCAGGTCGAACATACTGTGACCGAGACGATCACCGGTATCGACATCGTGCAGGAACAGATCCGCGTGGCTGACGGGTTGCCGCTGCAATATAAGCAGAAGGACGTCCATTACCGGGGTTTCGCCATGGAGTTCCGTATCAATGCGGAAGACCCCAAGAACGATTTCCTGCCGAGCTTCGGCAAGATCACCCGCTACTATGCCCCAGGCGGCCCAGGCGTGCGGATGGATGCGGCCATGTACAGTGGTTATGTGATCCCGCCCTACTACGATTCGATGTGCGCCAAGCTGACCGTATGGGCCTTGAACTGGGAGAGCGTGATTGAGCGTGGTCGCCGCGCACTGGACGATATGGTGGTCTATGGCGTCAAGACGACGATCCCCTATTACCAGGAGATCCTGAAGCATCCGGAATTTCGTGCAGCGCATTTCGATACCAGCTTCGTCGAGACCCACCCGGAGCTGGTGAATTACGCGACCGAGTTCCCACCGGAGCTGATCGCAGCCGCGATCTCGGCTGCGATCGCAGCCCATGAAGGCATTTGAAGACGAATTTAAACCTAAAGCGATAAGTTAAATATATGGCAAAAGTACATGTTACAGAACTGGTTTTAAGGGATGGTCATCAGTCCCTCATCGCAACCCGCATGCGCACGGAAGATATGTTGCCTATCTGCCCTAAACTGGATGCGATCGGTTTCTGGTCCCTCGAGGCCTGGGGTGGGGCGACATTCGACGCCTGCGTTCGTTACCTGAAGGAAGACCCATGGGAGCGCCTGAAGAAGCTGCGTAAAGCCCTGCCCAACACCCGCATACAGATGCTGCTGCGTGGTCAGAACCTGCTGGGCTACCGTCACTACTCTGACGATGTGGTGCGCGCGTTCGTGCAACAGTCGGCTGACTCCGGTGTTGACGTGTTCCGTATATTCGATGCCATGAACGACGCACGCAATCTCCGCGTTTCCATCGAGGCCGTGAAGAAGTCCGGTAAACATGCAGAAGGCACCATCAGCTACACCACCAGTCCCGTGCACGATATCGCCTATTTCGTCGCACTGGCCAAAGAGATGGAAAGCATGGGTGCGGACACTGTCGCCATCAAGGACATGGCCGGTCTGCTCACGCCACAAGTCACTTATGAACTGGTCAAGGCGCTGCATGCTGCCATCAAGCTGCCGATCCACTTGCACAGCCATGCGACATCCGGTCTTTCCGCGATGTGCCTGCTGAAAGGCGTGGAAGCCGGTGCCAGCATCATCGACACATGCAACTCATCGTTCGGTGAAGGTGCCAGCCATCCTTCCACTGAGAGCCTGGTGGCAGCCTTGCAAGGCACTGAATACGATACCGGCCTGGACCTCTCAGCCCTGCAGGAGATCACCGCCTACTTCCGTGAGGTACGCAAGAAATACTGGCAGTTTGAGAGCGATTTCACCGGGGTCGACACGCGCGTGCTCGTCAATCAAGTCCCTGGCGGCATGATCTCCAACCTGTCGAACCAGCTGAAGGAACAAGGCGCTCTGAACCGCATGGATGAAGTGCTGGCTGAGATTCCGCGTGTGCGCGAGGACCTCGGCTTCCCCCCACTCGTTACGCCCACCTCCCAGATCGTTGGCACGCAAGCCGTGCTGAACGTCATGACTGGCGCACGCTACAAGTCCGTGACCAATGAGGTGAAGAACTACCTGCTTGGCCAATATGGCAAAGCACCGGCGGCCGTCAACCCAGACGTCAAGAACCTGGCTGTGGGCAGCTCCGAGGTCATCACCTGCCGTCCGGCAGATCTGCTCGAAGACGAGATGGATAAACTGCGTGCGGAATCCGAGAATCTTGCGAAATCTGAAGAGGACGTCCTGACCTATGCCATGTTCCCAGACTTGGCCAAGACCTTCCTGCAGGAACGGAACGCCGGCACATTGAAACCTGAACCGTTGCTGACCAAGGAAGCGGTCACCTCCAGCGGGGCGCACTACGCACCCAACGAATTCAAGGTGACGTTGCATGGCGAGACCTTCCACATCAAGCTGACCGGTAGCGGCCACCAGGGTGAAGAGCAGCGCCCCTTCTATGTCTCCGTCGATGGGGTGGCAGAGGAAGTGATGGTCGAGACATTGAGCGAGATCGAAGTGTCAGGCGGCAAGAGCAACGGTAACGGCAAGAAGAAGACCACGTCTACTGCTGGCTCGAATGGCCGTCCTCGCCCAACCCACAGCGGCTGTGTCACCACTGCCATGCCGGGCACCATCGTCGACGTCAAGGTCAAGGCAGGCGACAAGGTGAATGCCGGTGATGCCGTGCTGGTGATCGAAGCCATGAAGATGGAGAACGAGATCCAGGCCTCGAAATCAGGCATCGTCGTTGCCGTGCATGTCGCCAAGGGAGATAGCGTGACCCCTGACGAATCTCTGCTGGAAATCCAGCCAGAGTAATATCGCGGCCATATCGATACCAGAAGCCGGCAGACAACACCCCCTGCCGGCTTTTTTATTCAACAGAACCCATGACCACTCCCAAACTGATCCTCGCCTCTTCTTCCATCTATCGCAAGGAATTACTGGAGCATCTGCAGCTCCCATTCGGCGTCATCTCCCCTGACGTCGACGAAACGCCGCGAGCGAACGAGGCACCTGAGCAAACAGCGCTACGCCTCGCTCAAGAGAAAGCCCGTAAAGTCGGCGTCTCGGAGCCGGACGCACTGATCATCGGGTGCGACCAGGTGGCCATCCTGGATGGCGTACAACTGGGCAAACCTTTGACCCACGACAACGCAGTCAGACAATTGCGCTTGATGCGCGGGCGGGAAGTCACCTTTCACAGCGCCCTGTGCTTGTTCAATGCACACACTGGGCATATGCAGGCCGATGTGGTGCCCACGGTGGTGACGTTCAGGCAACTCAGCGACGACCAGATCGAGCATTACCTGCAGAAGGAACAGCCGTATCATTGTGCTGGCAGCGCGAAATCGGAAGGCCTGGGCATCGCACTGATCGCCGCCATCCATGGCGACGATCCCAATGCCTTGATCGGCCTGCCCTTGATCCGCCTGATCACCATGTTGCAACATGAAGGCGTCAACGTCATCTGACACCACAACGTTCTAAGGCTACATTTCAGGAGAACTCGATGCATTTCAAACGTCGTAGTACCGTATCCCTTGCCATCCTTGCCTTAAGCACCTCACTGCATGCCGCAGAACCCGAAGAGACCCGCAGTACGCTGGACGACCAGCAAAGTGTCGCTGTCACCATCTACAACCAGAATCTGGCGCTGGTGAAAGACCAGCGCAAGGTCAAGCTCAACACCGGAGCGAACAAGTTGGCCTTGCGCGATGTCAGTGCGCAGATCCGCCCCGAAACCGCCCTGCTGCGCAGCTTGACGCAGGCTGGCGGCTTGTCGATCCTCGAACAGAACTTCGATTTCGACCTGTTGACGCCGCAGAAGCTGCTGGAGAAATACGTTGGCCACACTGTGACTGTGGTCAAGACCAACCCGGCGACCGGCATGGAAACCTCAGAGCAGGCACAAGTCCTCTCAGCCAATAACGGTGTGGTCATGAAGATCGGCGACCGCATCGAGACCGGCATCCCGGGTCGCATCGTCTACAGCGACGTACCTGCCAACCTGCGTGACCGACCGACCTTGGTCGTCCAGCTGAATAGCAAGACCGCGGCGGAACAGAACGTTGAGCTAAGTTATCTGACCTCGGGACTGGGCTGGAAAGCCGACTACGTCGCCGAGCTCAGTCCTTCCGAAGACAGGCTGGACCTCTCAGGCTGGGTGACGCTCACCAATACCAGCGGCACGACTTACCGCAACGCCAAGCTCCAGCTCGTGGCCGGGGATGTCAATCGTGTGCCCGAGATGCGCCCGATGGTGAAGACCATGCGCATGGATGCCATGGCGGCTGAAGCTACGGCTCCGATGGCCGAAGAGTCCCTGCTCGAATATCACCTCTACACGCTGGATCGCCCTACCACCATCGCCGAGAACCAGACCAAGCAGGTCGCGCTGTTGTCCGCTACCGCTGTTCCTGCCCGCAAGGAGCTCGTTTTGCGTGGTGAGGAGTACTACTATCAAGCGAGTTACCTTCCCAACAATGGCGAACTGGGCCAGAAGCTAAAAGTCGGCGTATTCGTCGAATTCGACAACAAGGAGGCCAGTAAACTCGGCATGCCGCTGCCCAAGGGGGTGATGCGCGTATACAAGAAAGATAGTGCCGGTAACGCACAATTCGTCGGTGAGGATAATATCGACCACACACCCAAGAACGAGCCTGTGCGACTCAAACTCGGCAATGCCTTCGACGTAACCGCGGACAGGAAACAGACTGATTTCAAACGCTTGCCCAACCCGGCCAAAGGCAATAGCGCATTCGAGAGCGCATACGAGATCGTACTGAAGAACGCCAAGAAGGAACGGGTGACCATCACCGTTCAAGAGCCTATCCCCGCCGACTGGAAGATGTTGAAATCCAGCCACCCGCATGAAAAAGCCAACAGCAATCTCGCGACCTGGAAGATCGACATCCCGGCCGAAGGCAAGGCCACCCTCACCTATCGCGTGCAAGTGAAATATTGATGCCCGGGACGCTCTACCTGTTGCCAGTCACGCTGGGCGATGACCAGCTGACACGCGCCCTGCCAGCCGATGTGATCGGGCTGGCACAAAGACTGGATACCTTCGTGGTCGAGAACGAGAAGACGGCACGCCGTTTTCTCGGGCTCATCAAGACCATCAAGCCGGTACGTGAACTGGAGATGCTGCTGCTCAACGAGCATACCGATGACAAGACATTGCCTGCGTTGCTTGCGCCCCTGCTGGCGGGCAAGGATGTCGGGCTGATGTCGGAAGCCGGATGCCCGGGCATCGCTGACCCGGGTGCGAAGTTGGCCGAGCTGGCTCATCGCAAGGGCATACGCGTGGCACCCCTGGTGGGACCATCTTCCATTCTGCTGGGCCTGATGGCCTCAGGCTTCAATGGTCAGCGCTTCACTTTCCTGGGTTATCTGCCCAGCGACAAAGCTGAGCGCATCAAGGCATTGAAAGCTTTGGAGCAAACCTCACAGCGACTGGGCGAAACACAGATATTCATCGAAACGCCCTACCGCAACCAGCATATGTTGGAAGATATCTTGTCGCATTGCCAATCGCAGACGCGTCTATGCATTGCGAGCAATGTCAGCCTCGAACAGGAATTGATCATCAGCCGCCCCATCGCTGAATGGCGCAAATCGACACTGCCCGACCTGCACAAGCAACCGACAGTGTTCCTGCTACTGGCCTAACGAGCGTCCATCTAGCGCCAGCAATTTCCTGACCGGGGCATAGCTACGCCTGTGGACGGGCGACACCCCATGCAGCATGAGGCATTCCATGTGATGGGCCGTAGGGTAACCTTTGTGCTTGGCGAAATCATATTGCGGGTAAATCGCATGTAACCGCATCATCTCGGCATCCCGTGCCGTCTTGGCCAGGATGGAAGCTGCCGCGATAGCAGCCACTTTGCTATCTCCCTGTACGATGGCCTCCGCGGGCATACTGACACGGGGGCAATGCAAGCCATCGACCTGGATCATATCCGGCATCTGCTGCAGGCTCTCTACCGCCCGCTTCATCGCAAGCAGGCTTGCCTGCAGGATGTTGATCTCGTCGATCTCCTCGACGCTACTACTGGCGATGGCCCAGGCCAGCGCGTGCTGTTTAATCTCGATGGCGAGTTGGTCGCGCTTTTTTTCCGACAATTTTTTGGAATCGTTGATCCCTGGGATAGGCCGCACCGGATCCAGGATCACCGCGGCGGCGTAGACTGCGCCTGCCAGCGGGCCTCGCCCAGCCTCATCGACACCACAGATCAGCTGCAGGCTCACGGTAGATAAGCCAGGATGGCCTCGGCGGCCTTTTCCTCGGTGTTCTGGCGCAGCGTCTCATGGATACGGGTGAACTCGGCACGGATCTCCTGCATCAAGGTCTTGTCGCTGACCATACGCAACGTCGTTTCCGCGAGCTTTTCCGGGATGGCGTCATGCTGCAGCAATTCAGGTACCACGAAACGCCCGGCGAGGATGTTGGGTAATCCGACGTAAGGCAGGTAATTCATGCGTTTCAATATCCACCAACTCAGGCGTGGCATGCGGTACGTGATGACCATGGGCCGCTTGAGTAATGCGGCTTCCAGCGTCGCTGTACCGGACGCCACGATGACCGCATCGGCCGCCTCCATGGCCATGTGCGCATGGCCGAACAGGATTTGGATCGGTGTCTCGTAGGCCTGGTTGGCATACATCGCCTGTTCGAAGATCGCTCTCGTCTCGCGGGTGATCAACGGGACCAGGAACTGCACGTCCGGATGCTCCTGAGCGATCAATTGGGCGGTCTTCACGTAGAGATCCGCCAGTTGCTTCACTTCGCTCTGCCGGCTGCCAGGCAACATGGCGATCACCAGTTTGTCGTCTTTGAGCTTGAGGCTCTCCCGCGCACCCTGTCTGTCCGGTTCCATCGGCAGGATGTCCGCCAAGGGATGTCCGACATACGTGACCGGCACATTGGCCGCTTCGTAGATCGCCGGCTCGAAAGGGAACAGCGCGAGCATATGGGAGACGGCACGCTTGATCTTGCCGATGCGTCCTTTGCGCCATGCCCAGATCGACGGGCTGACATAATGGATCGTGGGGATGCCCTTACGCTTGAGTTTGCGCTCCAGCCCGAAATTGAAATCCGGCGCATCGATGCCGATGAACAGGTCTGGTTTGGTCTTGATGAAGAACTGTGCAAGCTCGCTGCGGATCTTCAACAGCCCGGGCAAGTGGCGCAAGACCTCGACATAGCCGCGCACGGACAGCCGTTCGATCGGAAACAAGGAGCGAGCACCCTCCCCTTGCATCTTGGGGCCTGCGATCCCGATGAATTCGATATCCGGCCGATGCTTCTTCAATGCACGAATGAGATGACTACCGATCAGATCGCCGGAGGCTTCTCCGGCCACGATGCCGACTTTAGGCATGTTGATTCCTAGCGGACGATGCCGCGGGTCGATGTGTTGAGGAACTCCAGGAGAATGCCGATCTCACTGCACTTATCCAACTGCTGGGTCAGCTCTTTCTTAGCTTCTTCCAGTGTCAGGCCATTGCGATACAGCGTCTTGTAAGCGCGCTTGATCTGTAGGATGGCCTCAGGCGAAAAGCCTCGACGCTTGAGGCCTTCGCTGTTGATGCCGTGCGGTTTGGCATCGTAACCCGCTGCGGTCACGTAAGGCGGGATGTCCTTGAACACGACCGAACCCACCGCAGTGATGATGTGTGAACCGATCTTGCAGAACTGATGGATCAGGGTGAAGCCGCCCAGAATGGCGTAATCATGCACGTCGACATGGCCCGCGAGCGAGGAGTTGTTGGCGAAGATCGTGTGATTACCGATCTGGCAATCATGGGCGATATGGACATAGGCCATGATCCAGTTATCATTGCCGATACGCGTGGCGCCCTTGTCCTGCACCGTGCCACGGTTGAAGGTGCAGAATTCACGAATGGTGTTGTTGTCACCGATCTCGAGCGTAGTCGGCTCGTCCCGGTATTTCTTGTCCTGCGGCTGCTCGCCCAGAGAAGAGAACTGGAATATCTGGTTCTGCTTGCCGATGGTGGTCGGCCCTTGAATGACGACATGGCTGCCGATTCGGGTGCCAGCATCGATGCGCACGTCAGGTCCGATGACCGTATAAGGCCCGACTTCCACTGTGGAGTCGAGCTCAGCGCGAGGGTCGATGATCGCGGTGGGATGGATGATAGATGTCATACGGCTTCTTGATTCTCTGATTGCTTATTTATCACCGATCGCCTTGAGGATACACATCATCTCGGCTTCTGCCACGACCACATCATCGACGAGGGCCTGGCCGGAGTACTTCCAGATGCCGCGAAGGATACGGTCGATCTTCACCTTGAGGATGAGTTGATCACCGGGGGAAACCGGCTTCTTGAATCGCGCGCTGTCGATCCCTGCAAAGTAATAGACCGAGTCGTCACTGGGCTTGGTGTCCATGGTCTTGAAGGAAAGGATGGCAGCAGCCTGCGCCATGGCTTCGACGATCAGTACGCCCGGCATCACTGGGTGATAAGGAAAATGCCCTGGGAAATAGGGTTCGTTGACGCTGACATTCTTCACCGCGACGATCTCTTTGCCCAATTCGAGAGACAGCACGCGATCTATCAACACGAACGGATAGCGATGTGGCAGGTGTTCCAGTATCTCGTGTATATCCATGCTGCTGGTCATGGCGTTCTCGGTCATGCTATTCCTCAGTTCTTTTCTATGTTGTCTTGTTGTTGCTTGAGTGAAATCATGGCTTTTTCCAGTTGGCGGATCCGTTCTGCGTAATCCCCGATATGGCGCAAGCTGGCCGCCGTTCTGAGCCAGTCCTCGTGGGCCTGGAACGGCATCAACGCAGTGTAGGTGCCAGGCTGGGTGATCGTTCTCGTAATCATACTGCCAGGAGAGATGGTCACGCCATCGGCGATTTGCAAATGCCCCAGTATCATGGCGGCACCACCGATCTTGCAATGACGACCAATCCTTGCGCTGCCTGCGATACCGACACACCCTGCGATGACGGTATGGGCACCTATCCTGCAGTTATGACCGATCTGGATCAGATTATCCAGCTTGACGCCCTCCTCGATCACCGTGTCATCCAATGCCCCACGGTCGATCGTGGTGTTGGCTCCGATATCGACATGGTCATGCAACACTACGCGACCAACCTGCGGGATCTTCACCCAGCGACCATCGTCTTCCGCGTAACCGAAACCGTCTGCGCCGATGACGACACCGGCAAAGAGATGGCAGTGACTGCCGACGATACAACCGTGGTAGACCACCACATTCGCTTCCAGCCGGCTGTCGCTGCCGATGGTGACGTTGTCGCCAATGACGCATCCGGGGCCGATCACCACATGCTCGCCGAGCACGACACCCGCACCGATCACCGCATTGGCACCAATGGTACAACTGGCGGGGATGGTAGCCGTCTCATTGACCACCGCTGAAGTGGCGATTCCAGGCTGGATCTCGGGCGCGGGATTCAGCAGCTCTGAGATCTTGGCGAAGTAGGCATAGGGATTGTCAGTGACGATACGCGGCAACGTCGTCTCATCGCGATGCGCAGAAGCCAGGATGACTGCGCTGGCCTTCGTCTCCGTCAATAACGATCTATATTTGGAATCGCTTAGAAAGCTGATATGCCCGGTTTCGGCGTTGGCTAGAGAGGCGACGCGCGTGATGGCGATCTCGCCATCACCCACTAATTCGCCACCCAGTTTAGAAACGATCTCTCGTAAGGAGTATTGCGCTTTCATCCGACGAAGATCGCTAATGAATACTGATGAAGGATCGGCTACGCGCTCGAGCAGCTTATTTCTTGCCCAAAGACTTCAGGACTTTATCCGTGATATCCACTTTTTTGCTGGCGTAAGCCACGCCGCCATAGATCACCAGATCGTAACCTTCGGCTTCGGAGACGGACGTCACCGCCTTGTTGATACGATCCTGCAGCGAGCCAAGCTCTTCATTCTTACGCAGGTTGACGTCCTCACGTAGTTCACGCTGCTTACGCTGGAACTCGATCTTCAGGTTGGAGATATCGCGTTCCTTGTTGCGACGCTCGGTCTCGGACATGGTCAGGCTGTCCTTGTCGAGAGAGCTTTCGATGTCCTTGATCTGCTTCTGCATGCGATCCAGTTCCTGGGTACGCGGACCGAACTCCTTTTCGAGCTTCTTGCCACTCTCAGCGGTTTGAGGCGCTTCTTGCAGGATCTTGTCGACCTGTACATAGCCAACCTTGAGTTCTGCAGCTTGTGCGGCCGTCGCGATACCGAACGAACCAATCAATAGCAATGCAGTTAACAACTTGTTCAATTTATGTCTCCTAATATCCTGTGGTTCACTAAATCCTAGAACTGCTGACCAAACTGGAATTGCAGCACTTGCGTCCGGTCTCCGTCCTGCGCGTTGAGGGCCTTGGCCATCACGAGCTTGATCGGTCCGAATGGGGAATACCAACTTACACCAAGACCGGTGGAATATCTAATTAGATCAAAGTCCACATTGTCACTCGGGCCATACACCGTACCGGCGTCAAGGAATGTACTGAGCCTAAGTTGCTTGTTATCTTTCATGCCTGGGATCGGGAAATACAGCTCGACATTACCCACGATCTTCTTGGTACCACCGATAGCAAACGAACGCCCGCTCAGCGGCTCGAAGTCACGCGGACCGATGTTGCTGGTCTGATAACCGCGAACCGAGTTCACACCGCCCACGTAGAAGTTCTTGAAGAACGGGAACTCCTTATCCCCGTAGGTATCGCCGTAACCAAAGTCACCATTAAGCGCCAAGGTGATGCTCTTGGTCAATGGCTTGAACCAGCTGT
>CBFGLF010000057.1:0-11123 GCA_965649545.1 uncultured Methylotenera sp.
TCATCGAAATCATAGACTTCGGCCAAAAAATCCTGTCGATACAGGAACTCATGCGCCTTCTGTAGTCATACCCTTACAAGCGTTTCAGTCTCTGGCCGCTAGCCAGCACGACTGGCTGTCATTAGAGTTTCGTTCTGTCTCAAGATCATCCAAGCGAAGGGATTGCTGATGTTCACGTATCGTTTACCTTTAATCGTCGGGCTCGTTCTGGGGCTCACCGCATGTGGCGATGTCGCCCAGCTGCCTGTCTCTGCTGGCACAGGGCCTGACCCCACCCTGCCGCCACCTAAAAAGATGCTGATCCCCACCGTCAAGACCTCCAAGGCGGTCGGCTGGCCCGTAGGCGGAAAACCCGTGGCGGCGGAGGGCTTGCAAGTCAAAGCTTTTGCAGCTGATCTCGCCCACCCGCGCTGGGTCTACAGATTACCTAACGGCGATGTCCTGGTCGCCGAATCGGCAGCACCACCCAAGGGCGATACCGGCTTCAGCATCAAGAAATGGGTCGCCAAGATCGTCATGAAGAATGTCGGCGCTGGCATGCCTAGCCCCAACCGCATCACCCTGCTGAGGGATGCGGATGGCGACGGCACTGCCGAGACCCGTTCCACCTTGCTGCAGAACCTGCATTCGCCCTTCGGGATGACCCTGGTGGGTGACTACCTCTATGTCGCCAATGCCGACGCCGTGGTGCGCTTCCCCTATCAGCCGGGCCAGACCGAGATCACCGCCCCGGGTGAGAAAGTGGTTGACCTGCCCGGTTTGCCGCTCAACCATCACTGGACCAAGAACATCATTGCCAGCAAGGACGGCACCAAGCTCTACGCCACAGTCGGTTCCAACAGTAATATCGGTGAGAACGGCATGGACATCGAAGAAGGTCGCGCTGCGATCTGGGAGATCGATCTGCAGAACAAGTCCCACCGCATCTATGCCTCCGGCTTGCGTAACCCGAACGGCATGGTCTGGGAGCCGGTCACGGGTACCTTATGGACCGTGGTCAACGAGCGTGATGAGATCGGTAGCGACCTCGTCCCGGATTACCTGACGTCGGTGAAGGATGGTGGTTTCTACGGCTGGCCGTATAGCTACTACGGCAATGTCGTCGACGAGCGCGTGCAACCCCAGAAACCCGAGCTCGTGGCAAAAGCCATCAAGCCGGATTACGCCCTGGGGCCGCACACCGCTTCGCTGGGTCTTGCCTGGTCCGAGGGGGAAAAGCTGCCCGCACGATATCGCCAAGGGGTCTTCATCGGCCAGCACGGTTCATGGAACCGCAATCCGCAAAGCGGCTATAAGGTGATCTATGTGCCATTCCAGAACGGCAAGCCGGTGGGCGAACCGATCGATGTGCTGACCGGTTTCCTCAGTGAAGACGGCAAGGCTTTGGGCCGTCCGGTCGGGGTGACCTTCGATGCCCAGGGTGCGCTGCTCGTGGCGGATGACGTCGGCAAGACGGTGTGGCACGTGGCACCAGCGTCCGCCAACTGATCCTTCGTCAACCGCTCAGCGCGCCAGGCGCCGGCAAACGCTCTAGCCGAACACCTGTTCCCAAAGGGTCTGCACTGCGATCACGTGCGGACTCACTTCCGCTTTCGGCAATAGCGTCTTCGTTTGTCCCTGCAGGCGCATCGCATGTTGCAGTCGCCTGAACTCGACGTAAGCATCGGCCACTTTCGGCGCAAGGTCGGCATCGACCAAGCCTAGTTTGGCGAGTTGTCCGAGCAGGCTGACGTTGCCACGGTTGTCCGTCAGTTCCGCATGCGCCGGGGCGTGCGCCAACACCAGATACTGCACGATGAACTCGACGTCGATGATGCCGCCGCGGTCGTGCTTGAGGTCGAACAAGCCGCTGTGATTGGGGTGGCCGTCCAGCATCTTCTGACGCATGGCCACCACCTCCTCTTTCAGTGTTCGCTGGTCACGCGCCTGCATCAGCACGGCCTTGCGGATGGTCTCGAAGGCTGCACCGATACTGGCATCGCCAGCGCTGAACCGCGCCCGGGTGAGGGCCTGATGTTCCCAGATCCAGGCTTTATGCAGCTGATAATCGCGGAAGGCGTCGACCGAGCTGACCAGCAGGCCGCTCGCGCCATCTGGACGCAGGGCCAGATCGGTCTCATAAAGCATCCCCGCCGAGGTCATGCTATTGAGCCAGTTGTTGATGCGTTGACCCAGGCGTGCATAGGTGTCGCGGGCTTCCGGCGCATCGTCGTCATAGAGGAAGATGATATCCAGGTCCGAGGCATAACCGAGCTCCTTGCCGCCCAGCTTGCCGTAACCGATGACGGCGAATCTAGGCTGTTCACGATGGATGCCGCGCAAGGTCGGCCAGATGGTCTGCAGCGTCACGTCGAGGATCAAGTCCGCGAGTTCGCTCAGGTAGTCGGACAAGGTGCGCAACGGCAGTTGGCCCGCGACGTCGCTGGCGGCGAACCTGAACACCGCCGCATGCTTGAAATGCCGCATCACATCCATCTGGCGCTCGACATCGCCCTCCACTTCCGCCAAACGTCGCAGTAATTCAGCGCGCATGGCGTTGAAATCCGGTGGGGCATAGAGGTTACGCGTGTCGAGCAGTTCATCGAGCAGGATAGGATGCTGGGACAGGTATTGGCAGAGCCAGGGGCTGGCGCTCGCGAGCTTGATGACCAGCGACAACGCATCCGGGAATTCGGCCAGCAAGGCAAGGTAACTGGCCCGGCGGCAGATGCTATCCATGAGGTCGGATACCCGGCTCAAGGTCTTGTCGGGTTCAGGCTCCAGCGCCGCTTGCGAGATGACCATGGGCATCAAGGCATCGAATCGCTGGCGGCTCAGTTCCGGCAGGTTCTTGTAGCGGCTGCCCGCATGCTGGCCGGCCAGCCGGCGCAGCGTGTCGTTGGCGTCCTTGAACCCCAGCGTCTGCAGGTCGTCGCGCGCCTGCTGTTCCGGCAGCAGGCCTTGCCAGATCTCCCTCGCCTGCCTGGCGGTATCGCCCTCGGTGCTAGCGTCCTTCTCTTCGCGTTCGTTGAAGAGGTCTGTGAAGTGCTGTTGCACCCGTGCCCGATGCACTTCCAGTGCTTCGCGAAAAGCCGTCCAATCCGGGAAGCCCATTGCCAGCGTGATGCGCGCCTGTGCGGCATCGTTCTTGGGCAGGTCTTGCGTCTGCGCATCCTCCAGATACTGCAAGCGGTGTTCCAGATTGCGCAGGAACACATAGGCTTCGGTCAGCTCCTCGACCGTGCGCTCCAGCATCAGCCCCTTCTCCTTCAAGCGCTGCAATACCGCTAGCGTAGGCCGGATCTGCAGGCTGGCATCGCGCCCGCCGCGAATCAGCTGGAACACCTGCGCGATGAATTCGATCTCGCGGATGCCGCCGCGGCCGAGCTTGATGTTGTCGTGCAAATCCCGGCGGTTGACGTCACGCTGGATCTGCACCTTGAGATCGCGCATGGAAGCGAAGGCACCGTAATCGAGGTATTTGCGGAACACGAAAGGCCGCAGCAGGTCGGCCAGGGTCTTGCCCTCCCCGGCGATCACGCGTCCCTTGATCCAGGCATAGCGCTCCCATTCGCGCCCCTGGTTCTGGTAATACTCTTCCAGCATCGCCAGGCTGCAGGCCAATGGCCCCTCGGAGCCGTAAGGCCGCAATCGCATGTCGACGCGGAAGACGAAGCCGTCCTCGGTGACGTCGTCGATCGCCGAGATCAAGCGCTTGCCGAGCCGCGTGAAGAACTCGCCGTTGCTGATCGGCTTTGCGCCATCGGTCTCGCCATCCTCATCGAAAGCGAAGATGAGGTCGATATCCGAGGAGACGTTGAGCTCTCCGCCGCCCAGTTTGCCCATGCCCACCACCAGCATCTCCTGCGGCTTGCCGGATTCGCCGATCGGCGTGCCGTATTGGGCTGTCAGCGCGGGCATCAGATGCTGCAAGGCGAACTGCACCGCGACCTCGGCCAGTGCACTCGTCACCTGCATCACCTCGTCGAGATCGCCGAGCCCGCTAAGGTCTCGCACGATGAGGCGTAGCATGACGCGCTGACGCAGTTTACGCAGGGCACGTTTCAACTGGGTCTCGTCCGCAACGGACTGCGTCGACAGCCAGGCGCGCATGGCATCCGTCGTCCATGGGGTGTGCAACTGGCCCATCAATTCGGGTAATAACTGGGCATCGCTATCCAGCAGGCGTTTGATGAAGGGGCTGCATGCCACGGCATGCGCCAGGCGTCGTTCGTCCTCGGAAAGCACGGCGTTCTCTTGCAGAATTTGGTCCAGGCTGGGCATCTCAATACCGGGTGATTGGGTTATGATTCATATTCTAAGCGCTTTACCATAAATCATAAGAAATCAGTTGCATAAGTAATCTTTGGAGGAGTTTTATGTCGTCGATCGAGTCGGTCCTTTCCGAAACCCGCGTCTTCCCCCCGCATGATGCGTTCAAGCAATCCGCCAACGTATCCGGTATGCAAGCCTATGACGCCTTATGCCAGCAGGCTGGGCAGGATTACACGGGCTTCTGGGCCAACCTGGCGCGTACGGAACTAGACTGGCAGAAGCCTTTCACCCAGATCCTCGACGAATCGAAGGCACCCTTTTACCGCTGGTTCCATGACGGCGAACTCAACGCCTCCTACAACTGCCTCGATCGCCATCTGGCGTCGCGCGGCGACAAGACCGCACTGATCTTCGAAGGCGACGACGGCCAGGTCACCAACATCAGCTATCGCCAGTTGCACCAGCGTGTCTGCCGCTTCGCCAACGTATTGAAATCGCAAGGTGTCGGTCTCGGCGACCGCGTCATCATCTATTTGCCGATGAGCATCGAGGCGGTCGTCGCCATGCAGGCCTGTGCCCGTATCGGCGCCATCCATTCCGTGGTGTTCGGCGGGTTTTCGGCCAAGAGCCTGCATGAGCGCATCACCGATGTCGGTGCATCGCTCATCATCACCGCCGACGGACAGTTCCGTGGCGGCAAAGCCATGCCGCTAAAGCCGGCGGTCGACGAATCCCTGACCTACGGCGGCTGCGAAGCCGTCAAGAGCGTCATCGTTTACAAGCGTACCGGTGGCGATGTCCAATGGACGGCCGGACGCGACGTCTGGTGGCATGAACTGGAGAGCGCCGCGTCCGACCAGTGCGAACCGACCTGGGTCAATGCGGAACATCCGTTGTTCATCCTCTACACCTCCGGTTCCACCGGCAAGCCCAAGGGCGTGCAGCATTCCACGGGCGGTTATTTGCTTGGCGCTATCATGAGCATGAAATGGGTGTTCGACTACAAATCCGCCGATATCTTCTGGTGCACGGCGGACGTGGGCTGGATCACCGGTCACAGTTACGTCGCCTACGGCCCGCTGGCGCTGGGCGGTACCGAGGTCATCTTCGAGGGCGTGCCGACCTACCCGGATGCCGGCCGTTTCTGGCAGATGATCGAAAAGCACAAGGTCAGTATCTTCTATACCGCGCCGACCGCCATCCGCTCGCTGATCAAGCTAGGCGCGGATCTGCCTAATAAATATGACCTGTCCAGCCTGCGCCTGCTCGGCACCGTCGGCGAGCCGATCAATCCGGAAGCCTGGATGTGGTACCACACCGTGGTCGGCAAGGAGCGCTGCCCGATCGCCGATACCTGGTGGCAGACCGAGACCGGGGCGCACATGATCGCGCCATTGCCCGGCGCGGTGCCGACCAAACCGGGTTCCTGCACTCTACCCCTGCCCGGCATCATGATGGATATCGTGCATGAGGACGGCGCGCCGGTCGAAGGCACCGGCGGCGGCCTGCTGGTCGTGAAGAAGCCGTGGCCGTCCATGATCCGCACCATCTGGAACGATCCGGAGCGGTTCAAAAAATCCTACTTCCCGGAAGAACTGAAGGGCTGCTACCTCGCCGGCGATTCCTCACACCGCGATGCCGATGGCTACTTCTGGATCATGGGCCGCATCGACGATGTATTGAACGTCTCCGGCCACCGTCTGGGCACCATGGAGATCGAATCGGCCCTGGTCGCCAATCCGCTGGTCGCGGAAGCGGCTGTGGTCGGCAAACCCCACGATATCAAGGGCGAAGCGGTGGTTGCCTATGTCGTACTGAAAGGCGCCCGTCCTGAGGGTGATGCCGCCAAGAAGATCGTCGCCGAGCTGCGCGACTGGGTCGGCAAGGAAATCGGGCCCATCGCCAAGCCGGACGAGATCCGTTTCGGCGAGAACCTGCCCAAGACCCGCTCCGGCAAGATCATGCGCCGCCTGTTGCGCTCACTGGCCAAGGGCGAAGAGATCACCTCCGACATCTCCACGCTGGACAACCCGGCCATCCTCGAGCAGTTGAAACAGCCGGTTCAATAACGGCTCCAAGCGATGAAAAAACCGGCTCCATGCCGGTTTTTTCATTGCCCGAGGGTTGGGATTCCTCAGGTGTTTCCGCTAATCAACCCCTTATCGACGCTCACCTGCTGGTAACGCTGCAAGCTCAGGTTACGCCTTTTATGTAGCCAGATGACGATGCCGGTCAGCGACAACATGGCGACGACTGCGCCCATGATCGAGATCATGATGCGGCCCGGTAACCCGAGGATCCGCCCGGAATGCAAGGGGAATTGCGCCTGCATGAAGATATCGCCAGCGCTGCCCGTCCCGGGGATCTTGGCGCCGATCGGGTTGCCGCTCTTGCCGTCGAAATAGAGCCATGGGTTGCCGAGGCCGCCATCACCGTGATCGTTCTCCGGCTGATAGAACCCCACGCCATAGACCCCGAATTCCGGTGAGTAGAAGATGCCGCCAGCCGGGTCGGTGATGCCGCGTTTCTGCGCTTCTAGCCTCGCGGCTTCCAGCACCTGTTCCCGGCGTACGCCAGGTTCGATCGGTTCGTCGATCGGCTTAGGTGCGATGGTCGAGAACGGGTCTGGCGTGAGCTCAGAGAACACGGAAACGACAGGCCGCATCACCTGGTAATTGAGGTTCATGGAAACCGAGGTGACCGCCAGTAGTAGCAAAAACAACCAGACCCAAACCCCGCCTGAGCGATGCAGATCGAAATTCAACGGGTAACCGCCACGTTTCCAACGGAACGCCAAGGATTTTTTCCATACGCTCCAACGCGGAAACGACAGCCACAGCGCGACGAGGCTATCGAACACCCAGACCATGCCGACGATCCCCATGAACAGCATACCCAGCTCGATCCCCCAGCCATCCGGGATGTGCATGGTGTAATGCAGCTTATAGAGGAACGGCAACAGGTTCTCGCGTGTGAGGGCGATCTCGCCCCACATGCGCTTGCCGAGCATGCTGCCGTCTTCCGGATTGAACGCCGCCTGGTCGTAATCAGTGGCGAATGCCTTGCCGGTGGCCGGATCCGGCCTTGGCTTCATGCTCGCCTTGAACGTATGGCCTGCCTCGGTATTGAGCGGCATGAACGTCACCATCATGTCAGGATGCGCACGTTCGATCCGGTTCGCCAGTTCCAGTGCCGGCAGATGCTGCCCGCCGCCCTCGTACTTGAAGAGTTGCGGGTTAAGCCACTCGTCGAGCTCATGGTCCCAGGAGATCACCGCCCCGGTCAGGCCGGAAATGAACAGGAAGACCGCCGTGAACAGCCCCAACCAACGATGTGTGAGCACCCCTAGATTACGCATGACGATTCATCCGCCCTACCAGTAGTAAGTGGCGCTAGCGATGGCGGTACGGCGGGTGCCTAGCCAGCAATCGCCACGGGAGATACAGGTCGACACGTATTCCTTGTCGAACAGGTTGCTGGCGTTCAGCGCATAGCGCCAGGAGCCATGGTCGAGGCCGAGCATCGCGTCGACCAGCGTGACATCCGGGGTCTCCAGAACGCCGGTGGAGTCATGCGATGCGCCGATGTAGCGCGCACCGAGGCCAGCACGGAAACCATCCATGTTGCCCACGGAGAAGCGCTTGATCCCCCACAGCGATGCGAGATGGCGCGGGATGGTCTCGACCTGCTCGCCCTTCTCGGCCGCGTTGTTGGTCTGGCTGTATTTGGCGTTGGTGTAGCTGTAAGCCGCGATCATGTCGAGGCGGTTCTCGAATGACATCAGGGCTTCCAGTTCCAGGCCGCGCGAGCGGATCTCGCCCTTCTGCACCGAGAAGAATACGCTGGTCGGGTCTACCGTCAGGCGATTGGTGTCGCGCATGTCGAAGATGGCTGCGGTATAGCGACTGCGGCTACCCACCGGCTGGTACTTGAGGCCAAGTTCCCATTGCTCGCCTTCCTGTGGGCTGAACAGGTTGCCGTTCTTGTCGGTGCCCTGCACCGGCTGGAACGATTCTGCGTAGCTGACGTACGGCGCCACACCGTTATCGAACAGGTAGGTCAATGCGTAGCGGCCGGTGGTCTTGCGGTCGACCTGAGCATCGCTGCCATCCGCCTGCCGCTTCGCCTCGTCACGACGCAAGCCGATAGTGGCGATCCATGGGCCGATCTTGATCTGGTCCTGAAGGTAGACGCCGGTCTGGTATTGGCGACTCATCGGTAGCTGGTAGGCACCGACACCGGAAAAATCGACCGGATTGTAGACCGGTGCATAGACATCGATCGGGTTGCCTAACCCGGCATCGGCGAAGCCGCTAATGCCCTGGCGGAATCGGGAATAGTCCAGCCCCATGAGGAGGGTGTGTTCGGCAAAACCGGTCACGAACTTGGCCTGGGCGTTGTTATCGACATTGATGGTCTTGGCATCCGAGCGACTCGCATCCACGTAGCGATTGATGATGCGCTGGTTGGGATCGATGAACGGGTTAGCTCCACCGGTAAAGGAATTCGGATACAGGCTGCTGTATTTATTGCGGCTCGAGGTGTACCGGAAATTCTGGCGGAACGTCCAAGTGTCGTTGAGGATATGCTCGAACGACCAGCCAAGGTGGGCAGACTGCGTCTTGTAGCGATCGAAGTCCGGGTCGCTGAGGTAGGTATCGTAGGCAATCCTGCCGTTAGGGTTGGGCCGCAGGACACCGGACCACGGCAGGAACTGCGGCGTGGAACGGCCATCATTGAGCTGGTATTGCGCAAGCACGGTCAGGTTGGTCCTGTCGTTGGGGCGCCAGGTCAGCGAGGGCGCGAACAGGATGCGCTGGTCGTCGGCATAATCGACTTGCGTATCGGTCTCGCGCGCCAGGGTCACCACGCGGTAGAGCAAGGTGCCGTCTTCGTTCAGCGGCCCGGTCATGTCAGCGTTGATCTGTTTGCGATTGTAATTGCCGAGCGAGATGCCCACTTCGCGTTTGGCGACCGCCTGCGGACGCTTGCTGACCAGGTTGACGATACCGCCCACCCCGCCTGCACCGTACAGCATGGAGGAAGGTCCGCGCAGGATCTCGACGCGTTCGAGGTTATACGGATCGGGACGCGTGGTTTCGGTGTAGTAATTGTTCAGGCCACGCAGGCCGTTGATGTATTGGGTCGCGGCATTCCCGCGGATCGAATAGCTGTCTGCTCGGGAATCCAGGCCGTACTGGTCGGCGACCACACCGGCGCTGTAACGCAGGATCTCCTGCACAGATTGTGCTTTCTGGTCTTCGATCTGGTCGGCGGTGATGACCGAGATCGATTGCGGTGTCTCAAGGATGGAGGTATCGGTTTTGGTCGCGGTCATCGCACGCTTGGCGACGTACCCGCGCACCTCGCTTCGTGCCGTTTCCTTTTCGGCGCCTGCTTTCACCTCGACCTCGGCCAACGTGTCTTTGACTGGCTCCTGCGCGTAGGCTGAGCCCTGGATATACATGGCGGATATCAGCAAGGACATGTATGTCTTGCGGTGCCGGTTCTTCTGCATGTGCTTGGTTCCCCTGAAGTGATGATCATTGCTTTTTATATTCTAAATACAAATGAGAATGATTATCAATACTATTTTACGCAGAGACTGTATGTAAACCGGGATTCAAATTCGTCTATGTGGAACAAGGGGCTAAAGGTAAAATAGCGGTTTGCCCAAACCTAGCAGCCATGTCCAGCCTTCAAGAAGAGATCCAGCGTCGGCGCACGTTCGCCATCATTTCCCACCCGGATGCGGGTAAGACCACGCTCACGGAAAAGCTGCTGTGGTTCGGCGGCGCGATCCAGGTCGCGGGGGAAGTGCGTGGCCGCAAAGCCGCGCGGCATGCGACCTCGGACTGGATGGAACTGGAAAAGCAGCGCGGCATCTCGGTCACCTCCTCCGTCATGCAGTTCCCTTACCGCGAGCACATGATCAACCTGCTCGACACGCCGGGCCACGACGATTTCTCGGAAGACACTTACCGCACGCTGACGGCGGTCGATTCGGCGGTGATGGTGATCGACTCGGTCAACGGTGTCGAAGCGCAGACCATCAAATTGCTCAACGTCTGCCGCATGCGCGATACGCCCATCGTCACTTTCATCAACAAGCTCGACCGCGAATCCCGCGCGCCGATCGAGTTGCTGGACGAGATCGAATCGGTATTGGGCATGCAATGCGCGCCCATGACCTGGCCCATCGGCATGGGCAAGAGTTTTCGCGGGGTCTACAACCTCTACACCGATAGCATCTCCTTCTTCGACCCACATGCGGAAAAGGGTACGTCCGAGACCATTCAGGGGCTGGATAACCCTCGCCTGGACGAGCTGATCGGTAGCCAGGCTGATGACCTCCGCATCGATGTCGAGCTCGTGCGCGGCGCCTCGCATACGTTCGACAAGGCCGATTACCTTAGCGGCAAACAGACCCCGGTGTACTTCGGTTCCGCCATCAATAACTTTGGCGTGCAGTCGCTGCTCGACGCGGTGGTCGACCTCTCCCCCGCCCCCTTGCCACGCCAGACCGCAACGCGCGCAGTGGCACCGGACGAGCCCAAGTTCTCCGGGTTCGTGTTCAAGATCCAGGCCAATATGGATCCCAAACACCGCGACCGTATCGCCTTCCTGCGTGTCTGTTCCGGTCGTTTTGAACGCGGCATGAAGATCAAGCAGGTCACCACGGGCAAACTGTTGTCGGTGAACAACGCCATCACGTTCATGGCCCAGGACCGCACGACCATGGACGAGGCCTACTCAGGCGATATCATCGGCATCCCCAATCACGGCACCATCAAGCTCGGCGATACCTTCACCGAGAACGAGGCCTTGAAGTTCATCGGCATCCCCTCGTTCGCGCCGGAGTTCTTCCG
>CBFGLF010000058.1:0-11088 GCA_965649545.1 uncultured Methylotenera sp.
CAATAAGACGATTACAACGGCTATCGATTCATCACTTGGTTTTTTGCTTCGCATTCATTCCGGGGTCATGGTTAGGAGGTCTTATGCTACCCAAGCATATCAAACGAGCCGTACTTGGGCTCGCAGTCACATCTTTGTTCGTCTGGCAGGCAGCAAGCGCAGATGAAGTCAGGATGAAGAACGGCGATATCATCAAAGGCACTGTCGTCAAGAAAGAGACGGACAAGCTGGTTTTCAAGACCTCTTATGCCGGCGATCTGATGATCCAATGGTCCGAAGTCGAGAATCTGGTCACTGACAAGCCTCAATATGTGGTGCTTTCCGACGGCACGAAAATGAAAGGGCCGTTACTCGAGACATTGCCGGGGGATGCCAAGATCGAACTCAAGAAGACCGAAGAAGAACTCCAAGAATCGGACTTCGACCTCATGAAGACGCGATACATCAATCCCACTCCTGATCTGACTGGAGATGGCATCCGTTGGAGCGGCAATATCAATGCGGGCGGCACCTTGACGCAAGGCAACACCAATAACAAGCTTCTCAGATTCGACGCTGAAACCATCGCGCGGACCTTGAACAACCGGTTCACGGTCGGCGGGATATTCAACCGGGCACAGAGTAATGACGAGGATTACCAGTTCAACAGTCGCGGCTACGGCAAGTACGATTATTTCATGTCGAAGCAATGGTACCTGTATGCCAACACCACTCTTGAGAACGATCGCTTCCGTGACCTGCGGTTAAGAAGCACGCTCGGCGGCGGTAGCGGTTACCAGGTATTCGAAACGCCTAACCTCAACCTGTCGTTCGAAGGCGGCTTGAACTACATCAAGGAAGACTATTACATGGCGGTCGATGACGAATATCCCGGTATACGATGGGCGACCAAGTATGACCAGCTGTTCTTCACAGGCTCCACCCGATTCTTCCATGAGCATGAAGTCATCGTCGGCCTAAAGGAAACCAATCAGACCCTGGTCTTTTCCAAGACGGGCCTAAGATTCCCATTGGTGTTCAATTTCAACGCCACCGCACAGTTCAACTACAATTGGGACAGCACCCCCGCTTTGGGCCGGAAGAAGGATGATTCCACCTTGCTGTTCACGTTGGGATATGGATGGTAAGACCGGCAATGCGAAGTGAATCGTTGCGGTAAAATAAAAAAGCCTCACATTTCTGTAAGGCTTTTTTGTATTTGGCTCCCCGACCTGGGCTCGAACCAGGGACACACGGATTAACAGTCCGTTGCTCTACCGACTGAGCTATCGGGGAATCGGCAAAGGCGCAATAATACTGGCTCGCAGCCTTTTGGTCAACAATGAACTGAGGTTAAATTGAAGAATTTTAGACGGCCTGCCATCATCGTCAGCGCGGTCATTGCGGCCCTGATTTTGATCCCATTCTTGATCCCGATGGGCGGGTATATCCACCGTATCGAGGCCATGGCGAACGAGGCAATCGGCGTGCCGGTGAAGATCGGGTCACTACGTTTGGCATTCCTGCCGACGCCACGCGTGAATGCGGGTCAGGTCGTCGTCGGTGCGCAGGAAGACCTCACGGTAGACAACGTGGCGATCGTGCCTGAGGTCACTTCCTTATTCTCTGATGTGAAGAAGATCGCCGTCATCAAGATCGATCAGCCGGTCGTCAAGCAATCCGCGCTGGATATCGTCAGCCGGTACAACGAAAAGTCCGCGAAGAGCGAACCTGCCAACACGCAAGTGATGATCAGGCAGATCGTGTTGAAGAAGGCGAGGCTGGTATGGCCGCAGATGCAATTACCGGAGTTCGATGCGGTCTTGAACCTGACTGATGCCAATCGCCCAGACACGGCTGAGATACTGAGTACGGATGGCCACTTCAAGGCAACCCTGGAGCCTCAGGGTGAAACTCAATTGGTGAACGTGAAGGCCGAAGGATGGGAGTTGCCAGTCGGACCGCCACTGCTGATCGATCACCTGACCATGGAGATGACCTTGCATGACAGCCATCTGGATGTCTCAAAGATCGACATCGACCTTTATGACGGCAAGATCGCGGGGACAGCTGCGCTGGATTGGGTGAAGGGATGGCAGCTCAAAGGCAAGCTGAGCGTGGACCATCTCGCGCTGAAGGAGCCCGTGGCGAAACTGAGCAAATCCACCCAGCTTAGCGGCAAGCTGTTTGGTGAGGGAAGTTATACCGCCAAGGCGAATACGCCAGCCCTGCTGGCAGACAAGCTGCAGGCGAATTTCCGTTTCAGGGTCGATAACGGTGTCCTCTATGGGCTTGACCTCGCCAAGGCCGCGACGTTGTTGTTGAGCAGCGGGCAGCAGGGTGGCGAGACCAGGTTCGACGAGATGTCCGGCCTGGTGAAAGTCACAGGCAAGCTGTATCACCTGCAGAACCTCAAGGTGGTCTCTGGCCTGCTGTCAGCCGCTGGCCAAGTGAAGATATTGCCGAGCAAGCAGCTCGATGGGGTGATCGATGTCGATCTCAAGAAAGGCGTGAGCCTGGCGACGGTTCCCTTGAAGGTGTCAGGCACTGTCAGCAAACCCGAGGTCTTTCCGACCAAGGCTGCCATGGCGGGTGCGGTCGCGGGGACTGCGGTATTGGGGCCCGGGGTGGGGACGACCTTAGGTGTCAAGGCCGGTTCGGCACTGGACAAGATGAAGGGCTTGTTCGGCGGCAGCGACGAAGAGTAGCTGCCACCGGAGGCAAGGGATCAGGCGAGGGCCTTCTCGATACGATCGAGCGCGTTCCTGAGATTGTCCATGGAGGTCGCGAAGGAAATACGGAAATAGCCTTCGGCACCGAACGCCGAGCCAGGAACGACTGCGACGCCCACTTTCTCCAGCAGGTATTCCGATAAGGCCATATCGGTGGCTGCCGTGATCTTGCCTGCTTTATGCAGATTGGCGATCGCGACGCGCGCATCAGGGAAGGCATAGAAGGCGCCACCTGCCTTGATGCATTTCAGGCCCGGCATGGCATTGAAACGATCGACGACATAGGTATGGCGCTCGCGGAACGCCTCCAGCATCGGCGTGATGCACTCTTGCGGGCCTTCCAGCGCGGCTTGTGCGGCGACCTGCGAGATCGAGGTCGGGTTGGACGTGGATTGCGACTGCAGGATCTCCATGGCCTTGATGATATAAGCGGGGCCTGCGGCGTAGCCGATCCGCCAACCCGTCATGGAATACGCCTTGGAAACGCCGTTGAGGACGATGCAACGGTCCTTGAGTTCCGGCGCGGCATTCAGGATGTTGTGGAATTTCTCGCCGCTCAGGTTGACGTGCTCGTACATGTCGTCCGTCGCGACCAGCACGTGCGGATGGCGTTTCAATACTTCACCCAGCGCCTGCAGCTCAGCCAGCGTGTAGACCGATCCGGTCGGGTTCGACGGCGAATTGATCATGAATAGCTTGGTCTTCGGGGTGATCGCGGCTTCCAGTTGTGCGGGCAACAGTTTGAAGTCCTGTTCGATGCCGCACTCGATGATGATGGGCTTGGCACCGGCCACCATGGCGATATCCGCATAAGAGACCCAGTAAGGTGCGGGCACGATCACTTCGTCACCTGGATTCAAGACCGCCAGCGCCAGATTGAAGATGCATTGTTTGCCGCCGACGCCAACGATCACTTCCTTGTCGGTGTAGTCGAAGCCGTTCTCGTTCTTGAATTTATTGACGATGGCCTTCTTCAGGCCGGGGATGCCCGCAACGGGCGTGTACTTGGTGAAGCCCGCATCGATGGCCTTCTTGGCTGCGTCCTTGATGTGCTGCGGGGTATCGAAATCCGGTTCACCGGCACCGAGACCGATGATGTCCTTGCCTTCGGCTTTCAGCCTGGCCGCACGCGCGGTGACGGCGAGAGTAGGGGATTCCTTGATGGATTGAACGCGCTGCGAGAGTTCCAAGACAAAAGTCCTTGCTGAGAAAATGTTGGGTGAAGTAAAACCCTAATTTTACGCATAAAACCTATATTGCGGAATCTGCAGCGCGTAACAGAAATGTAAATTTTAATTTTTACATTGATCCTTGCATTTGATGGCCTTATTGAATTCTTCAGCGATGTCCTTGTTCAGTGCAAGCAAGGTGCTGTTGATGGAATTGACCTGCTCGGTGTCGCCTTTTTGTGAAGCCATCACGCCCAGCCTGAAGAGGGAATCCGTGTTCGCGGCATAAAGCTCGACGGACTTGCGATACGCGGCTTCGGCTTCGGCTTCACGGCCAAGGTGTTCCTGTGCGTTCCCTAGCTCGTACCAGGCTTCCGTACTGCCGGGCTCGGCCTTGGTCCAGCGCTCTGCGACCAGGGCCAGTTTTGGCCAGTCCTCCTGCAGTTCCGGTACGGCGATCTGCATGAAATAAGGCTTGTTGGCATCTTCTTCTTCCCAGAACGCCATGCCATCGATAGGGAAGGTCGTTTCCGCGGGCAACTTCTCCAGATCATCCAGCCAAGAGATCGGCAGGGCATAGAAGTAGGCATTGCGTCCTGGCGTCTTGAACGTGTTGATGCCCAACAATCTGCCCTCGGCATCGAACATGCCGCTGCCACTGGCGCCCATGGCGAATCGTGCGGTACTGCGCAGGATGTTGCCGCCCTTGAACGGATATAGCGACTTCAGTGCGCCGAGAGAGGTGATCGGGGCAGGCACACCGCTAGAATGGCCGATCGCCACGATCTCTTGGCCTTTCTTCAGTTCTGCGTGCTTGACGATCTCAACTGCCTTCAAAGGCAGGTTGGTCGTGGTGACGAGACACAGGTCACGATACCGGTCCGCTTTGACGGAGGTGATGTAATAGCTGTCCTCGCCACGGGAGACCCAGGGTTGTTTGGTCTTGCGGAAGATATGGCAGTTGGTGGCGACCTGGTTCGGTGCGACCACGACGCCGGAGCCATAGGCAAGACTGCCGTCCGGGTTGTAACCGCGGATCATGACGACGGACAGGAAGGCATCGAACAGTTTGGCCTTGTCATAGGCATGGGCGGATGGTGTGACGCTGATCGCGAGAAGCAGCAGAATGAGCTGGCGCATGTGTTTCCCCAGGTTGTTATTATCTTGAAGAGTCTTGAAATCCCTTAACAATGACCCGAATTGGGTAAGTAAAGTTCTCCGCAAGAGCTTCTCGTTGCCTGCTAGAATGAATCTCCGTTTCGAAGGTGTTCGCAGTGATCGTCACATTCCCCAATAGCAAATATCAGCTGTTCCAGCCCTTTCCGCCTGCCGGCGACCAGCCGCAAGCGATCGAGAAGCTCATCACCGGGATCGAGCAGGGCATGAAATTCCAGACACTACTGGGTGTGACTGGCTCCGGCAAGACCTACACCATGGCGAACGTGATTGCGCGTACCGGCAGGCCTGCCATCGTGATGGCCCCGAACAAGACCTTGGCGGCCCAACTGTATTCGGAGTTCCGCGAGTTCTTCCCTAACAACGCGGTCGAATATTTCGTCTCCTACTACGATTACTACCAGCCTGAGGCTTACGTGCCTTCACGCGATCTGTTCATCGAGAAGGATTCCAGCATCAACGAGCATATCGAACAGATGCGGCTCTCGGCGACCAAGGCCATCCTCGAGCGTGAGGATTGTGTAGTGGTCGCCACCGTTTCCGCCATCTACGGCATCGGCGACCCTGGCGAATACCATGGCATGGTGCTGCATGTGCATCAGGGCATGAAGATCAGCCAGCGCGATATCGTCAACAAGTTGATCGCCATGCAATACGACCGCAACGACTTCGATTTCTCGCGTGGTGCGTTCCGGGTAAGAGGAGATGTCGTGGACGTGTTCCCCTCGGAGAACAGCGAAACGGCGGTCCGCATCAGCCTGTTCGACGACGAGATCGAGGCCATCACCCTGTTCGATCCGCTCACAGGACAGATCTTCAACAAGATCCACAACTTCCGCATCTTCCCGTCCAGTCATTACGTGACCGCGCGTGAGGCGACCATACGGGCGATGGAGACCATCAAGCAGGAACTGCGCGAACGGGTCGATTTCTTCATCAAGACCCAGAAGCTGGTCGAAGCGCAGCGTATCGAGCAACGCACCCGGTTCGACCTGGAGATGCTGAACGAGATCGGCTTCTGCAAAGGCATCGAGAACTATAGCCGGCACTTGACCGGCCGCCTGCCGGGCCAGGCGCCGCCGACCCTGATCGATTACCTGCCGGACAATGCGCTCATGATCATCGACGAGAGCCATGTCACCGTGCCGCAGGTCGGCGGGATGTACAAGGGCGACCGCGCGCGCAAGGAGAACCTGGTGGATTATGGGTTCCGGCTGCCGTCCGCGCTGGATAACCGTCCATTGAAGTTCGAGGAGTTCGAACAGGTCATGCGCCAATGCGTGTTCGTATCCGCCACGCCGGCGGATTACGAGAAGACCCATCAGCAGCAAGTGGTGGAGATGCTGGCAAGACCGACCGGGCTGATCGACCCAGAGATCATCGTCAAGCCTGCAGATACGCAGGTCGATGACCTGTTGTCCGAGATCAAATTGCGCGTGGATGTGGGCGAGCGCGTGCTGGCCACCACGTTGACCAAACGGATGGCGGAAGACCTCACCGATTATCTTGCCGAACATGGCATCAAGGTGCGTTATCTACACTCCGATATCGATACCGTCGAGCGTGTCGAGATCATCCGGGATCTGCGCCTGGGCGAATTCGATGTCCTCGTGGGCATCAATCTGCTGCGCGAAGGCCTGGATATCCCGGAAGTCTCTTTGGTGGCGGTGCTCGATGCCGATAAGGAAGGCTTCCTGCGCTCCGAGCGATCACTGATCCAGACGGCCGGCCGGGCGGCGCGTAACCTCAATGGCAAAGTCATCTTCTATGCCAACAGCATCACGCGTTCGATGAAGCTAGCGATGGACGAGACGGACCGCAGGCGCAAGAAGCAGATGGCCTTCAACGAAGCCCATGGCATCACGCCCAAGGGCGTGACCAAGCGCATCAAGGACATCATCGATGGCGTTTACGACAAGGACGAAGCGAAACGTGAACTGAAGGCGGCTCAAGACCAGGCCAGCTATGAAGCTCTAAGCGAGAAGCAGATCCTGAAGGAGATGAAGCGCCTGGAGAAAGCGATGCACGACAGCGCGCAGAACCTCGAATTCGAGAAGGCCGCGCAGTACCGCGACCAACTGAAGAAGCTGAAAACCAAATTCTACGGTGCCGAACTGCCCGATATCCTGCCCGAGTGAAAAGCGTGATCGTGATAACAAAAAAGCCCCGATAAACGGGGCTTTTTTTATGGTCATGCAATCAGCTTACTTTTGAGTCTCTACCATCACCAGCGGCTCGGCTGCAGGGGCATCAGCGGCTGCTTTCTGCTGCCATGCTGCCGGTTTGCGTGACTTGGGGGCTTTTTCCGCTTCAGGTGCCGCGGTAGACACGGCAGCCTTGGCATCCGATTTGGTTTCCACCAACTGCAAGCCACTGGCCGCCAGGTCGACAGGCTTTGCCTCATCTTCCGATTTGCGACGACGTGGTGCGCGTGGCTTCTTCTCGGCCTTCTCGGCTTTTTCGACCGGGGCCTTATCAGTTGCAGGGGCCGCGTCAGCTGCCTTCTCAACGGCAGGGGTCACCTGCTCGGCGGTGTCGGCCTTTGCCGCTTCGGACTTCTTGGCTGCGCGTGCTTCGGCAGCATCGGCCTTTTTCTGGGCGGCGGGACTCAAATCCGTGGACTCGGCTTTAGGCGCTTCAACGATGGCCGGTTTTTCGTCCATCGGTGCGGCGGCGACCGGCTTGTTTTCCATGACGGGTTCTACTACCACTTCGTTGAGTGGTTTGAGGTTCTCGTCACCAGCAGCCTGTGCGGGATTATTCTCGCGCGCCGGATTGTCGCCACGCGAGCGATCGCCGCGGCGACCACGGCCACGACGGCTGCGTGGTTCACGCTGTTCGCCAGTCTGCTGCGGTCTTTCGCCAGCGGCTTGAGGCGCCTGCTGCTGGTTGTTCCGGTTCCTGTCCTGTTCAGGACGCTCGGCGCGTTCGCCACGCTCAGCTCGAGGCTGGCGTTGCTGATCCTGCTGACCACCACGACGTTGCTCGTTGCCGGCATTGCGTTCGTTGCCGGACGGACGGTCCGTGCGCTCGGCGCGTTCGCCACGCTCGTTGCCGCGTTCGCCACGACGGTTGTTGTTGCGGCCATTGCGCGGACTGCGATTGTTATCGCGGCGTGGACCTGGCGTCGGCTTCTCTTCTTCTGGTTTGGCGGATGACAGGCCAGACAACCAGCTCTTGAATTTGCCGATCAGGGAGACGCTGGCGACAGGTTTCTCGGTGGCGATCGGCGCAGGGGAGGCTGGCGTGATGCCCTTGACGGCAGCTTCGACGCGGGCTTTAGGCTCTTGTTGAGCAGCGGCCAATACGGTTTCGATGCTGTCGGAAGGCAGTTCCACCATCTCGTAGCTGGCACGGGAGGTCTCTTCATTCACGTCGTCGTGACGGATGCGCGAGATGCTGTAGTTAGGCGTCTCAAGGTGGATGTTCGGGATCAATACGACTTCGACGCCCATGCGCTGTTCGATCTTGTGGATCTCCGCACGCTTTTCGTTGAGCAGGAAGGTGGCCGCTTCGACAGGCAGTTGTACCTGGATGACGGCGCTGTTCTCTTTCATCGCCTCTTCCTGGATGATGCGCAGGATGTGTAGGGCGGTGGATTCGATGCCGCGGATATGGCCGGTGCCATGGCAACGTGGGCATGGCATGTGGTTGGTCTCGCCCAGGCTTGGACGCAGGCGCTGACGCGACAATTCCAGCAAGCCGAAACGGGAGATCTTGCCGGTCTGTACACGTGCACGGTCGTAATGCAGGGCATCACGCAGGCGGTTCTCGACGTCACGCTGGTTGCGCTGGCTCTCCATGTCGATGAAATCGATGACGACCAGACCGCCAAGGTCACGCAGGCGCAACTGACGCGCGACTTCATCCGCCGCTTCCAGATTGGTATTGAAGGCGGTCTGTTCGATATCGCTGCCTTTGGTGGAGCGGCCGGAGTTGACGTCGATCGAGACCAGGGCTTCGGTATGGTCGATGACCACCGCGCCGCCGGAAGGCAGACGCACTTCACGCGAGAACGCGGTTTCGATCTGGTGTTCGATCTGGAAACGCGAGAACAGCGGGATCTCGTCACGATAGAGTTTGACGCGGGAGACGTTGCCCGGCATCACGTGGTTCATGAACTGGACGGCTTGTTCGTGGATATCCGGCGTGTCGATGAGGATCTCGCCGATGTCCGGCTGGAAATAATCACGGATCGCGCGGATCACCAGGCTGCCTTCCTGGTAGATCAGGAACGGGCCGTTCTGGATGGTGGAAGCGCTTTCGATGGCGGTCCAGAGTTGCAGCAGGTAATTGAGGTCCCACTGCAGTTCTTCGAGGTTACGGCCGATACCGGCGGTACGCGCGATGATGCTCATGCCGCTCGGGACTTCCATTTGCGCCATCATGTCACGCAATTCGTTGCGGTCTTCGCCTTCGATCCGACGCGAGACGCCACCACCACGCGGGTTGTTTGGCATCAGTACCAGGTAACGGCCTGCGAGAGAGATGAAGGTGGTCAGCGCGGCGCCTTTGTTGCCGCGCTCGTCCTTGTCGACCTGGACGATGACTTCCTGGCCTTCCTTCAATGCTTCCTTGATGCTGGCGCGGCTATCTGCGCCGTTCTGGAAGTAGCTACGAGCGACTTCTTTGAATGGCAGGAAGCCGTGGCGGTCGGTGCCGTAATTGACGAATGCAGCCTCAAGCGAGGGTTCGATACGGGTGATGACGCCTTTGTAGATGTTGCTCTTGCGTTGTTCCTTGCCGGCGGACTCGATGTCGAGATCGATCAGTTTCTGTCCATCGACGATGGCGACGCGCAGTTCTTCTGACTGCGTCGCATTGAATAGCATGCGTTTCATTGAGTTACTCCCGCGCTCAAGGCGGGTTCAGACCGTATCGCAGTAGCGACAGGCGGGGCTGGAGTCCAGCGAATGTACGAGTGCCGTCAGGACGGCATAGGTACTGCACGAACAGAGTCATGCACGGATGGCTAGCTGCGACTTTGGATCACAGCAACACTTGGCTGTTTTAAGAGCCACTTCCCTGATGGAACGTCCAATCCAGGGGAATCTTCGCTGATCGCATGATGCTGCTATCAGCATGAATTCGTTGACGATTATTCTCGTGAACTATCGGGTGTAAGCCTAGGTGCGTTAATCTCTACAACTCTTCATTCGGCTTAGCCGTGTTTATCGGCTAAAATTCCATCATTCCAGCAGACCTGGCCGTGCCGTGTGCTTGTTCAGTCACAGGGCTTGCAAACTATCTGCAGCGGCTTGAGCGCAATTAATTTCAGTTTCAGGAATCGCTACTTGTTTTATTTGGCGAGCGAAATTAACCAAGATGTTTTTTCAATACCGTTAATTCTTTGTCGAAGAAGCGCTTAGCGCATTTACTTCGAGCCCACGTAGTATAGGTGAGATGGCACATTTAAGCAAAACAAGAAATCAGCTCGACCCCGCAGCCGTCAACCTGGTCGAGATCGATGAGGCGAGCGCCGGCCAGCGGGTCGACAACTTCCTCGCCAAGATCCTCAAAGGCGTCCCGAAGAGCCACATCTACCGGATCCTGCGTAGCGGCGAGGTCCGTGTCAACAGCAAACGCGTGGAGGCCAGTCACAAGCTCGAGATGGAGGATGTGGTGCGTGTGCCGCCGGTACGGATGGCGGCAGTGCAGGCTGACACAGCACCCAAAGCGCCGGCGGCTGCCAAATTCGACCAGGCCATCATCTTCGAGGACGAGGCCATGCTGGTCATCGACAAGCCTGCCGGCTTCGCCGTGCATGGCGGAAGTGGCGTCAGTCGTGGCGTCATCGAACAGTTGCGTCTGGAGCGTCCTCACGCCAAGTTCCTGGAGCTGGTCCATCGACTGGATCGGGAGACCTCCGGTGTGCTGATGCTGGCCAAGAAACGCACGGCGCTGGTCGCCTTGCATGAGGCGATGCGGCGCGACCAGATGGATAAGCGCTACCTGATGCTGGTCCATGGCGTGTGGAAAGAGAAAAAGAAGCGTGTGGTGCTGAATCTGCACAAGCATGTGTCCGCCAACGG
>CBFGLF010000059.1:0-10984 GCA_965649545.1 uncultured Methylotenera sp.
GGCCGAAGGCGTCGTCGGTGTTGATGACGGCGTGCGAGAGTCCAGGCCAATCGAACAGTTTGCGCTTGGCGGCGCCGTAGGTGGCCATGTCGCCGTGGTAATCCAGATGGTCGCGCGACAGGTTGGTGAATACGGCGACATCGAAATGCACGCCGTTGACCCGACCCTGATCAAGGCCATGCGAAGAGACCTCCATGACGGCGGCCGTCGCCCCCTGCTTGAGGTAATCCGCCAGCATGCCATGCAGCAGGATGGGATCCGGGGTGGTGTTGATGGCAGCGGACAAGGCGCCGGGGAAACCGTTACCCAGCGTGCCGATCACGGCCGTCTTGCGTCCGAGCGTGCCCAACGCCTGCGCCAACCACTGGCTGCACGAAGTTTTGCCGTTGGTGCCGGTCACGCCGATCATCCAGAGCGCCTTCGAAGGCTGCCCATAGAAGGTGTCGGCAATCCGTCCTGAAGCACCGCGCAAACCTTGAATGGGAAGGTTCGGCAGCTGCCAGTGCTGGTCCCAGTGATAGTCCTGCTGCTCCCACAGCACCGCAGCGGCGCCCTGGGCGACCGCCTGCGCGATGTAGTCGCGACCGTCGCTCTTCTCGCCTGGATAGGCGAGGAACAGGCTGCCTGGACGCACCTTGCGGCTATCGGCCGTGATATCGGTCAGGGTAGCCCCTTGGGTCTTCAGTGTATGGAGGATGTCGTTCATACGACCTCCTTCACTTCCGGCACGTCTTCCGGCGGGATGACGATATTGTCGTTCGGTGCGTCCTGCGGGATCGCCAGCATGCGCAGCGCACCCGACATCACGTTGCTGAACACCGGCGCGGCCACGGTGCCGCCGTAATAAACGCCGTTACTCGGCTCATCGATCATGACGGCGATGATCAACCGGGGATTCGAAGCCGGTGCCATGCCGACAAATGAGGACACATAGCTGTCCGGCAGATAGCCGCCCGGGCCCAGCTTGTGCGCCGTTCCGGTCTTGCCGGCGACGCGGTAGCCCAGTACCTGCGCCCTGGGGGCGGTACCGCCGGGTTGCACGGCCAGTTCCAGCATATCCTTGACGCTGTTGGCGGTCTGCGCCGAGAACACCTGCTGACCGACCGGCTGCTCGGCGAGCTTGAGCAGACTGACCGGCCGCAGCTCCCCGCCGTTGGCGAATACGGTATAGGCCCGCGCCAGCTGCAGCAGGGTCAGGCTGATGCCGTGGCCGAACGACATGGTCGCCTGTTCGATCGGCCGCCAGGTCTTGTAATTGCGCACACGTCCCGACGCTTCGCCAGGGAAGCCCACATGCGTCGGCGTGCCGAACCCCATCTGGTTGAACACGCCCCACAGGTATTGCGGCTGCAGCGAGAGCGCCATCTTGGCCGAGCCGACGTTGGAGGATTTCTGGATCACCTGCGCGACGCTGATGAGCCCTTGCGGGTGGGCATCGTGGATGGTGGCGCTGCCGATGCGCAACGTCCCCGGCGAGGTCTGGATCATGGTCTCCGGCGTGAACGTACCGGCTTCGATCGCGGCGGCGGCAGTCACCGGCTTCAGGGTGGAACCGGGCTCGAACATATCGACGATGGCGCGGTTGCGGGATTTGCCTGCGATCTTCACGGGGTTGTTCGGGTTGTAGGTCGGCAGGTTGACCATCGCCAACACTTCGCCTGACTTGGCGTCGAGCACGATCGCAGCCCCAGCCTTGGCCTTATGGGCTTCCACGGCATTGGCGAGCTCTCTATAGGCGAGGTACTGGATCTTGCGGTCGATGGACAGCACCAGGTCCTTGCCATCTTGCGGTACCTTCACCGCTTCGAGGTCCTCGACGATGTGCCCCTGCCTGTCCTTGATCACGCGGCGACTGCCGGGCTTGCCGGAGAGCCAGGTTTGGTACTTGAGCTCGAAGCCTTCCTGCCCGTGATCGTCGATACCGGTGAAACCGACCAGGTGCGCCGTCACCTCACCTGCCGGATAGTAACGACGGTACTCCCGCTGCATGAACACTCCGGAGATACCGAGACGCATCACCTGGTGCGCCAGCTCGGGCGGAATACGGCGCTTGATGTAGACGAACTCGCGCGTGCTGTTGGAGAGTTTCTTGCCCAGATCGGCCGGCTTGAGGCCGAGCAGCTTGGCGAGTTTGGCGGTCTGCTCGGGTGTGATCTTGACGTCCGAAGGGTTGGCCCAGATGGATTCCACCGGCGTACTGATCGCCAGCGGTTCACCGTAGCGGTCGGTGATCATGCCTCGATGTGCGGGCAAGGTCATGGCACGGCTGTAGCGCGCATCGCCCTCTTTCTGCAGGAAGCCCTTGTGCATGCCCTGCAGGTAGACGCCTCGACCCAGCAACACGGCGAACCCCATCAGCACTGCGATCAGCAGGACGCGACGGCGCCATGCGGGCAGCTTGATCATGAGTTGCTGGGTCGCGGCGTGGTTCATGGTGAGGATTTCACACCTTGATGGATGGCGGCACCCGGCACGACCACCTGGATGCGCTTGGCATCAGGCACCTGCATCTGCAAGCGCTGACTGGCGATCTGTTCGATGCGGGCATGCATGGCCCAGGTGCTCTGCTCCAGCTGTAACTGTCCCCATTCGATATCGGATTGCCTGGCCATGTCCTGTTGCTGCTGCAACTCGAAATACAGTTTGCGCGACTTGTGCTGAGCCGTGATCGAGCCCAGCGCGGTAGCGATCAGCACGAAGAACAGGATGAGGTTGAGTCGCGTCATGTGCTTACGCCTCCGCCGTTCTCTCGGCGACACGCAGCACGGCGCTGCGAGAGCGCGGGTTGCGCTTGATCTCGGCTGCCGAGGGTTTGATGGCCCGACCGACCGCCATCAGCCGCGGCTGCGGCAGATCCTTGGCGCGCACCGGAAAATTCGCGGGCAGATCATCACGATCCTGTTCGCCACGGATGAAGCGCTTGACGATGCGGTCTTCCAGCGAGTGGAAGCTGATGACTGCCAGGCGTCCGCCTGCAGCCAGTACACGCATGCATTGCGGCAGGACTAGCGACAATTCCTCAAGCTCCTGATTGAGGAAAATCCGTAAAGCTTGAAAGGTGCGCGTCGCCGGATCTTGGCCAGGCTCGATCCGGGGAACCGTCCCTGCCACGATCTTGGCAAGTTGTCCGGTAGTGGTGATGGGCTGCCCCCCTGTGCGTGCCGCAATAACCGCCCTTGCAATCTGTTTAGCAAACCGTTCTTCACCATAATCTTTGATCACCCCTGTCAATTGTTGCTCTGTTGCCTCCGCGAGGAACTCAGCCGCTGTTTGGCCGCGGCTTTGGTCCATACGCATATCGAGCGGTCCGTCGAACCTGAAACTGAACCCACGATCTCCTTCGTCGATCTGCGGCGAGGAGATCCCCAGATCCAGTAATACGCCCTGCACTTCCGTCACACCCAATTCGCCTAAGGCGCGCTCCATCTCGGAGAAATGCCGATGCACGATGCGGAACCTGGGATCGTCGATCGCTGCTGCCGCATGCACGGCAGCCAGGTCACGATCGAGCGCGATGAGCCGCCCCTTGTCACCAAGGCGCTGCAGGATGCGGCGACTATGTCCGCCACGACCGAACGTGCCGTCGACGTAGGTGCCGCCGGGCTTGATCGCCAGGGCTTCCACCGCCTCATCGAGCAGAACCGACACATGCTGCAGATCTTTTGAAGAATCCAGGGAAAGTGAATCTGTTGAAGCAGATGGGTGGCGTGAGCGCGCGCTCACAGCGAGAAACCCTCCAGCTCGGGAGGGAGCTCCATATCGTCACCGGCCAATACGCCCTCGAGTTGGGCGCGCCAGGCGTCGAGGTTCCACAATTCAAAGTGACTGCCTTGCCCGACCAGCATGGCCTGTTTCTCCAGGCCGGCGAACTCGCGCAGTACGGGCGACACCAGCAGGCGACCCGCCGTATCGAGTTCGATGTCCTCGGCGAAGCCGACGAGCATGCGTTGCAGTTTGCTGGATTGTTTGTCGAAACTGGAGAGGGCCATCATCTTCGCCTGGATCGGTTCCCAGGCGGGCTGAGGGTAAAGTAGCAGGCAACGATGCGGATGCGCGGTCAGCACAAGATGGCCTGCGCATTGCGCAAGCAGGGCATCGCGGTGCTTGGACGGCACCGCCAGCCTACCTTTGGCATCCAGATTCAGAGATGTTGCACCGCGAAACATGAGGCCCCTTTATTGATGTGGAATAACAGGAGGAACTGCTGACCGCCCTTAGCTTCGATCAGCAATTCCCCACAAAACTCCACTTTTCTCCACTGGCCCCCACTATAGTTAAAAAAAAAGGGCCATGCAAGCCCTTTTTGGTGATTTTTCCTTTACAGGACAATGACTTAGGTAATTTTGCTAATGAAAATTTTATCCTTAATAATGAAGGGGATAGCAAATTAAGTGAAAGTGCTTTATGAGCACAATGACAGAGGGCATTGAATCGATGTAGTGCGAATAATCAGGGGAAGGAGAAGCTGGCCGATAAGCCGGGTTCTGTTCCCACATTGCTGTGGGCGACAGTCATTCATCTAGGCGCACGATTGCTCGTGCGCTCGAGCAGCCTACCCGGTAGCAGCGCGAGCCACGCTATCGCTACCCTATTTGGCTTTGCTCCGGATGGAGGTTACCGCGTTTCACGTCCACCTTGCGGTTTACTCGTCTCTGTGGCCCTGTTCCTCGCCTCACGGCGTACGGCCGTTAGCCGTCATCCCGCTCTGCGGAGCCCGGACTTTCCTCCCCCTGTTCGCACAGGCGGCGACTGTCTGGCCAGCTTCAAGCTTATTTTACCACGCCAGCCTGAACGGCATGACGCTAAACCCGCCTAGGCGAGATGTGCGATACAGGACGAGCCGTGTATTACAGATAGATAACGGCAGGGAATACCGTGATGGCAAGCACGATCACGATCCATTCCATTCCCCAGCGTTCAAGATGCCCCGTGAAATGCAAAATGATTGCAATGACCGCAACCAGAAAATAGAGTGCAAACAGCATGATGACCTCGTAGTTTTAGTTATCCAGCCAAACTGATACAACGCTCGTATCATACTCTCCAATTTTGCGTTGCCAATACCGCCTCGAGTGCCGCCAGGCAGGTTTCGACATTCCGGCGAGTGGCGCTGGTGCCCATGAGCCCGATGCGCACGGTCTTGCCGGCCAATTCGCCCAAGCCCGCACCGATCTCGATGCCATGGTGCGTGAGCAGGTCTGCGCGCAACCGCGCTTCGTCGATACCCGGCGGCACGACCACGGTGTTGAGCTGAGGCAAGCGGTGAGGCGCTGCCACCAGCAGCGTCAGCCCCAATCGCTCCAGCCCGTCCATCAGCAATCCGTGCATCTCACGATGTCGTTGCCAACGCGCCTCCAGCCCTTCTTCCGCTAGCATGACGAGCGATTCGTGCAGTCCGTAGAGGGCATTGATGGGCGCCGTGTGATGGTAGGTGCGCTTGGCCGTCTTGTCGCTGCCACCCCAGTAACTCATGACCAGTCCGAGGTCCATGAACCAGCTTTGCACAGGCGATTGACGCGCTTTGATCCTGGCGACCGCCCGCTCACCAAAGGTCACGGGCGACAGCCCCGGCGTGCAGGACAAACCCTTCTGGCTGGCCGAGTAGACGGCGTCCAGGCCCCATGCATCCACCATGACAGGCGTGCAGCCGAGCGAGGTCACGGTATCGCAGATGACCAACGCGCCATGACGCCGCGCGATCTCCGCCAGCGTTTTGACGTCGGACTGGGCCCCGGTGGAGGTCTCGGCATGCACGAAAGCGACCACCTTGGTATCGGGATGGCGCTTGAGCGCGTCCTCCAGTTTCTGCGGATCGACCGGCTTACCCCAGTCATCTTCCACGGTGACAAGCTCACCCCGACAACGCAAGACGTTCTCGATCATGCGCCGACCGAATACGCCGTTACTGCATACGATGACCTTGTCGCCGGGTTCGACCAGATTGACGAAACAGGTCTCCATACCGACCATGCCCGGTGCAGAGAGCGCGAAAGTCAGCTCGTTATCGGTTTGGAAGGCATAGCGCGTGAGCGCCTTCAAGTCCTCCAGCATGTCGGTGAAACGGGGATCCAGATGGCCGATAGTCGGTCTTGCCATGGCCGCCAGCACACGTGGATGGACATCGGATGGGCCTGGCCCCAGCAGGATACGCTGCGGCGGCTGGAAGGCGCTTGCGACCGGCCGTTGCATGACTAGTCCTGCAGTTTCCAGGCGATCGTTTGCCCGGCACGGAACGGCACCAGCGATTCCGCCCCCAGCTGCAGTTCGTCAGCCACGGTCCAGCTTTCCTTCAACAGGGTGATGCGGTCTTGGTTGCGCGGCAAGCCGTAGAAATCCGCCCCGTAAAAGCTGGCGAAAGCCTCGAGCTTATCGAGCGCGTTGGCCTGCTCGAACACCTCGGCATATAACTCGATCGCAGCATGCGCGGTGTACATGCCGGCGCAGCCGCAAGCCGACTCCTTGGCCGACTTGGGGTGCGGAGCACTGTCCGTACCGAGGAAGAACTTGGCGCTACCTGAGGTCGCCGCACGCACCAGCGCCAGGCGATGTTCTTCGCGTTTCAATACGGGCAAGCAGTAATGGTGGGGGCGCATGCCGCCGGCGAACATGGCATTGCGGTTCATCAACAGGTGGTGGGCGGTGATGGTGGCACCGATATGTGCAGGGGCAGCGGCCACGAACTCGGCCGCATCCCGGGTGGTGATGTGCTCGAACACCACCTTCAATCCAGGATAGCGCTCGACCAAAGGGCGCATGTGGCGGTCGATGAACACCCGCTCGCGGTCGAAGACATCGATATCGGCATCGGTCACCTCGGCATGGACCAGTAGCGGCATGCCGTGTTTTTCCATGGCGGCCAGTGCGGCACCGCATCTATCGAGACTGGTGACCCCGGAATCGGAATTGGTGGTAGCTCCGGCAGGATAGAGCTTCACCCCATGGATGAAACCGCTGGCCTTGGCTTCGGCGATCTCCTGCACGGGGGTGTTGTCGGTGAGATAGAGCGTCATCAACGGCTCGAACTTGCGGCCAGGCGGCACAGCGTCGACGATGCGCTGGCGATAAGCGGCGGCATGCGCGGTCGTGGTGACAGGTGGCCTCAGGTTAGGCATGACGATGGCGCGCGCGAATTGTCGGGCCGTATCCGGCAGCACGGAGCGCAAGGCATCGCCATCGCGCAGGTGCAAGTGCCAGTCATCAGGACGGGTGATGGTCAGTTTATTCATGGTCTCGGGATTGTAATGTCAGTGCAAAATCGTATAAGGCGTTTTTTTTCAAACCGGTGATCTCGGTGGCCAATTTTACCGCTTGCTTGAGCGGAAGATCGGCCATCAGGAGCTTGAGGATGCGTTCAGCTTCCTCGCCGATACCTTCCAATGGCTTTTCCGGTGCCGGTTCTACCAACAGCACGAACTCACCCCGCTGCTGGTTGCTGTCGCTTTCCAGCCAGGCGGTGGCTGCGCCGAGCACACAGCGATGGAAGGTCTCGAAGGTCTTGGTGAGCTCGCGTGCGATGGTCAGGCGACGTTCACCGCCCAGTATGTTCGCCATGTCCGCCACGCTCTCCAGCACACGATGCGGCGCTTCATAGAACACCAGGGTGCTGGGCAAGGGTTTCAAGCCTTCCAGTGCACGTCGGCGTTGTGCGCCGCTGGCCGGCAGGAAGCCGTAGAACGTGAACCCCGGGGTAAGGATGCCGGCTGCGGAAAGTGCCGTGATCACCGCACTGGCCCCGGGGATCGGCACGATGGTGATGCCTGCATCACGCACCTTGTCGACGACCACTGCACCAGGGTCGCTGATACCCGGCGTCCCGGCATCGGTCACCAGCGCGATGGACTCGCCGGTCTGCAGGCGATGCAACAGCAACTCGGCGGACTTATGTTCGTTGTGCTCGTGCACCGCGATAAGCTTCTTCTGGATCGCAAAATGGGCAAGCAATCCCGAGGTGTGGCGGGTATCCTCCGCTGCGATGGCGTCCACTGTCCTGAGCACCTCCAGCGCACGCAGGGTGATGTCCTGCAGGTTTCCAATCGGCGTGGCTACCACATATAATGTGCCGCTATGGCTCAACGTCTACTCGCCTTTCTGTTACTGCATTGTGTATTCATCACCGGCCTGCAAGCCGCAGACACCGGGGATGCAAAGAATCAGGGGGCGAAACGCACGCCCGAATCGGTGTTCCTCGAAGGACAGACCTGCCTGCAGGCTGCGGATCTGGCGTGTGCCCAGTTGTCGCAGAATCGCATCCCAGCCCAATCCGCGTATGCCAAATTGCTGGCCGGCAATATCGCTGCGGCACAGGGAGATTTCGACCAGGCGTTCCGCTTGTTATTACCGCTGCAAGCCAATCGATCGCTGACCAAACCGGCCCTCGCAAGTTTACACGCAAGCCTCGGTCTAGCCTATGAGAACCAGCCCGATCTCCTGCGTGCGCTCGAGCAATACGCCAAGGCCGCCGATCATCTGGTCGAAGCCAAGGCGATCGAGCAGAACGACCAGCGTATCTGGCAACTCTTGAACCGATCCAGCCGCGGCGACCTGATCGATATCCGCGGGGAGAGCTATGACACCACCATTCAGGGCTGGATCGACCTCGCCCTGGCAGCGCAGTCGCTCGCCGATGACCCCGCCGCCATCAGCGGTTGGCGCAAGGCATACCCTGATCATGAGGCACGGGCTTTCGCCAAACGCCAATTCGGCGCCGAGCCCGCGATTGCCGCTACCAGCAATGCTGGCCAGCTCTCGAAAGCAGACGCTAAACCAGCCCCATCCGCCAAACAGCTCCAAGGCCCGATCGCCCTGTTGCTGCCTTTCGGTGTCGAGAGCTTCTACCCCGCTTCGGACGCGATCGAGCGAGGGTTCGTGGCCGCGCAGAGCCAGCATGGAGACGGCAATGAAGTCAGGATCTATGCGACCAACGGCAGCAAGGAAGAGATCGAGAACGTCTATGCCAAGGCCATTAGCGAAGGCGCCGCGTATGTACTGGGCCCGTTGACCCGGGACGAATCGACGGCATTGGCTACGACCACGGCAGCACGTCAGGACAACCCGCCGCTTACCCTCGCCCTCAATCAGCCTGAGGCCACTGCGGCGAATGCAGGCTTCTTTAGCTTCGGCCTGTCGATCGAATCCGAGGTCGCCCAGATCGTCAGGCTCGCACGCAACGCCGGCATGCAAACCGCGACCATCGTATCGAGCGGCAGTCCGGTCGCCGCACGTACCGCCAAGGCCTTTCATGATGCCTGGCAGCAAGATGGCGGCGAGATCCTGATCCAGACGGGCCCCGGTGAGACCAAGGCCTTAGGCGAGGTACGTGAGGAGATCAAGGCACGGCCAGCCGACTTCATCTTCTTCTGTGCGAACGCGGAAGAAGCCAGGGCCATCCGACCATTCCTCGATGCCGGCACCCCGACCTTCGGTATCTCGCACATCTATTCGGGCCTGGCTTTCGACGCCGCGGATCATGTCATGAACGCCGTACGGTTCGTCGACCTGCCATGGATCATCGATCCTGATAACGCCGCGTTCAAGGGCTATCGAGCCGCCGCCGCAGAGCTCCCGCCTGGGGAGATGCAACGCTGGTTCGCGCTAGGCGCCGATGCCTACGCGATCATGCTGCACTTGAGTACCGCCCCGACCCAGTCGGCGACCATCAACGGACTCACAGGCAAACTGCGCATCTCGCCCAAGGGTGAAGTCAGCCGGGAGTCAGCGGTCGGACGGTTCTCCCCGACCGGGGTCGTGCTGGAAAGATCGCCTTGAATCCATCCGGACAGCTGGCGGAAGATCTGGCAGCCAGCTATCTGAAACGACACGGGCTCAAATTACTCACGAGCAACTATCGCTGTCGCTTTGGCGAGATCGACCTCATCATGCAGGATGGGCCGACGCTGGTGTTCGTTGAGGTACGCATGCGCAGCAACCCGAACTTCGGCAGTGCCGCGGAGAGCATCACACCAGCCAAACAGAAAAGGCTGATCGTCACCGCGCAGCATTACATGCAGCAACATGGCGAGAAGAACAGTCGCTTCGATGCCATCATCATGTCCAGCCTGTCCACGGATGGGATCGAATGGCTCAGGAACGCATTCTGAACATGCGGGGGATCGAATCGGCATGGCCTAGCGCAGGCACTGTCCCATGGAGTGAACTTCCCATGCGCCAGGCTATCCATATAATACCGATCCAAATGGACTATCGATTCCAGTATAAAGGCGCGCTATCCTGCGCCACCAACCCAAGACACTCATACAAGGCAGGAGCACACTGATGCAAGCAAATCTCAAAGCGGCGCTGACGCAATCCGCACTGGTCATCCTGATGGCGACCCAACTCACCGCTTGTTTGCCGGCGGTCGTCGGTGGCGCAGCCGCAGGTGGCGTGATGGCCGCCGACCGTCGTACGTCCGGCATCTACATTGAAGACCAGGGCATCGAGATCAAGGCGGAGAAGAACATCAAGGACCAGCTCGGCGACAAGATCCATGTCAACGTCACCAGCTATAACCGCAATGTGCTGATCACCGGCGAAGCCGATGACGAGGCCACGAAGGCCAAGGCCGAAGCCATCGTCAAGGCAGTGGATAACGTCAAGCACGTGACCAACGAGCTGGCGATCGACATGAAAAGCACCATCAGCAATCGCAACAACGACGCCTACGTGACCTCCAAGGTCAAGGCACGCATGTTGAAGGAAGGCCGATTCCCTGCCAACTACGTCAAGGTGGTCACCGAATCCTCCGTGGTCTACCTGATGGGTCTTGTGACCAAGCAGGAAGCAGAGGATGCCGTCGAGATCGCCAGTGGAACCGATGGCGTCTACCGCGTGGTCAAGGTGTTTGAATACATCGACTGACAGCCTGATATAATCCGTTGAATACCAACGGATACGCAGAAGAACGCATCATGAGCAACGACACACCGCCCCTGGCGAACGAGATCATCATTGAAGGCCTGACCCGTGCGGGCAAACCCTTTCGTCC
>CBFGLF010000060.1:0-10654 GCA_965649545.1 uncultured Methylotenera sp.
ATGGCTGCCGTCGATTCGACCTCCGCACGGATATCGTCATGCGCGTTATGGATGGTCATGAGGGTGCCGCCGAGCAGCATCAGCGCCATCAAGGCGGTGATCATCAGGTTAAGCAGTAGTTTGAGGCTCATTGCAAAAAGACCAGACGCATGGGGTGAGAATATTGGGAACGGATTGTAGGGATTTGCGCGGAATCGGGAATCAGTAAAATTCCCGATTTGAGGGTTTTATGTAGCAATAGGCTACTGACAGCCACCAGTTGGTGGCTGTCAGTAGCCTGCATGTTGCCTGCCTAGTGAACTTAACCTACTAGATCACTCCTTGCCGATCTGGTAGATCTCACTGTTGGCTTCGACGATCTTGCCGCTGGTGGCATCGACTTCGACCTTCATCTCCTTGCCATCCTTGGTCTTGATATCGAACTCGTAGCTGGCGGCGCCATCGGGTTCGATCTCATACTCGACTTCGATGATCTCGCCCGGATAGGCTTCCAGTGCGGTTTTGCGCGCGTCGGCCTCGCTCACTTTCGCTTTGGCCTTGAACTGCGCATCCTCGGCACTGGCCACCTCTTCCTCGATTTCCACGATCTTGCCGGTCAGGGCATTGCATTCGACGTCCCAGGCCTTGCCGTCGGCGGATTCGATGTCGAATTCGTACATCGGCACCTGTTTCTCCATCTTGAGTTCGGACTTGACGATCATGCCGGGCTTGACCTTGAGCGCCGCCTGCACGCACTTCTCGATGCTGACTTTGGTCTTGGGGAACGCGTGGTGATCGGCGTGCGCCGGATAGGTGACAGCCATGATGGCCAGTGCGAGACTTGCGTGGGTGAATTTCATACGGACTCCTTGCGAACGTTTGGGTTGGGATACCCATTCCTAGCAAGGGTGATGCCAGCAATGCTTATTGAAGGATCAGAGTGTCTTGCCGGAGCGTAGCAGGTCAGTCATCTGTTGCTGATCCAGCGACTGGCTGAACAGGAAGCCCTGCCCGACATCGCATCGCTGGTCGCAAAGGAATTCGGTCTGGGCCAGGGTCTCGATGCCTTCCGCCACCACCTCGAGCTTTAGGCTGTGCGCCATCTGGATGGTGGCGACGGTGATCGCCACATCATCCGAATCCTGGGGGATATCGCGGATGAAGCTACGGTCGATCTTCAGGCGCTCGACCGGGAAGCGCTTGAGATACGCCATGGAAGAATAGCCGGTGCCGAAATCGTCGATGGCGAGATGCATCCCCATTGCACGTAATTCTTTCAGGCGGGCCACCGTGGTCTCGGCATTGTCCATCAGCACGCTCTCCGTGATCTCCAGTTCCAGCATATCGGGATCCATCTCGGTCTCGTGCAGGATGGTGGTGATGGATTCGACCAGGGTATCTTCGCGGAACTGACGACCGGACAGGTTGACGCTCACGCGGATCGGCCTGAAACGCTGCTCCTGCCAGGATTTCGCCTGCTGGCATGCGGTGCGCAGCACCCAGTTGCCGATGCTGCCGATGAGGCCGGTCTCTTCCGCGATCGGGATGAAGTCGTTGGGGTACAGCAGCCCGCGGGTAGGATGCCGCCAGCGGATCAGGGCTTCTGCACCTACCAGCTTGCGGCTGATGAGATCGACCTGCGGCTGGTAATGCAGCTCGAACTGCTGCTGCTCCATCGCGATGCGCAGTTCGCTTTCCAGGTTGAGGCGCGTCGAACTCTTGTGATGCATCTCTTCGGAGAACATCTGGAAATTGTTCTTGCCGCGGCTCTTGGCATGGTACATGGCGGCATCGGCGTCGCGCAGCAGGTGCGCCACATCGTTACCGTCGTCCGGGAAGATACTGGCGCCGATGCTGACGCCGATATAGAAATTGCGCTCGTCGACCACCAGCGGTTCAGCGAGGGCATGGATGAATTTCTGCGCGATGACCTCGACACGCTCGACGTCCTCGGCATGGCTGAGGATCATGGCGAACTCGTCACCGCCGACGCGGTAGATGACATCCTCATGCCGCACCACCGACATCAGCCGTTGCGCGACCACGCGCAACAGGCTGTCGCCGACATGATGACCAAGGGTGTCGTTGATGAGCTTGAAGTCATCCAGATCGAGCACCAGCAGCGCCAGCCGGCTTTGCGTCGCTTTGGCCTCGTCCAGCAGCGACTGGAAACGCTGGTTGAAGGCGTAGCGGTTGGGCAGGTGCGTCACCGTATCGTAATTCACCAGGTAACCGACGCGTTCCTCGGCATGGACCACCGCACGCTGCAGGCGCCCGAGCAGGATGGCGGCGGCGAACAGTGTCATGAGCATGACCATGCTGGTGGTCGCGATATACCAGGCGAGCTGGCGATAGAGTTTGGTGAGGTTGGCACGCACGTACAGCATGCCGATGCGGTTGCCGGCATAGACCACCGGCTGCCAGAAGTCGATATGCCTCAATCCTGCCTTGTGCTTGGGGTCGTCGGCGGTCAGTGGGGTCTGGAACTCCGGCTGGACTTGCACCCGGGTGTATTCGGCGAATCGGGCGTCACTGGCGTCGTAAAGGGCGGCCGCGTCGATATCCGACGAGGCGGACAGGCTGGACAATATCTCGTCCGCGGCGGCGTTATCCTTGAACATCATTGCGCCGACGCTGTTGCCCGCCACGATGCGCATCTGCACTTCCACGCCGGCAGCGAGGCTGCTGCGCAAGGAAGCGTACTCCACCAGGATCAGGCAGACGCTGGCCATCAGCAGCGCGAAGCCGAGCGCCAGGATATGCAGCTTGCTGAGCGCTGGCGCAGCCGCCTGAGGCGAGTTGCTGGCGGTCATCGGAACTTAGTAGACGCGCCGTGCAAGGCGCAACAGCTTGGAACTCATGACGAGTCTGGCCTGTTTCACAGCCATCATGTCGATATCAAATACCAGACGTTTATTATCGATGCTCATATTGACGATGGTTCTTTCAGTAGAAGCTGGGTTCAAATCGCTGACAGTCAACACGCTGGCGTCCTGCAACTGTTCCCGTATTCTAGCCAAATTTTCCGGTTCGTTGGCACTGATGTATAGCAGATGGCAATCGCGCACCTGATCGAGGCTGATCTCACGCTTGAGCACCAGCCGTTTCTCGCGGATCTTCCTGCCTTGCAATTGTTCCAGCACCGGCCCGAACGGGTCCTGGCCGATGGTGCACACGGTGATGTAAGGACTGCTATCCGCGGCGTTCTCGTTTTGCCACTGTGTGAAGAGGACGAAGTTATAGAGAAAGGCCGTCTTCAGTTCGTACTCCTGGATCGGGGCTGCGGTCACGGTTGGTGAACCCCAGAGCAACACGGCGACCAGCAATGATTTGATGCAGCCTCGCATGCGCTAGAACCTGTAATCCAGCTTGATGCGGAACATGCGGCCATCCTGACGCAAGGCATCCTGCAGGTTCACCAGGTCCGACGGCGCGGCATAGCGCTTGTCGAACAGGTTGTAGAGCCCCACCGACAAGTCGAGGCCGGGCAACAGGTCGCGATGGCTCACGGTGAGATTGGCGAGCGTGGCGCTGCCCGTCTCGTTCGCCATGGTACGGCGTGTACCGATATGCTGGACTTCGGCACCCGCCAGCCATTCGCCGTGGATACGGCCGGATAGCCCGAGCTTGGCCAGCAATCGCGGCGAGTTGACCAGCCAGTCGTCGGTCTCGGTCTCGCGTGCGTCCTGATAAGTGACGCTGGACTTGAGGCGTATGCCGTTCAACCACAGCCCCTCGAGCCCGATCTCTGCGCCGTTGGTGCGCACGCGGCCGAGGTTACGGAACACCCAGAGGTTATCGACCGGATCAAGCTCCTGGCCGATGGTGTCCTTGATGCGGTAATGGAACACGCCGGCCTTGGCGCGCCACTGGCTGTTCAGCGCGGTGTCCCAGGTCGCTTCGTAACTCTGCATGATCTCGGGTTGCAGGTCGGGGTTGCCTTTCTGGGCGGCGCCCATGGTCGTGCTGCCGTAGAACTGCTCGTAGGCGTTCGGGGCGCGGAACGCACGGCCGTAGATCAGCTTGAAGGTATCGCTGGCAGTGGCCTGGTGGATCAGCGCTAGCCTTGGGTTCACCGTACCGCCGAAGCTGTCGTAGTGGTCGTAACGCAAGCCCGCGTTGAGCAACCATTTCTGATGCAGGCGGATCTCGTCCTGCAAGTAGATGCCGAACTTGTCCGCGTCACGACGCTCGCGCAGCAGGATCTGGGCAGGCGCCACGTCGAAGTTGACCATATCGAGCCGTGCGTCGCGGATGTACTCGATGCCGGTGACGATCTTGTGGCCTTCAAAAGCAGTGCTGGTCAGGCGCCCTTCGATGATGTTACGCACCCCGTGCGTGCGGTCGATGTTCATCAGTGTCGACGGGTAATGCCCTTCATAATCGAAACGCCCGTGGTTGGCGTGCAGGCGCATCTGCAAGGTGTCCGAGAGTGCGTGCTCAAAGGTCGCGCTGGCGAAGGTATGCGTATCGCGGGTCTCGTAACGCGGGTCGTTGAAGTTGGTGCCGAACGGCGCGGTCGGGTTGTTCTTGTCGCGGCGCATGCGGCCAACTTCCAGCGTCAACCCCTCGAACGAGAACTTGCCGAACACCTTGCTGAAGTCCTCGCCATCCATATCGCGCGCCTTGCCCGGGAACTCGGGGTAACGCCAATCCCGGCCTGCCGTATCCGACGCGGTCGCCGACAGGATGAGTTCGGCCCCGTTATCGAACTCGCCGCCATAGCGCACGCTGCCCTTGTAGCCGCGATAGCGGCTCAGCTCCGCCGTGGTAGCGACGCCTTTCATGTCGCGCGCTTTCTTGGTGACGACGTTGATCACCCCGAGGAAGGCGTTATCGCCATAGATCGAAGCGCCCGGCCCAGGCGAGAATTCGACCCGCTCGACCAGGTCGAGGTCCACCAGGAAATCGTTGCCGATGTAGGCCTGGTTGTAGATGTTGTCGTTGGTGCGCATGCCGTCGACCATCAGCAACACGCGGGAGTTGTAATCGCCGGGACGCGAGAAGCCGCGGACGCCGACATACTCCCAGCTGCGGTCGTTGCTGATATAGAGGCCGGGCATGCTGGCCAGCACATCGGCTAGCGTGCGATAGCCGTAGGTGCGGATATCCTGCGAAGTGACGATGACGGACGAGGATGGCGCATGCTTGAGCGGCTGCGCATAGGTGGACGCGCTGACGACTTCGAGTCCCAGCAGATTGTCCAGAGGCATTTCAAGTAATTCGGATGTCTTGGTGCTTTCAGCGCGCGCGACCGCGCTGCAGATCAAGCTCAGGAACGAAAGGAATGCGACAAGCCCCACGGTACCAGCAGACAGTACAGAACGTCTGATGATGACTTCTCCCCCAACCACTTATATTTATTATGAATTTCTTGTTGTAGGGGCACTATAGCACAGGAAAACAGCGCTGCAACGGCTTAGAAAAGCCGTGCATCACTTTTTTTCGCACCACAATTACAGGGGCGTCTTTAGACGGCGACTGGGGCCTTGATCGGTGGGTGCGGGTCGTAATTCTCGAGCGTGAAATCCTCGAATCTGAAGCCGAAGATATCCTTCACATCGGGGTTGATGCGCATGGTCGGCAGCGCACGCGGAGTGCGCGAAAGCTGTTCGTTCACCTGATCCAGATGGTTGAGGTAGATATGGGCATCCCCCAGGGTGTGCACGAAATCCCCCAGCTTGAGGCCGCACACCTGCGCCACCATCATGGTCAACAGCGCATAAGAAGCGATGTTGAAGGGCACACCGAGGAAGATATCGGCGCTGCGCTGGTAGAGCTGGCAGGAGAGCTTGCCGTCCGCCACATAGAACTGGAAGAAGGCATGGCATGGCGGCAGCTTCATCTTGTCGACATCCGCCACGTTCCAGGCGGAGACGATGAGGCGGCGCGAATCCGGGTTCTTCTTGATGCTCTCGACCACCTGCGTGATCTGGTCGATGTGGCTGCCGTCCGGCTTCGGCCAGTTGCGCCACTGGTAACCGTAGACCGGGCCCAGGTTGCCGTTCTCATCCGCCCACTCGTCCCAGATGGTCACGCCGTGTTCCTTGAGATAGGCGATGTTGGTGCTGCCCTGCAGGAACCACAGCAATTCGTGGATGATGGATTTGAGATGGACCTTCTTGGTGGTCAGCAGCGGGAAGCCTTCGGCCAGATCGAAACGCATCTGGTAACCGAAGACCGAATAGGTGCCAGTCCCTGTTCGGTCTTCCTTCTTGTGGCCGTGTTCGAGTACGTGGCGCAACAAGTCGTGGTAGACCTTCATGGTATGGCTCCTAGTGGCTGTGGTCGCGGATGAACTGCTTGATGGCGGCGACGTCGGCCTCCATCACTTCGAATCGTTGCGGCAGGTCTTCCAGACCCACAAGATCGGCTGGGCGCTCAGGCTTGTGGCCGAGGGCTTCGACGATCGCTTCTTCGAACTTGGCCGGCAAGGCGGTCTCGAGGACGACCATCGGCACATCGGGCTCGCGGTATTCCAGCGCCACCTTGAGGCCGTCGGCAGTATGGGTGTCGATGGTGACGCCATATTGCTCGTTGACCCAGCGGATGGTCTTCATGCGATGCGCATGGCTGCTGGCGCCGGAGACGAACCCGTAGTCGGCGACCTTGGCGAAATAGCCGTCGGCATTGAGATCGAACGCACCGCCGTTATCGACCTTGCTCCACAGCTCGCGCACCTTGGCGGCATCGCGGCCGACCAGATCGAACACGAAGCGCTCGAAGTTGGACGCCTTGCTGATGTCCATGGACGGGCTGGAGGTATGGTAGGTGTTGGCCGAGCCGCGCGGACGGTAGACACCGGTGCGGAAGAACTCGTCGAGCACGTCGTTCTCGTTGGTGGCGACCACCAGCTTCTTGATCGGCAGGCCCATCATGCGGGCGATGTGGCCGGCGCAGACATTGCCGAAGTTGCCGGAAGGCACGGCGAAACTCACTTGTTCGCTGTTGGCTTTAGTGACTGCGAAGTAACCCTTGAAGTAGTACACCACCTGCGCCGCGACACGGGCCCAGTTGATGGAATTGACCGCGCCGATCTTGTACTCGGCCTTGAAGGCGTGGTCGTTGGAGACTGCCTTGACCACGTCCTGCGCATCGTCGAACACGCCCTTCACGGCGATGTTGAAGATGTTCTCATCCTGCAGGCTGAACATCTGCGCGGTCTGGAAACGGCTCATCTTCTGGTGCGGCGACAGCATGAAGACCTTGATGCCCTTCTTGCCGCGCATCGCGTATTCCGCGGCGGAGCCGGTATCGCCCGAGGTCGCGCCCAGGATATTGGTCTCCTGGCCCTTCTTCGCCAGCACGTACTCGAACAGGTTGCCGAGCAGCTGCATGGCCATGTCCTTGAACGCCAGCGTCGGGCCGTTGGAGAGCGACAGCAGGTAGAGGTTGTCCTCCAGCTTCAGGGTCGGCGTGATGTCCGTCGCAACCTGGCCGTGGCGCGTGTGGCAATAGACTTCCGGCACATAGGTCTTGTCGACGATGGCCTTCAGGTCGCTAGCCGGCATGTCGTCGACCAGGCGCGAGAGGATGGCGAAAGCCAGGTCACGGTAATTCATGCCGCGCATGGCGGTGAGGTCGGCGTCGCTGAACTGCGGATACGATTCCGGCAGGTAAAGACCGCCGTCCGGGGCCAGGCCGCCGAGCAGGATCTCGCTGAAGGTGATAGCAGGCGATTGCCCGCGGGTCGAAATATACTTCATCTTATTTGCTTAACTCTTCCATGCGGATGCGCGTCAGCTTGCCGTCGATCGCAGCCAATGCCTCGATCGCCGCGATGGCGGCATCCATGTTCTTCTCTTTGGTCACGTGCGTGAGGATGATGATATCCGCCTCGGTCTCGTTCTCGTCCGGCTCTTTCTGCATCATGGCATCGATGGAGATGTCGCGGTCACCGAGGATCTTGGTGACTTCGGCCAGCACGCCCGGCTTGTCCAGCGCGCGCATGCGCAGGTAGTAGGCACTCTCGATCTCGCCGATGGGCAGGATAGGCAAGTCAGCCATCTGGTCCGGCTGGAAGCCCAGGTAAGGCACGCGCTGTTCAGCGGAAGCCGATGCCAGGCGGGCCACATCGATGAGGTCGGCGACCACGGCACTGGCGGTCGGCTCGGCGCCGGCACCCGCGCCGTAATACAGCGTCGGGCCGACGGCATCGCCCTTCACCACCACGGCATTCATGGCGCCGTTGACGTTCGCCACCAGGCGCTTCTCAGGAATCAAGGTCGGGTGCACGCGCAACTCGACACCGGCCGCGGTGCGCTTGGTGATGCCCAGCAGTTTCACGCGGTAGCCGAGTTCTTCGGCGTAGCGGATATCCTTGCTCTCGAATTTGGTGATGCCTTCCGTGTACGCCTTGTCGAACTGCGTCGGGATACCGAACCCGATGGCGGAGAGGATGGTGAGCTTGTGCGCGGCGTCGATGCCTTCGACGTCGAAGGTCGGGTCGGCTTCCGCGTAACCCAGGCGTTGCGCCTCACCCAGCACGTCGGCAAAGGCCAGGCCTTTCTCGCGCATCTCGCTGAGGATGAAATTGGTGGTGCCGTTGATGATGCCGGCGATCCATTCGATACGGTTCGCGGCCAGGCCTTCACGTAGCGCCTTGATGATGGGGATACCGCCGGCCACAGCCGCTTCGAAAGCGACGATGACGCCCTTCTTCTGGGCAGCGGCGAAGATCTCGCTGCCGTGCAAAGCAATCAGCGCCTTGTTGGCGGTGACCACATGCTTGCCGTTCTCGATGGCCTTGAGCACGAGGTCCTTGGCGATACCGTAGCCGCCGATCAACTCGACCACGACATCGACGTTGGGGTCGTTGACCACGCTGAACGCGTCATCGGTGACCTCGACCTTGCCTTCCGTCACCTTGCGAGCCAGCTCCAGATTGCGGTCGGCGACCTTGACGATCTCGATGGTCTTGCCGGTGCGGCGCTGGATCTCCTGCTGGTTGCGTTTCAACACGGTGAACGTACCGCCACCGACGGTGCCGATGCCCAGCAAGCCTACTTTGATTGTCATGCCTTGATTACCCACTATGAGATTCGTTACGACTTATGCCTTGGCGCCATGCTTCATGCGGTAGGCCTTGAGGAAGCGCGCGATGCGGCTGATCGCTTCCGTCAGGTCGTCCACATTCGGCAGGAACACCACGCGGAAATGGTCAGGCGTCTTCCAGTTGAACCCGCTGCCCTGTACCAGCAAGACCTTCTCTTCCAGCAGGAGGTCGAGGATGAACTGCTGGTCGTCCTTGATCGGGTAGATCTTGGGGTCGAGCTTGGGGAACAGGTACATGGCCGCTGCCGGCTTGGTACAGGTCACCCCGGGGATCTCGGTCAACAGCTTGTAAGCGAGGTCGCGCTGCTTGCACAGGCGTCCGCTCGGCGCGACCAGGTCGTTGATGCTCTGGTAGCCGCCCAGTGCGGTCTGGATCGCCAGCTGCCCCGGCACGTTGGCGCACAGACGCATGGAAGCCAGCATGTTGAGGCCTTCGATGTAATCGTTGGCGTGTTTCTTCTCGCCCGACACCACCAGCCAGCCGGCACGGTAGCCGCAGGTCCGGTAGTTCTTGGAAAGGCCGTTGAAGGTCACGAACAGCACATCGTCCGCCAGCGAGGCGATCGAAGTATGCGTGTTGCCGTCGTACAGCACCTTGTCGTAGATCTCGTCGGCGAACACCACCAGCTTGTGGTGACGTGCGATCTCGATGATGCCTTCCAGCGTCTCCTTGGGGTACAAAGCGCCGGTCGGGTTGTTCGGGTTGATGATGACGATGCCGCGCGTGTTGGCGGTGATCTTGGATTCGATATCCTTCAGGTCCGGCAGCCAGCCCGACTCCTCGTCACAGATGTAGTGGCGTGGCGTACCGCCGGCCAGCGTCACGGCCGCCGTCCACAGCGGGTAATCCGGTGCCGGCACCAGGATCTGGTCGCCGTTGTTCAGCAAAGCCTGCATCGCCATCACGATCAGCTCGGAGACGCCGTTGCCGATGATGATGTCGTCGATGGTCACGCCAGCGATCTTCTTCTGCTGGGTGTAATGCATGATCGCCTTGCGCGCGGCGAACAGGCCTTTGGAATCGGTATAACCGGAAGCCTGATCCATGTTGCGGATCACGTCCTGCAGGATCTCTTCAGGCGCCTCGAAGCCGAACGGTGCGGGGTTGCCGATGTTCAACTTGATGATGCGCTGGCCCTCTTCTTCCATTTCGCGCGCACGCGCCAACACCGGGCCGCGAATGTCGTAGCACACGTTGTTGAGTTTGGAAGACTTCAGTATCGGGTCCATAGGGAGAGATTTTCGGGCGCAGGGGCCGGTAAAAAAGTGTGTTATCTTACATTGTCAGGGGCTTATGTAGCAACGAAAGCCGCCTGTTATCCCTGAAAATCATCCAATCAAAACAACGATGAAACTGCATCTCACACAAGCCGCAGGCAACCAGCTCATCACCGGTTACGGTGACGGCTGGGTGGCCGTCAATACGATTCGCTACGAACGCAGCCTGATCGTGCTGCCGGAACGCGTCATCGAAGACTGGGATGGTATTGATTCGAAAGGCCTCGACTTCGATAGCCTGACGGTGGCGCATTTCGAACGCATCGCCGAACTGAAGCCGGAAGTGGTGTTACTGGGGACTGGCAAGACCCATCGCTTCATCCATCCGCGCCTGACGGCGCCG
>CBFGLF010000061.1:0-10585 GCA_965649545.1 uncultured Methylotenera sp.
GGCAGTTTCGTGCCGGCAGACAGCGCGCGTTTCGGTCCTGTCGATCGGATATTCACCCGCATCGGCGCCTCCGACGACCTGGCCGGCGGACGTTCCACCTTCATGGTAGAGATGACCGAAACGGCCAACATCCTGCACAACGCATCGCCGAACAGTCTGGTCTTGCTGGACGAGATCGGTCGTGGGACATCGACGTTCGACGGACTTTCCCTGGCATGGGCGGTCGCCAAGCAGCTGCTGGAAAAGAATCGCAGCTACACCTTGTTCGCCACCCATTACTTCGAGTTGACGCGCCTGGTCGACGATTTTAAACAGGCGGCCAATGTGCACCTCGATGCGGTCGAGCACGGGCAGGGCATCGTCTTCCTGCATCGTGTCGAGGATGGCCCGGCCAGCCAGAGTTATGGCTTGCAGGTGGCGCAGCTTGCCGGTATCCCGAAATCCGTGGTGGCCTCGGCCAAACGCAAGCTTGCTCAGCTGGAGCAGCAGAATCTCACTGCCGGGCCGCAAACCGATATGTTCGTGCAGCCAGCCCTCGAGCCGGCGCCAGCCGAGCATCCTGTCCTGGATGTGCTGGAAACCATGGATCCCGACGACCTGACGCCCAAGCAGGCGCTGGAAGCGCTCTATAAACTCAAGGGATTGTTGTAGGGGGAGGGCTAAGGGTGGCTGTAGAGGCCGGTATCCGGCCGCCACAGCCGTTAGGAATTACTTGATGGCCTTGATCACCTTGTCGGTGATGTCGGCTTTCTTGCCGGCATAGGCGGCGTTGCCATAGAGCACGAGGTCATAGCCTTCCGCGACGGCGACGGCGTTCACAGCCTTGTTGACGCGATCCTGTAACTTGGCCTTCTCTTCGTTCTTGCGCATCTCGAAATCTTCCGCCAGCTCACGTTCCTTGCGTTGCAGGTCCAGACGCTGATTGGAGATCTCCTGGTTCTTGGCGCGGCGGTCGGCTTCCGACATGGTCAGGGAATCCTTGTCCAGCGCGGTGGCTTTATCTTCTACCAGCTTCTTCTGGCGATTCAACTCGGCTGAACGGGTGCTGAATTCCTTTTGCAGCTTCTTGCCGACCTCGAGCGATGCGGGCGATTGCATGATGTTCTGGATCTGTACATAACCGATCTTGGTCTCTGCTATGGCGAATGGCGCGGCAGATAGCAGGGCTAGTAACAGGGAACAGCGTAACAGCTTGATCAACGGACTTCTCCTCTCAATGTTGCAGGCTAATTATGGCCTGCAATCATGTGGACGCCAAATTCCTTATGATTATTTGAACAGCGTGGAATCGGCGGTTAACGAAAACTTATACCAATCAGTCACATAAAACAAAAGCACCAGCCTGCGGTGCTTTTGTTCGATCGGTCAACGATCAGTGATGGTGCCCGCCATGGCCATGTACATGACCATGTTCGACTTCTTCCTTGCCTGCGGAGCGCACCCCGGTGACCGTGGCCTTGAACAAGACGCGCTCGCCAGCCCAGGGGTGGTTGCCGTCAACGACGACTTTGCCGTCATCGATGTTGGTGATGGTGTAAAGGATCACATCGCCGGTGTCGTCTTCCCCTTCGAATTGCATGCCGACTTTGAGGTCCTTGGTCGGGAAGGCGGCGATCGGTTCGATCTGCACCAGTTCTTCATCATAATCACCGAAGGCATCGGCAGGTTCGAGCGTGATCTCGACGGTATCGCCGACGGATTTGCCATGCAACTCCTCCTCGACACGCGGGAAGATGTTGTCATAGCCGCCATGCAGATAGCTCACGGGCTCGGCACTCGATTCGAGCACGGTGCCTTCGCTGTCGCGGAGTTCATAAGTCATGGATACTACGGTGTTCATGGCGATTTGCATGATGGAGTTACCTATTTCAAAAAGTTGATTTTAAAGCGTCTTGACGATATCGAGGATCTCATGGGCATGCCCTTTGGCGACAACGCCATACTGGGCATGGCGGATGTGGCCCTCGGCATCGATCACGAAGGTCGATCGCACGATGCCCATCTTGCGTACGCCATCCTTTTCCTTCTCTTGCCAGACGCCGTATTTTTCGCAGACCTTGCCATCGACATCGGCCAGCAGGTTGATCGCCAGGCCGTGCTTGTCGCGGAAAGCGGCATGGCTGAGACAATCATCCTTGCTGACGCCGAGGATCACCGTATTCTGCTTGATGAACTCATCCTCGAGGTCACTGAATTCGATGGCTTCGACGGTGCAGCCCGGCGTGTCGTCCTTGGGATAGAAATACAGGATCACGTTCTTACCACGCAGCTTTGAGAGTTTCAGCATCTCCATGTCAGCATCTGGCAGGGAGAAGTCGGGTGCGGTGGAACCGGGCTGTAGCATCAGGGGTGACTGCAAAATGGACTTGATTCGATTCTAACCCATTTCTAAGACCAATTAGCAATGCGCTATGATGCAGCCATGAAAAAAACACCTGGTGAAAGTACGGTCGAAAACGACGATGGACAGCTGCTCGGCGGGCTGACGCGGGAAGCCTTCCTGCGGGAATATTGGCAAAAGAAACCCTTGCTGGTGCGCGGCGCCATTCCCGGATTCGGGGGGCTGCTGAGTGCGGAGGAATTGGCCGGCTTGGCGTGTGAGGATGAGGTGCAATCCCGTCTTGTCCTCCACAAGAAAGGCCGGTGGATGCTGGAACATGGCCCCCTGGATGAAGCGCGCTTCGGCGCTCTGCCGGATAGAGACTGGACCTTGCTGGTGCAGGAGGTCAACCATCACCTGGAAGAGGCGGATGCCTTGCTGCAACGCTTCGATTTCATCCCGCATGCGCGCCTTGACGATCTCATGGTGAGCTACGCACCCGATGGCGGCGGTGTCGGTCCGCATTTCGACTCCTACGACGTGTTCCTCTTGCAAGGGCAGGGCAAGCGATTGTGGCGTGTGAGCCAGCAAGCGGACCTGTCGCTGGTCGAGGGTGCCCCATTGCGTATCCTCAGCGATTTTCAAACGCAACAGGAATACCTGCTGGAAGCCGGCGATATGCTCTACCTGCCGCCGCATGTCGCCCACTGGGGTATCGCGGTGGGGGATTGCATGACCTATTCCATCGGCTTCCGTGCGCCCAGCGCACAAGAGCTGGCCACCCAGTTCCTTGGCTATCTGCAGGACAGGATCGATGTGCCCGGCATGTATGACGACCCCGATCTCGACTTGCAGTCACATCCCGCTGAGATCGGTGGATCGATGGTTGCGCGCGTCTCGGAGATGCTCAACGCTATCCGCTGGCAGCATGCCGACGTGACGGAATTCCTCGGCCGATACCTCTCCGAACCCAAGGCGCACGTAGTGTTCGACCCGCCACGCGCCATGACGCTGCCGACGTTTCAAAAGCGGCTACAGACCTCAGCGGTCAGGCTCGATAGCAAAAGCCGATTGCTGTTCCATGGCCATCGTTTCTACATGAACGGCGAATCGGTCGATGTCGCCGAACCTGAGCTGGCCGCCTTGACGGAACTGGCCGATCGTCGAAGCTTGCCGCCGCGTGCGTTTGCCGATATGGTTTTAGTGGAAAGGTTGCACAGTTGGTATTTGGCAGGCTATTTAAGATTCGGGCGGACCTGAACCATGGCGGAAACCCTATACGATGCACTGGTCCCGGACACCATCATCTTCGGTGAAGGGCTATACAACGCGGCTACGGACCTGCTGATCGGCATGGCGGAACGCGAGCTGCTGATCTTCGACCAGGACCTCGCCAAGGGCGACTATGCGAGTGTCAGCCGCTTCGAGCGACTGCAGGCGTTCCTCGGCAAAGATCCGCAGAATCGACTCGTCATGGTGCTGCACGAGACCGAGCAGCTTCCAAGACGCTGCCCGCGACTGTTCGACCTGTTGAAGACCTACGGCCATGCCATGACCATCTATGAAACCAACGATCAAGCCAAGGTCGCCAAGGACAGCTTCATCCTCGCTGACAAGCAGCACTATCTGCGGCGCTTCCATGCCGATCAGCCGAGGTTCCGCTATGCCAGCGATGACATGGAAACGGTGAATATGCTCACCATGCGTTTCGACGAGCTGCTGGAAGCGACTTCCCACACGCTCAGCAGCGGAAAACTGGGGTTATGATGCGTCGTCGCTTATGGCTGTTGCTGTTTCTGTTGTGCCTGAGCCACGCAGTCCAGGCGGCGACGCAATTCAAGATGTTCACGTTGCAATATCGCTTCGCCCAGGATGTGTTGCCGGTGATCGAATCCATGGTCGGACCGGACGGCAAGGTCAGCGCGCTCGATAACCATCTTATGATCACGGCGACGCCAGACCAGTTGGCGGCGATCGAACAGGTGCTGGCCAAACTGGATGTGGCCAGGAAGACCATGCGCATCACCGTGAGTCATGATGACATGCTGGATTCCGAACGTTCGGCCGTCGGCGCCCGTGGGCAAGGACGTGTCGGCGATGTGACGGTAGGGGTCGGCGCTCCGCGACCATCAAGGGAGAACGGCATCGATGTGGAGATCGATCAGGGTAGCCGTCGTTACACTGCGAGCGGGTCGCAGTTCGTCAGTGTCACGGAGGGCGAGCAGGCGTTCATCCGTGTCGGACAATCGGTGCCGTATACGCAGCAATGGATATCGCTGACACAGCGGCATATCCATATCCAGCAAGGTACCCAATTCCAGGACATCACCACCGGTTTCGCCGTACGTCCCCGTGCGATCGGCCAGGAAGTCGAGCTGCAGATCATGCCGCGGATCGCCAGGCCAGGTGTCGGCGGTGTCGTTGACTTCCAGGATCTGCAGACGACAGTCCGTGTCTTGCCGGGGCAATGGTTCGATCTTGGAGGCACGATGCAAACGCGGGATGAGGTGAGTCGAACGATCCTCAACCAACGATCGTCGAGCGGCGAACGCCAACAAAAACTCATGATCCGGGTCGACTGATTTCTGGATAAAAATCGTTTTCCGGCCAAAGTCGACGACGCCAGGTTCTTTTCTTATAAAACAAGCCGCAAACCCGCAAAAAACAGTGGTATTTTTTTTTCTAGCTGTGTAGAATTTTTGCACCCGGCTTGTTTAATTACAATCACTAGCCGTAACTGGTTTAATTCATCGTCTACACGTTAAGGGATACAAAATGACTCGTTCCGCTCTGCTTGCCGCTCTGCTCGCACTTGCACTGACCGCTTGTGGTCAAAAAGAAGAAGCTCCTGCTGAAGCTCCTGCTGCTGAAGCACCAGCTGCACCAGCTGAAGCTCCTGCTGCTGACGCTGCTCCAGCTGAAGCCGCACCAGCTGAAGCTGCACCTGCTGAAGCCGCTCCTGCTGCTCCAGCTGAAGAAGCTAAGTAATCCACTAGCCTAGACAGCTAGCAAACAAAAAGCCGACCTTGTGTCGGCTTTTTGTTTTTCTATCGATTGGCTCTAGAGGATCGGCTCCAGAGGGCTCGACTTGATCGCTCATTGCACCAGCGGTGGTTATGGGGCAGTGAGAAAGGGCTTAACTGATCTGACGCCAGTCGAATCCCGCTGCCTGATCCGCGATGCCGATCCAGTCGGTGCTGCAGCCGAGGGCGTCACTCAATGCCTGGCGCGCCAACGACGGCAGGTTGTTCTTGGCGCTGAGATGGGCGGCGATGAGGTGTTGCAATCTGCTGTTGTCGAGCCGTGACAATAGTTCGGCGGCAGTCTGGTTATCGAGGTGCCCCAGGCGGCTACCGACGCGCTGTTTGAGAGGGCGGGCATAAGGGCCGTCAGCCAGCATCTGCAGGTCGTGGTTGCATTCCAGCACCAGGGCATCGCAGGCGCTCAACATCTCCTCGATATGGGGAGTCGAGGTGCCGGTATCCGTCAATACGCCGAGTTTGTGCTGGCCATCTTTAAAAACGTACTGCACAGGCTCCCTTGCGTCGTGAGGAACGGGGTAGGGACAGACCTCGAGATCGCCGATGGCGAAGCTTTGATGACTGTCGATGAGTGTGATCTTGAGATCGCTGTTGGTCGGCAAGTAACGCTGAGACATGCGCCAGGTGCCATGCGTGAGCCACAGGGGGATGTTGTATTTGGCGGCGAATTTGAAAGCGCCACCCGCGTGGTCGTCATGTTCGTGCGTGATGAGGATGCCCGATAGCTGCGCTGGATCCAGTTCGAGCCGCGCAAGGCGTTGTACTGCGTCGCGCAGGCCGAACCCGCAGTCCATCAACAGCCTGGTACGCTGTTTTTCCACGACCAGGCCATTGCCCGCACTACCGCTGCCCAGAGAGGCAAAGCGCATCATCACTCCCTGCAGATGTCAGGCCGGAGGGTACCGGCCCAACCCGAACGTTACTCAATGGTGCTGTTTATCACGCAACCACTAAGGGCTGCGCCTGGCACGCGTTTATCCCAGCTACGCTATCTATCGTATCCGGCTACGCTATTTCAACTGCTCGTAGAGGAGGTTGATGATGCGGTTGGCCGTGGTCGACGTATTCGGATTGCCTTCCTTGTCCGTCACCCGCACGGTCGTGGTGCTGTCGTCAGACTCCACTTTGACGCGATACAGTTTTTCCAGTGGGATCTTATCCTTGTCTTTCACTTCCCAGAACTTGAGCTTGTCGACGACGCCATCGTCGGTCTTTTTCCGGGGGGCGGAGACCACTTCCTCTTCCGCTTTCTTCTTCTCTTCTTCATCGCCCCAGAACTTGAGCTTGTCCATCAGGCCTTTTTCTTTCTTCGCAGGCGCATCGTCGATACCGACATCGGTGTAGCGCACGAAGAAGATACCGTTGGAACGATCGCGGTCTTCTACGACGAAGCCGATCCGATCAAGGGCGAGGCCGACACGGCGCCAGGCGCGGTCGAACGGATCCTTGAGGCCGATACTCAGACTACCGTCATTGTTTTTGCTCAGGGTCGCACGGATCTCGTTATTGACGGCAGCCATGACCTTGCGGGAGCTTTGTTCCTCGACACCGAGGCGCACCATGAGGCGACGCAGTAATTCGGCATCGATATCCTCGGCATCAGCGCGCATTTGCTCCTGCTTGGTCCGCTTTTCCAGCTTATAGCCTTGCTCGAAAGTGCCGACGCTGGTCAGTACGCGCTCCTTGCCGTCGTCGACGCTGTCACTGATGGAACGGTGGCTGAGGTAGATCTCGGTGGTGCCCTGTTCCGGGCCGCGGTCGATCCGGGTACGGAACTTCTGGCGGGTTTGCAGCGAATTGAGTTTGTCGAGCCAGCCCTGGAATTTATCGAGGTAATTCCCTTTCTCATCCTTGGTCAGGCTGGAAGGATCCACCCATTCGGTTTCCATGACACCGGTCTGTGGATTCTCCACGCGCACGGCGAAGCCCAACTCGGACCAGAATTCGCGGATGACCGGCCAGATCTTCTCGGGAGGTGCTTTCACTACCAGCCAGCGTTGTGAACCGGCGCGTTCAAGCTTGACGTTGTCGGGGCTGGGCAGGATCTTTTCCTGCTCCACGGCCTGCTCACCCTGGGCTTGGCTGTAGCTGGAATAGGTGGTCGAGCCCCCAGGCACGGAATAGGTGTCGCTGGCGGAGGCGGACGTCAGGTCGGGCGGCACTTCCAGTGGGCGGGAGCGTCCGGCGGACTTGTAATCGGGTGTCGTGTCGATGAATGGAATGGAATCACATCCTGCGACGGCCAAGGCGAGCAGGATAGCAATAAGCGATTGATTCAAGGTTCGGTTCATACGTCTCTCAATGAGGATGGATGTTATGACAGCGCCGCAGCATGCATGGCGTTGCGTAAGGTCTCATGATGCTGTTGCGCCAGCGGTGTCAGCGGCAGGCGGATGCCCGGGCCGATCAGCTGCATCTGCTCGAGCACCCACTTCACCGGGATCGGGTTGGCCTCGACGAACAGTTTCTGATGCAGGCCGAACAGCTTGGCGTTGATGCTTCTTGCGGTCTTCGCATCGCCGGCCATCGCGGCGACGCACATCTCGTGCATCAGCTTAGGGGCCACGTTCGCAGTCACCGAGATGACGCCTCGGCCGCCCAGCAGCATCAGCGACATGGCGGTGGCATCGTCGCCGCTGTAGACCGCGAAATCCGCCGGTGCGCGCAATAACAGGTCGGTACCGCGTTCGATGTTGCCAGTCGCGTCCTTGATGCCGACGATGTTAGGTAACTGAACGAGGCGCAACACGGTATCGTTGACAATGTCGCAACCGGTCCTGCCCGGCACGTTGTAGAGGATCTGCGGAATGGCGACCGCTTCGGCGACAGCACGGAAGTGCTGGTACAGGCCTTCCTGGGAAGGCTTGTTGTAGTAGGGTGCGACCAGCAGGCAGGCATCCACGCCCAGCCGCTTGGCGGCGCTGGTGAGTTCGATGGCTTCGGTCGTGGAATTCGCACCGGTACCGGCGATCACGGGGATGCGCCCCGCACTTTGCTCAACCGCGGTCTTGATCAGCAGACAATGCTCGTCGAAATTGACGGTCGGTGACTCGCCCGTGGTGCCGACGATCACGATGCCATCGGTGCCTTGCTCGACATGGAAGTCGATCAATGCGCGTAACGCGTTCAGATCGAGGCTGCCATCCTGATGCATGGGGGTGACGATGGCGACAAGACTGCCTTGCAGCATGTTGATCCTGACAAAGAATGTATAAAAATCGGATTATTTTAACTTAAAGTGCTAGGCACCGAATAAGCTTTTTATGGGACATGACGGCATCATAAGAACGGATTGTTATAAAAATATAACGAACCATTCTTTGTCTACGGGCTTCACAGCCGCTATATTGCGTGCCTCGCTGGGATGATCCCGCTTCTGATTATTGCCGGGCGATGCGTCAAACCCTGTATAATTCGTGACTTCGAAGATCGCCGATAACCACATGCTGCAAAGCTATATTCTTATCCTGATAGGCACGGTTCTGGTCAACAACATCGTGTTGATCAAAGTGCTGGGGTTGTGCCCATTCATGGGCGTCTCCAAGAAGCTGGAAGCGTCGATCGCCATGGGCTTGGCCACCGCCTTCGTCCTCACGGTCGGTTCCGGCACCAGCTACCTGATCAGCGAATATCTCTTGGGCACAGAATTGTTCTACCTGCGCACCCTGTCTTTCATCGTCGTCATCGCCGGTGTCGTCCAGCTGACGGAGATGTGGATGGAGAAGAACTCGCCGGTCCTCTACCAGGTGCTGGGCATCTATCTGCCGCTGATCACCACCAACTGCGCGGTACTCGGCGTGCCCCTGCTCAACGTGCAGGCGGACCACAATCTGGTCGAATCCCTGTTGTTCGGCCTCGGCGGCGCCATCGGTTTCTCCGTGGTGCTGATCATCTTCGCCTCCATCCGTGAACGCCTCGAAGCGGCTGACGTACCTGTCGTGTTCCGCGGTTCCGCCATCGCCTTCGTCACCGCGGGTCTCATGAGTCTGGCCTTCATGGGCTTTGCGGGATTGGTGCGTTAATGCTCACAGCCTTGCTGGTGATGGTGGCGCTTGCCTTGTTCCTCGGGCTGATGCTGGGGTATTCGGCACTCAAGTTCAAGGTCGAAGGTGACCCGTTGGTCGATCGTATCGACGCGATCCTGCCACAGACCCAATGCGGCCAATGTGGCTTCCCCGGTTGCAAACCCTACGCCACGGCCATCGCCAAGGGTGAGGCAGATATCAACCAGTGCCCGCCGGGTGGCGATGCCGGTGTGCATGCTCTGGCCGACCTGCTGGGCGTCGAGTACAAGCCGCTCAATGCGGAACACGGACTGCCCAAGCCGAAATCGGTGGCGGTGATCGACGAGAACACCTGCATCGGATGCACGCTCTGTATCCAGGCTTGCCCGGTGGATGCCATCCTCGGAGCAGCCAAGCACATGCATACCATCATCGCGTCGGAATGCACGGGCTGCGAATTGTGCCTGGCCCCATGCCCGGTCGATTGCATCACCATGGAGCCGATCGCGGAGACGCCGGATAACTGGAAATGGCGTTATCCCGTCTTCGCCATCAAGCCGGAAGCGCCCCAGACACAGAAACCACAGACAGCATGAATGCCATCACCAACTTAAGCCGGCTGTTCAAGTTCAACGGCGGCGTACATCCGCCGGAGAACAAGCTGCAGTCCTGCGCCTTGCCCATCCGCCGCCTGCCCCTGCCGGCCAGGCTGGTATTGCCCCTGCGTCAGCACGTGGGCAACCTGCCAAAACTGCGGGTCGCGGTCGGTGAGCGCGTGCTCAAGGGTCAGCTGCTGGCCGAAGCGGAAGGTACGATCTCGGCGGCGGTGCATGCCCCGACGTCCGGCGTCATCGCCAGCATCGGCGAAGCGCTGATCCCGCATCCGTCCGGCTTGCCTGACGTGTGCATCACGCTGGAGCCGGATGGCGCCGATGAATGGTTACCGCATGCCCCGCTGGATTGGCGCCATGCCGATAAGCAGCAGCTAACGGAGAGCTTGCGTAGTTCTGGCATCGTCGGTCTCGGTGGCGCCGCCTTCCCGAGCCACATCAAATTGCGCGCGGACGGCACCTCCGGCATCGACACGCTGGTGATCAATGGCGCCGAGTGCGAGCCTTACATCACCTGCGACGATATGCTCATGCGCGAACGCGCTGAAGAGGTGGTGCGCGGTATCGAGATCGCCTACTACCTGCTGGGCGCGAAACAGTGCCTGATCG
>CBFGLF010000062.1:0-10558 GCA_965649545.1 uncultured Methylotenera sp.
GGTCGCCAAGGTGTCTCGCCGCAGGATCATGTCATCGCCGACCGCTTGCGCAAGAGCCAGCGTCCGGTGCTGCTCGCTGTCAACAAGACCGAAGGTATCCAGCGCGCGATCGCCAGCGCCGAGTTCCATGAACTTGGACTGGGTGATCCGCTTTCCATCTCCTCGGCCCATGGTGAAGGTGTTCGTGACCTCGTCGAGCTGGCGCTGGAGAGTGTGCCTGAAGCCCCTGAGGAAGCACCTGAGGAAGAGGCGGGCAGGCATCCCAAGATCGCCATCGTCGGTCGTCCGAATGTAGGGAAATCCACTTTGGTCAATGCCTTGCTCGGTGAAGAGCGCGTCATCGCGTTCGACCAGCCCGGCACCACCCGCGACTCCATCCACATCGAACTGGAGCGTGGCGGCAAGCATTACACCATCATCGACACGGCCGGTGTGCGCAAGCGCGGCAAGGTGACGGAAGCCATCGAGAAATTCTCGGTCATCAAGACCATTCAGGCGATCGAAGAGGCCAATGTGGCCGTACTGGTCGTGGACGCCCAGGAAGGCATCACCGAGCAGGACGCCCATGTCTCGGCTTATATCCTGGATAGTGGGCGTGCACTGGTCGTCGCCATCAATAAATGGGATGGCCTCGAAGACGACCGTCGCGACTGGATCAAGCGTGAGATCGATCGCAAACTGCAATTCCTGGACTTTGCCCAGTTCCATTACATCTCGGCGCTCAAGAAGAAAGGGTTGCCCGAGTTGTTCAAGTCCATCGATGTCGCTTACAAGGCCGCGATGGCGAAGCTATCGACACCACAGCTGACACGCGTGCTCGAGGATGCCGTCACGTTGCATCAACCGCCCATCAGCAAGAACATCCGTCCCAAACTGCGTTACGCCCATCAGGGCGGCAGCAACCCGCCCATCATCGTGATTCACGGCAACCATGTGGACGGCATTCGCGATAACTACATCAAGTTCCTGGAAAAGACGTTCCGCAAGGCCTTCCAGTTGACGGGCACGCCTTTACGCATCCAGTTCAATCAGGGCGAGAATCCGTTCGCGCAGCGCGAGAACAAGCCGAAACGGGGCGAAGGGATCGTCAGTATGCGAAGAAGGAAGACGGCACAGCGGGCAGAGTTGAAAGCCCGTAAAACCAAGGACGACAAGCGCTGATATCGCGCTTTCTAAGTCAACCGACGGCGCATCTCAACACCGCCATCGGTTGAACCTACTGCATCAATACAAGCTTTCCCAGAATTTCCACCACACGCGCTGATCGCCGGGCGTACCGGTGGCCAGCATCTTGCTGTTGGGATAGTTGGTTTGCAGTACGCGGTTGGTATCGCTCTTGAGGTCGTCCATGCCGAGCAAGTCATAGGCGCTGATCAGGATCACCAAGGCCTCTTCGACGCTACTGGAATCCGGGTAGACTTCGATGACGTACTTGGCGCGGTTGATGGCTGCCACGTAGGCGGTACGTTTCATGTAGTAGCGCGCGACATGAAGCTCATGCTGTGCCAGGGCATTGACCAGGTAGGACATGCGCAAGGTCGCATCCTTGACGTAACGACTGTTCGGATAGCGCGTCACCAGTTCCTTAAGGGCGCCGAAGGACTCGCGCATGGATTTCGGATCGCGATCGCTGATCTGTTGCTTGGTCAGTTTTTCGACCACGCCACGTTCCGTGAACGTCGCCAGGCCCTTGATGTAATAGGCGTAGTCGATATTCGGATGATTCGGATGCAGTTTGATGAAACGGTCCGCAGCAGCGATACATGAGGCTGGGTCGTTCTTTTTGTAATAAGCGTAGGCGATCTCAAGTTGTGCCTGGGTGGCATAACGGCCGTGGGGATAACGGGATTCCAGCGTCTGGAAGTACTTGATGGCTTTTTCATAGTCCTTGCTGCGCATCTTGTCTTCGGCTTCCGAGAAGATCCGTTGCACCGGCCAGCCCTTGGTCTCGTCGACCTCTGTCGGCGCCCCGAAAATGGCGCAACCGCTCAGCCAGAGCACTGCAATTAACGCTAAACTATGCTTCATTGAATCAGCCCCAAAAAAGTTCAAAAGATTATAACCGATGACCCAGTCCACTCCTATCACTCTCACTATTCCGCACGACCTCGGCGGGCAAAGGCTGGATCAGGCCCTGCAGCAGTTGCTGCCGGAGTACTCCCGATCCAGGCTGCAGGCCTGGATCAAGGAAGGGCTGGTCAAGCTGGGCGATCAGCCCGTCACCGCGAAACTCAAGGTCTGGGGTGGCGAGCAAGTCACCGTAACGCCACAGATCGCTCCTTCTGACCACCCCTTCAAGCCTGAGGATATCGCCCTCGATGTCGTCTACGAAGATGAGGATATCCTGGTCATCAACAAGCCGGCAGGCCTGGTGGTGCATCCTGCTGCCGGTAACTGGGAGGGCACTTTGCTCAATGGGCTGTTGCATCATGCGCCCAGCCTTGAGCAAGTGCCGCGTGCAGGCATCGTCCATCGCCTGGACAAGGACACCAGTGGCTTGCTGGTCGTCGGCAAGAGCCTCGAAGCGCAAACCAGCCTGGTGCGTCAGCTGCAGGCGAGGACGGTGAAGCGTGAGTACCGCGCCATCGTCTGGGGCCAGATCTGGCGTAACGGCACTGTCGACCAGCCGATCGGTCGCCACCCGCATGCCAGGACCAAGATGGCGGTCAACCGGATGGGTAAGCCTGCCGTCACCCGTTATGAAGTGCTCGAACGTTTCGCCGTACATACATACATGCGATGCCTGCTGGAAACCGGGCGCACCCACCAGATCCGCGTCCATATGCAACACCTGCAAGCACCCATCGTCGGGGATCCGGTCTACGGCATCCGTGGCATCATCCCGCATCGATTCATGACCGATGTGCTGTTCGATGCCGTACAAGGATTCAAGCGCCAGGCATTGCACGCCATCCGGCTGGGGCTGGTACATCCTGCAAGTGGCCAACCCATGGAATGGCAGATCGACTTGCCGGCGGACATGAAGTTGCTGCTCGAAGCCATGCGTCACGAAGATCCAGTGACGGACGAGGCATTCGCCTACGACATGCTGGATGAAGATGACGCAGATGACGAGTTCCTGGACGGCGACGATCTGGACGAGGACGAAGACCTTGAGTGAACTGCAGCTGATCGTTCCGGATTGGCCTGCGCCAGAGAATATCCGGGCCCTGCAGACGACACGGCTGGGTGGTGTCAGCGATAGTCCTTATCTCTCCCTCAACCTGGGTGACCACGTCGGTGACGAACCGATGCGGGTGGCAGCCAACCGGCAGCGCTTGAACGCGTGGCTACCGAGCGAACCGGTATGGTTGCGACAGGTACACGGTAAGACGGTCGCGCATGTCGAGCAAGCGAGTTGTCTCCCGCAAGCGGATGCCGCGGTCGCGAGCAGTGCGAATGCGGTCTGTGTGGTGATGACGGCTGATTGCCTGCCTTTGCTGATCTGCGACCGCGCTGGTAGCCGGGTCGCCGCGGTGCATGCAGGATGGCGCGGGCTGCAGGTCGGCGTGATCGAGGCGGCTGTGGCAGAGATGCAAGCGCAGCCGGCCGACCTGCTCGTATGGCTCGGTCCGGCGATCGGTCCGCAGGCATTCGAAGTCGGGACGGAAGTCAGGGACGCGTTCACCCAAGTGGACGCCGAGGCTTCGAATGCCTTCGTGCGGACGGGGGAGCAAAAGTGGCTGGCCGATATCTACCTGCTGGCAAAACAGCGATTGGGGCGCATGGGCATCACGGCAGTCTATGGCGGGGACCTATGCACTTACACCGACTCGGCACGGTTCTTCTCCTATCGTCGCGATGGCGTCACCGGCCGCATGGCCTCGATGATCTGGATCGCTGGCGAATAGCATTGCCAAATAGTAGCGCCTCTTCAGCGGGTCCCTCGTTTATAATGCTGTTTTTCCAAAATATGGGTGCTTGATGCCCTTGTCCGATATGTCGACGCTTTCCTGGATCATCACGGCCAGCCTTCTGGGAGGCGTACTCAGCGTACTCAGTGCAGGTTTCATGGCGTTCAACGCCCGCCGCGCCTGGATCCCCATGCTCATCAGTTATGCCATCGGAGCCTTGCTGGGGGCGGTGTTCCTGGAGATCCTGCCGCACGCGCTGCACGAATCCGGCAACATCGAAGCCATGGCGGCTACGGTGCTGTTAGGCATCCTGCTGTTCTTCATCCTGGAAAAACTGGTGCTCTGGCGCCATTGCCATGGCGATGAATGCGAAGTACACGTGGGCCATGAGTCGCATGTGCATGACAAGGATCATCACGACCATGGTCGCAGCGGCATGATGATCATGGTGGGCGACACCTTCCACAACTTCGTCGACGGCATCTTGATCGCTGCAGCGTTCATGATCGACATCAAACTCGGTGTGGTCACCGCTTTAGCTATCATCGCCCACGAGATCCCACAGGAAGTCGGGGACTTCCTGATCCTGTTGCATTCGGGTTATAGCAAGAAACAGGCACTGATCTTCAACCTGTTCTCCAGCCTAGCGACCCTGGTTGGCGGCTTGCTTGGGTATTTCGCATTGCAGACGGTCCAGAGCTGGATCCCGACCATCCTCGGGCTGGCGGCTGCGAGCATGATCTATGTGGCTGTCGCGGATCTCATCCCCGGTTTGCACAAGCGCACGGAATTGAAGGCCACGGTTCAGCAGGTGGTGTTGATCGGCCTAGGGATCGGTTCGATCTGGCTGGTCAAGTGGCTGCTCGACTGATGCCGCTTCATCGGCTTCTTTGGCGAGGCGATTACGTCGACGCTGTGGCGTCGAGAATAGCCAGATGAACAGGGCGCAGGGTATCAGCCCGTAGAACAGGAAAGTCAGAACACCCGCCACCACGCTGCGTTCGGTGGCGGCCATCATGAGTGTGACGTAGAGCCACGCGATTGCAACGATATACATGGATGTCCAGAGTTTATGAGTAAATCAGTCCCTAAAGTCGGTTTTGTCTCCTTGGGCTGTCCCAAGGCCTCTTCCGATTCAGAACGCATTCTCACGCAATTGCGTGCTGAAGGCTATGAGATCTCCGGTTCTTACGAAGATTCCGACCTGGTCGTGGTCAACACCTGCGGCTTCATCGACAGCGCGGTGGCCGAATCGCTCGACGCCATTGGCGAAGCCCTGAACAAGAACGGTAAGGTCATCGTCACTGGATGCCTGGGAGCGAAGTCAGATGTGGTGCAGACAGCCCATCCGAGCGTGCTGGCCGTGACCGGACCGCATGCCATGGAAGAGGTGATGGGCCATGTGCACGACCACCTGCCCAAACCACACGACCCCTATACCGACCTCGTTCCGCCGCAGGGCATCCGCCTGACACCCAAGCATTACGCCTACCTCAAGATATCCGAAGGCTGTAACCACCGTTGCAGTTTTTGCATCATCCCTTCGATGCGTGGCGATCTGGTGAGCCGGCCGATCGGTGAAGTGATGAACGAAGCAGAGAACCTGGTCAATGCCGGCGTCTCCGAGATCCTCGTCATCTCCCAGGACACCAGTGCCTATGGGGTGGACGTCAAATACCGCACGGGTTTCTGGAATGGCCGGCCGATCAGGACGCGCATGACGGAGCTGGCAAAAGGGTTGGGAGAGCTAGGTGTCTGGGTGCGCATGCATTACGTCTATCCGTATCCGCATGTGGACGAGATCATCCCCCTGATGGCGGACGGCCTGATCCTGCCATACCTCGATGTGCCGTTTCAGCATGCCAGTCCTCGTATCCTCAAGGCCATGAAGCGCCCGGCCAGCAGCGAGAACAACCTTGCCCGTATCAACGCCTGGCGCGAGGTCTGTCCGGATATCACGATTCGCAGCACGTTCATCGTCGGTTTTCCGGGTGAGACCGATGAGGACTTCGAGATGCTGCTCGATTTCATGCAGGAAGCCCAGCTCGACCGCGTCGGCTGTTTCGCTTACTCGGCTGTCGATGGCGCCGCCGCCAACCAGCTCGCGGATCCGGTACCGGAATCGCTCAAGCAGGAGCGCCTCGCGCGGTTTATGGAGGTACAGGAAGAGATCAGCGCCAACAAGCAGCGCAACAAGATCGGGCGCATCGAAATGGTGTTGGTCGACGAGGTCGAAGGGGATGTCGCGATCGGCCGTACCAGCGCAGATGCGCCGGAGATCGACGGTGTGGTACACCTTGCCGATGCGGATGGCTTGATGCCGGGGGATCTGGTCGAAGTCGAGATCACCGGCTCGGATGGCCACGACCTCTGGGCTGCGCCACCCAGTAGGGACGATTAGCTGAATAGGTCCGGGATCACCGGACTGGGGCGTTCCGAATCGGCGCGATCTTCCAGAAAGTCCAGCGTATAAGGGCAGCGCGTAGGTTTACGGGCTGCCTTTCTCTTTTTGCCGCTCGGTATGTCGGTATTGATATAGGGGGTCTGGCTGATGCGCAGATAGCCTGAGGTACGTAACTTGTGCGCAGTGGTTTCGAACAGGCTCAGGGGGTTATCGATATTCTGTAGGGTGATGACGTCCTTCTTGACCTTGAGGACGTTGTACATCACGAACTTGGCGCCGCTCTGTTTCCCGTAAATTTCACCGGTATTGATATCACCTGGATGAATGTCCACGTTGGCTCCCGACTATCGATTGGACGCATCATAGCGAGTCGATGCCCTTGCTACAAGTGAATTTGAGGGCATCCGCGCTATCGATAGGCAAAAAAATCCCCGCATGGCGGGGAAGAGGGGAGGAGATAAGCAAACTCTTGGCGTTATCGACGACGCAAAGCGATGTGCGCCTTGATCGCCTGGATGGCGTTCTTTCGGATGTTGCCGTTTTCGACATCCTTGACCCACATGTGCAACAATCCAGTAAAGAAGAAGTGGGAATCCATGGCCAACGCCGCGGGGTCGTCGCCTGGCCTTAGTTGGCCTTTATCCTGCGCGCGCTTGTAAACCAGTTCGATCTTCTCCACAAAGCCCGAGCAGTTGGAGAGGATGAGACGGAGCACTTCGGCGAATTCGTCGACATACTCACAGCGCGTCATCATCACTTCATAGGTGCGTCGTGTCTTCAAATCGTCATTCAATACTTGTATGGTGCTGGTAAAGAATCGCTCGATACAGGAGAGCGGGTCGTCTTCGCTCTCGACCAGCAGGATGCCGTCCATGCGATCGATCAATGGCAGGAACACCTGCTCACGCATCGCCTGGAACAGATCGGTCTTGTTACGGAAATGCCAATAGATGGCGCCGCGTGTGACACCCGCTTTTTCCGCGATCGTTTCCATGGGCGTACGGCTCACGCCTCTCGCAAAAAAGGTCTCGCGCGCAGCATCAATGATCAGCTGTCGTGTGATTTCCGCATCTTCTTTGGTTTTACGTACCATTCGTCAATTAACTTTCAGAAATTCTGGTTTACATACATTCATGTTTGTTTATAATATACATACATTCTAGAATGTAAGCAAGAGTTATTTGCTATATTCCTAATCAAGACATGGAGTTAGACATGGCTGCAACGAAAAACAATTTAAGAGAAACCTATCTAGACGCCAGGCGAGGCGTCTATGTCTTGATGATGGCCATGCTATTCGGCAGTCTCGTGGCATGCGGCAAGAACGAACAAGCAGGCCCGCCTGCAGGGATGGCGATGCCGGTGGGTATCGTGGAACTGAAGCCGGTCACGGTGCCTATCAGCGCTGAAGCTGTCGCTCAAACTGAGGGTGCCAGAGAGGTCGAGATACGGCCACGTGTAGGCGGCATCCTCCTCAAGCGCTTGTATGAAGAAGGCACGCCAGTGAAGGCGGGTCAGGCCATGTTCCTCATCGACCCTGTACCTTACCAGATCGCGTTGTCGCAAGCGCGTGCACAGCTGGCGCAGCAAAGAGCCCGCATCGAGCAGACCAAACGTGAGGAGGCGCGACTGCAAGGTTTGTTGGCTACCCAGTCGATCAGCCAGCGTGAATACGACAATGCCGTATCGGACAATGCCGTAGCAGAAGCGGCCATGCTGCAGGCGGAAGCCAACGTCCGTGAAGCCGAGCTCAACCTTTCCTATACCACGGTCACCGCGCCGGTGAGCGGTGTCTCCGGGCGTTTCCAGTTCTCCGAAGGTGCTTTGGTATCGGCCAATAGCAGTCTGCTGACAACCATCGTTCAGCTGTCACCGATCTGGGTACGGTTCAGTTTCTCCGATAACGAGCTCGCCCAATTGGGCGGTCGACTGAGCGAAAAAAACGTGCAACAGGTCACCTTGCTGTTGCCGGACGGTCACACCTATGAAGAGAAGGGCAAGCTCAACTTCGCCGCGAGCCAGATCGATCCTACTTTAGGGACACAGCAGCTGAGAGCTACGTTCGAGAATAAGGACCAACAGCTGGTGCCTGGCCAGTTCGTGCGCGCACGCGTCACGACGGGCAAGCGCGATGGCGTGTTCCTGGTCCCGCAGGTCGCAGTCCAGAATTCAGACCTCGGCAAGTTCGTCTATGTGGTCAACGAGAAGAACGAAGCTACAGTCCGTCCGGTGGTCGTCGGTGATTGGCAAGGCAAGGACTGGATCATCCTGGATGGCTTGAAGGCGGGCGAGAAGGTGATCGTCGATAACCTCATCAAGATACGTCCAGGTGCGACGGTGAATCCGCATCCTGCCGGGCAACCGCCTCAGGCGCCGGCCAAGCCTTCTGCCGCCAAGCCAGCATAAGTGAAGGGATCCTCATGACCAGATTCTTCATTACCCGACCGATCTTCGCATCGGTCCTATCGATCATCATTGTGCTGGCTGGCTTCGCCGCTTCGATGAAGTTGCCGATCGCCCAATATCCGCAGATCGCGCCACCGACCGTCATCATCACCGCCACCTACCCAGGTGCTAGCGCTGAGACCCTGTCGAAGACGGTCGCCGCGCCGATCGAGGAGCAGTTGAGCGGTGTCGAGGGCCTGCTGTACTTCAACTCCAGCGCGGACTCCAGCGGCCAGCTGCAGATCATCGCAACCTTCGAGATCGGTACCGATGTCGACCAGGCGACCTTCAACGTCAGCAATCGCGTGAATATCGCCTTGCCTCGTCTGCCTGAAGACGTCCGGCGTACGGGCGTGGTGGTGCAAAAACGCTCGAATGACATCCTGCTGGTCGTGATGTTGACCTCGCCGGACAAGAAGTTCGAGCCACTCTATCTGAGTAATTACGCTACCCTGAACGTCCTGGACGAACTGAAGCGGGTCAAGGGTGTGGGCGATGCGACCATCTTCGGTGCACAGGATTACTCCATGCGTATCTGGCTCAAGCCCGACCGCATGGCGCAGCTGGGCGTGACGACCACCGAGATCGCTGAAGCCATCCGCGCCCAGAATGCCCAGTATGCTGCCGGCAAGATCGGCCAGGACCCGGCGCCTAGCGATCAGCAGATCGTCTACACCGTGACCGCCAAAGGTCGCCTGGTCGACCCCGAGCAGTTCGGCAATATCATCGTCCGCGCCGATGGCCCACGTGGGGTGCTCTACCTCAAGGACGTCGCACGGATCGAACTGGGTTCACAGAGCTATAACGTGCGTTCTGCACTGGATGGCCAGCCCGGCGTCGCCATCCCGATCTTTCTGCAATCCGGTGCCAACGCGCTGGATACGGCAAGCGCCATCAAGGGCAAGATGGATGAGCTGAAGGAGCGCTTCCCGGAAGGCATGGAATACACCATCCCTTACGACACCAGCGACTTCGTCAAGGCGTCCATCTCCGAGGTCGTCAAAACGCTGGGAGAGGCCATGATATTGGTCGTGCTGGTCGTATTCCTGTTCCTGCAGAGCTGGCGAGCGACCCTGATCCCCATCATCGCGGTGCCTATCTCCCTCATCGGTACCTTCGCCGGGCTGTGGATGTTCGGTTTCTCCATCAACACGCTGACCTTGTTCGCCATGGTCCTGTCCATCGGTATCGTGGTGGATGACGCCATCGTGGTGCTTGAGAACGTCGAGCGCTTGATGGCAGAAGAGAAGCTGTCGCCGATCAATGCTGCGATCAAGTCCATGCAGCAGGTATCCGGCGCTGTGGTCGCCATCGTGCTGGTCTTGTGTGCGGTATTCGTGCCGGTCGCGTTCCTGGGCGGCATCGCGGGTGAGCTCTATCGCCAGTTCGCGGTGACGGTCGCTGTCGCGGTGGTCATCTCCGGTATCGTCGCGTTGACCCTGACGCCCGCCTTGTGCGCGCTGATCCTGAAATCCGTGCACGGTGAATCGGCCTTCTTCCGGCCGTTCAATAATGGATTCAGTCGCCTCACCAAGTTCTACACGGGCATCGTCAACCTGACGCTGCATCACCGCATCATCGGTGCGCTGGTCTTCGTTGGCATCATCATCGCCGCAGTCGTGATGTTGCGCACGGTGCCAGGTAGCTTCGTACCGCCTGAGGATCAGGGCTATGTGGTGACGGCAGTGATCCTGCCGGATGGCGCGACGCTCGCGCGAACGGCAAAAACGACAGAAGCGGTCCGGGCAGAGATCGCCAAGGACCCGGCGGTGGCGCATGAATTCGCCATCAACGGGTTCGACCTGATCGGCGGCGGCAACAAGACCAGTGCGGCCACCATGTTCGTGCGATTGAA
>CBFGLF010000063.1:0-10530 GCA_965649545.1 uncultured Methylotenera sp.
GGCGGCAACCCCAGGGCAGCGCGGTCAGCAACGTGGTGGCGGTAAGTGGTCAACATAGCGGCAAATTTCCGTGAATGATTGGATGAATGAGGCGTGAGCGATTTCGCAAGACGGTCTCGGCGAGCATGTGAAATGTGCGGCTGAAATGGACGGCCATTCGAAATCTGTCACTGGGATGACCGACATTATAGCGCGCAGGCATCGGGCGATAAATGTCGCAAGATGCCTGCGCCACAACCGGTCGGCGCTGCAGGGTAGTTAGAAGCCGTCAGTAGAATCGGTTGGCGAACGGGGTGGCGCAACTGAGGCCGCTGGTGGACGCTTCCATCTTGTCCAGCAGGCTCTTTTCGTAACCCTTGCCGTGTTTGGCTTCGATGAAGGCACGGACTTCGGAGACGGTGACCATGCCGTCCTTGTTGGTGTCCATGGCGACCATGTTCTCCTGGACACTGGGAACGGCAGGCACAGCCGGAGACTCCGCAAGCGCGAGGCCTGGCAGGAAGGTAGAGCCGATAAGGAGGATGGGCTTGATGTTCATTACATATCAGTCGCTTACGATGTCATTAGCTTACACCAAATAGACCCGAGCAAGGGTCAATAATTCAATCCCTGGGGCATTGCGCAGCGATCCATGCCGTCAGTATTCCAGGCCTTCCCGATATCGCATTTTTGACTATGTCGCTTGTAGGGTAAAATTACGTTTTTGGCACACGCCCTGAACGACGAAAAAGGTTTCTGATGGAGCTCACCCCCCTCAACGCACTCTCCCCCCTTGATGGCCGCTATCAATCCAAACTGGATCCCCTGCGTCCATACTTCAGCGAATATGCGTTGATCCGTCACCGCATGCTGGTCGAGGTGGAATGGCTCAAGGCACTGGCCGCTGACCCGGCCATCAAGGAGATCGCCCCATTCAGCCCACAGACCATCAAGGAACTCGATACCGCCATCGCCAAGTTCGGCGAGACCGACGCCGCGCAGGTCAAGGCCATCGAGGTCCGCACCAACCACGACGTGAAAGCCCTGGAATACTGGATGAAGGAGTTCTTCGACGGCAATCACGAGATCCGTGCCGCCAGCGAGTTCATCCACTTCGCCTGCACCTCGGAGGACATCAACAACCTCTCGCATGCCCTGATGCTGAAGAGCGCACGTGACGAGGTCATGCTGCCTTTCCTCGACCGGCTGATCGCACGCTTCGGCGAGCTGGCCCACGACCTGGCCGACCTGCCGATGCTGTCGCACACCCACGGCCAGCCGGCCTCGCCCACCACGCTGGGCAAGGAGATCGCCAATGTGGTCTACCGCCTGCGTCGCCAGCGCAAGCAATTGGCGGAGAACGAGATCCTCGGCAAGATCAACGGCGCGGTCGGCAACTTCAACGCCCACCTGTCCGCCTATCCGGACGTCGACTGGGAAGCCTTCGCGCAGCGTTTCGTCACCCAGCTGGGCCTGACCTACAACCCCTACACCATCCAGATCGAGCCGCATGACTACATGGCCGAACTCTACGACACGCTAGCGCGCATCAACACCATCCTCATCGACATCGACCGCGACATCTGGGGTTACATCTCCATGGGGTACTTCAAGCAGAAGGTGAAGGAAGGCGAAGTCGGCTCCTCCACCATGCCGCACAAGGTGAACCCGATCGATTTCGAGAACTCGGAAGGCAACCTAGGCCTGGCGAACGCAGTCTTGCGCCACCTGGCGGAGAAACTGCCGATCTCGCGCTGGCAGCGCGACCTCACCGACTCCACCGTCCTGCGCAATATGGGCGTGGCCTTCGGCTACACCCTGCTCGGCTACGACTCCTGCCTGCGCGGACTCAACAAGCTGGAAGCCAATCCGGCCCAGCTCGCCAGCGACCTCGACAACAACTGGGAAGTACTGGCCGAGCCGATCCAGACCGTCATGCGCCGCTACGGGATCGAGAATCCCTATGAGCAGCTGAAGGCGCTGACACGCGGCAAGGGCGGCATCAACAAGGAATCCCTGCACACCTTCATCCAGGACCTGAAGATCCCGGCGGAAGCCAAGCAGGCGTTACTGGACATGACTCCGGCGAGCTACACCGGCAAAGCGGCTGCCCTGGCCAAGCGTATCTAGGCCCATATGAGCGCCGACAATCCGAGATTGGCCGTCCTCATCGATGCCGACAACACCTTCAAGGTGATCGACGTCATCGATGAGTTGTTCGAAGAGATCTCGAAGTTCGGCGACGCCAGCGTGCGCCGTATCTACGGCGACTGGACGCAGAACCAGCTGAGCCGCTGGAAAGAGATCCTGCCCAAGCACGCCATCCAGCCTATCCAGCAATACGCCAACACCAAGGGCAAGAACGCCACCGACAGCGCGCTCATCATCGATGCCATGGACCTGCTGTACACGGCGCCGCTGGACGGCTTCTGCATCGTCTCCAGCGACAGCGATTTCACGCGGCTCGCCATCCGCTTCCGCGAATCCGGCAAACTGGTCTACGGCTTCGGCGAGGAGAAGACCCCGCAATCGCTGATGGCGGCTTGCAACCAGTTCATCTATATCGAGATCCTGAAGCAGAACAAGCTGCTCGACGACGCCTCCAGCGACAGCAAGGCGGCCGACGTGCCCGCCAGATCCAAGGCCGCGGATAACGCCACGCCACGATCCGGCAACGCCGATGAACCTGTGACCGCACCCGGGGTCCGAAAGGGTTCCAAGGAGCTGGCGATGGATGCCAAGCTCGTGGCCTTGATCCGCTCCGCTATCGAGGCTTTGTCGGATGACGACGGCTACGCGCACATGGGTGAGGTCAAAAAGCACATCGTGAAGAACTTTTCGGCGTTCGATTCGCGCAATTACGGGTACGCCAAATTCGGCGACCTGATCAAGACCATCGGTCTGTTCGAGTTCGACGCGCCGAAACAACGCATCAAGGACAAGCGCAAAAAATGAAGGATATCCTCGTCCTCTACTACTCCCAGGGCGGCTCGGTGCATGAGATGGCCAAACTGATCGCGCGCGGCGTCGAATCGGTGAAAGGCGTCCAGGCGCGTATCCGCACCGTGCCCAAAGTCTCGGCCAACTGCGAAGCCACCGAACCCGACGTGCCGGCGAGTGGCGCGCCCTACGCCGAACTCAAGGATCTGCAGGAATGTATCGGATTGGCGCTCGGCAGCCCGACCCGCTTCGGCAACATGGCGGCGCCCATGAAGTATTTCCTGGATGGCACGACCAGTCTCTGGCTCAAGGGCGCCCTCATCGGCAAGCCGGCGGCGGTGTTCACCTCCACCGGCTCCATGCATGGCGGCCAGGAAACCACCCTGGTGACCATGATGCTGCCCCTGATGCACCACGGCATGCTCATGGTCGGCCTGCCCTACTCCGAATCCGAACTCTCGAGCACCAGCACCGGCGGCACGCCTTACGGTGCGAGCCATGTCGGTGGCGCCGCGGATGACCGCCCGATCAGCGACGACGAACGCAAACTCTGCATCGCGCTGGGTAAACGGCTGGCCGAGACCGCATTGAAGCTGGCGGCATGAGCCTGGCGATCGAGGCACGCAAATTCCTGCGCAGCACCCATAGCGGTCTCCTCTCCACCTTATCCACCCGGTTCGAAGGCTACCCCTACGGTTCGGTCGCGCCGTTCGTACTGGACCATGACGGCCAGCCCCTGATCCTGATCAGTACCCTGGCGGACCATACCAAGAACATCATCGAGCATGGCAAAGTCTCGTTGCTGGTCTTTGCCGGCGCTGAAGACCTGCACGCCAATGCCCGGCTGACATTGCTCGGCGACGCCGAGCAGACCGACAAGACCGATCCGCTGCTGCGTGAACGTTATCTGCGCTACTTCCCTGCTGCGGCGCAGTATTTCGAGATGCACGATTTCTACTTCTATCGCATCCAGCTACAACAGGCGCGCTACATCGCGGGATTCGGCAAGATGTCATGGATACCCGGCAGTGAACTACGCTCCCCCCGCAGCCCGCTGGCGGCGATGGAAGCCGGTATCCTCGAGCACATGAACGCCGATCATCAGGACAGCCTGCTCCAGTATTGCGCCCATGTGCATGGCGTGAACGTCACGAATGCCGAGATGGTCGGCATCGATAGCGACGGTTTCGACGTCCGGGCGGATGATGCGCTGTTGCGCTTCGATTTCGAGCAGCCGATCCATGACGCACAAAGCGCGCGTGCCGCATTGGTCGCCTTATCCAAGCAATGTCGCGCATGATCGCCGCCATCAAACGCTTGAACCTGCTGCGCATCATCGCCGGCAGCAGCCTCATCGCCCTCATCATGGTCTGCCTGGCGTGGGAAGGCTGGCTGGCACCGCTGCGCCCCGGCGGTTCCATGCTGATCCTGAAAGCGGTGCCGCTGCTCTTGCCCTTGCACGGCATCATCCACGGCCGCCGCTATACCTATCAATGGGCCAGCATGTTCATCCTGCTCTACTTCACCGAGGGCGTGGTGCGTGCCTGGGCCGATGGCGGCGTCGCATCGCGGCTGGCGATGATCGAAGTCATCCTCAGCGTGGTGTTTTTCACTGCAGCGATTTTTTATGCACGCCTTAGCCGAAATCCCAAGGCATAACTTATAATTTATGCATGCGTATCTTACTTTCCAACGATGACGGCTATTTCGCGCCGGGCCTCAACATCCTCGCCGAACACCTGTCATCGATCGCAGAGATCTCCGTCGTCGCGCCTGAACGTAACCGCAGCGGCGCCAGCAACTCCCTGACCCTGGACCGTCCCCTCACCGTACGCAAAGCGCATAACGGCTTCCTCTACGTCAACGGCACCCCCACCGATTGCGTCCACCTGGCGCTCACCGGCCTCATGAGCAGCCCGCCGGACATGGTGATCTCCGGCATCAATGACGGCGCCAACATGGGCGACGATACGATCTATTCCGGCACGGTCGCGGCCGCCATGGAGGGCTACCTGCTGGGCATCCCCTCCTTCGCTATCTCGATGTCGCGCCACGGTGCGCAGTATTTCGAGACGGCCGCCAAGGTCGTCATCGATCTGGTGAAGCGCTACGAGAGATCCGGCTTTCCGCCGCCCTTGCTGCTGAACGTCAACGTGCCCGATATCCCCTACGAAGAACTGCACGGCATGGTGGTGACCCGGCTCGGCAAGCGCCACAAGGCGGAACCCGTGATCAAGACCAATACGCCACGCGGCGAGACCGTTTACTGGGTCGGTGCAGCGGGCAATGCCCAGGACGCGGGCCCGGGTACCGATTTCTACGCGGTGGAACATGAGCAGGTGTCGCTGACCCCGCTACAGATCGACCTGACCCAGTTCAAGCAACTGGACGCCGTGCAGGACTGGCTGACGCAATGAACACGGCACTGCGCGGCATCGGCATGACTTCCCAGCGCACGCGCGAGCGTATGCTGACGCGCCTGCGGGAACAAGGGGTGCGGGACGAGGTCGTACTCGCAGCGATGAACACCATCCCACGCCATATCTTCCTCGATGAGGCGCTCTCCATCCGCGCCTATGAGGACGTTTCGCTACCGATCGGATTCGGCCAGACCATCTCGCAACCCTACATCGTCGCCCGTATGACCGAGATCCTGCGTGACGGCCGTAGCCTGAACAAGGTGCTGGAGATCGGCACCGGATGCGGTTACCAGACAGCCATCCTGGCGAGCGTGGCGAAGGAAGTCTATTCCGTCGAACGCATCCGCCCCCTGCTATTCAAGGCGCGCGACCACTTGCGCAAACTGCGCATGTCCAACATCAAGCTGCAGCACGCGGACGGCACCATGGGCCTGCCCGAGCTGGCCCCCTTCGACGGCATCATGGTGACGGCGGCGGCCAGCCATATCCCACAGGAACTGCTCGACCAGCTGGCCGTCGGCGGCCGCATGGTGATCCCGGTCGGGACCGACGAACAGACGCTCTACCTGATCGAACGCACGGCCAAGGATTACAAGAAGACCAAGCTGGAAGCCGTCAAATTCGTACCTTTGCTGGGCGGCACCAATTGATCAGGTCGTATGGCGTCATCCTGCTGCTGAGCCTGCTGCTGAGCGCTTGTAGCAGCGCGCAGAAAGCCCCGGTGATCGACCGCGCCCCAGTGGCGAAACCGCCTGCCCCCGTCATCAAGCCCGCACCGAAAGCCGTCGCCAAGGATTGGCGCCCGGACGTCTATACCGTGAAGAAGGGCGACACGCTCTACAGCATCGGTCTCGAATATGGCTATGACTACAAAGAGATCGCCCTCGCGAACAACATCCCGCCACCTTACGTCATCCGGGTCGGCCAGCAGTTACGCCTGAAAGATGCCAAACAGCTGGCGGCGGCCAATGCTGCGAAAGAGCCTGCGGACACCGGCGTGGTCGTCACACCGCTCAACACGGACGGGGCGGTGAGTGAACCTGCCCCTGTGGCTGCCAGCGCGCCGGTCTCCGGCATCACCCCTGTCCTCTCCGAACCCAAGGCCATCCGCGAACCCTACAGCGAGCAAGCCCTGCTCGCGCAGAACACTCAGGCGAAAGCCGCAGGGCCGGGCAAAGTTACGGAGCCGGCCAAAGTCGATGTGACCAAGCCTGTCGAGCCGGTCAAACCCGACGCCATGCCCGGAGATGACGATGTCATCGAGTGGGCCTGGCCGACGAACGGCAAGGTGGTTTCCGGATTCAGCGAAGCGTCCAGCGGCAAGGGCATCGACATCGCGGGCGCCGAAGGCCAACCCGTGATGGCGGCCGCACCGGGCAAGGTCATCTATAGCGGTTCTGACCTGCGCGGCTACGGCAAACTGGTGATCATCAAGCACAACAAGACCTATCTCTCGGTCTATGCCCACAACAACAACATCCTGGTGAAGGAAGGCCAGTTCGTGAGTCGCGGCCAGAAGATCGCTGAGATGGGCAACTCCGACGCGGAACGCGTGAAACTGCATTTCGAGATCCGCCAGCAAGGCAAGTCGGTCGACCCCGCCAAATACCTCCCAGGCAATCCGGGGTGAATCAACCCTTGACGGGGTCTGCCTTCGAGATTAACTTAGCCTAGCTTTTAACGCGGGCGCGATTCATTCAGGCGGATTCAGAGGTAAGCATGCAAAAGAACATCAAGGCCGATTCACTGCTGGAAACCATCCTGGCCACCATCCGATTGGGCCTCTGCCTGATCGGTATCATCGGCCTGTCGGTAGAGACCTTCCGCGACGATGGCTGGCTCAAGCGAGCCCTGAGCAGCCTCATCAACTCCGAAAGCGTCCTGATCGCCATCCCGCTGATCTTTATCGGCCTGTTCCTGATCAACCGCCTGCTGTCAGCCCCGACCAACGAGAAAACCACCTGGGTCGGCGACTTGCCCCTCTACTTGATGATGGGGATAGGCGCCTTCTTCCTGTTCAAACTGGTCACTACCGGCGGCTTCTGAACCTCCCCTAGTCCACTGCAGCTGTATCGCGACTCCTTCCCAGGATAAGCGGTCGAACTCAACATGCATGACCATCCCCTGACCGAAGACCTCACCCTTGAAGTCCTGAGCCGCTTGCCCGGCATGACCCTGCTCGAATTCGGCGCCAGCTGGTGCGGCTACTGCCAAGCGGCACAACCGATCATCAGGGAAGCCCTGCGTACCTATGAAGATATCCGGCACATCCGGATCGAGGACGGTAAAGGCAAGCGACTGGGCCGACAGTTCAAGGTCAAACTATGGCCCAGCCTGATCCTGCTGGCAGAGGGTGAAGAAGTGGCTCGCTGCGTAAGGCCTGGAGATAGCGCCGAAATCGTGGCGATGCTTGCAGGCCCCACCAAAGACAAAAGCCGCATCTAGCGGCTTTTGTTCACATCTTGCGTCGCCCTTAGTTGGACTGCTGGGCGTGCGCGTCCTGCTCCGCGTAGTAGTCACGTACCTGCTGCATATCGAACTCACGCGCCCATTCGATGATCTTGTCCAGCGCCGGTGCGCCGATCTCGCCCTGTTGGGCATGGATCCCGGCCTGCTCGCGGATCACCAGGATGCCCGGGATCTTGTTCACTTCGAAGTACTCGGCGATCTCCGGTTCGTCTTCGGTATTGACCATGCCGAACAGGATATCCGGGTTATTCTCGGCAGCCGCTTCGAACACCGGCGTGAAGTCGACACATGGCTCACACCATGGCGCCCAGAAATCCACGATCACGAACGGGTTGTTCACGATCGTATCCTTGAAATTGGCTTTGTTGAGATGGACGACGGCCATGTTGCAGATCCTGATAATTGAAAAATAACGCGTATTCTAGCAGATGATGCGCACGTCAGAGGACTGGTTTACCCCAGGCACCCTCGAAGAACAGTTCCCCCAGCGGACGGCGTGACCGGGGGGCGGTCTCCCGCTCCAGCGTCTCGCCACTGAGTGTCGCGATATCCGCTGGGTAGCCCACCGAGAGCATGGCCATCAATGTGTACTGCTCGGGGATACCGAAGGTCGCGCGCGTCTTGTCGACATCGAACCCGCCCATCTGGTGGGCCATCAGCCCCATCGCACTGGCTTGCAGGCAGAGGTTCTCCGCCGCCGCGCCTGTATCGTACTGGCCCCAGCGATTGGGCTTGCCGTTGTGGTTGAACAAGGTGTCCGCGGTGATGAGGAACAGCAGCGGTGCGTTCTGTACCCAGCCCTGGTTACCCGGCACCAGGCAATCGAAGGCACGTTGCCAGCTGGCGGCATCCGCATGCTTGTCCCAGACCATGAAGCGCCATGGCTGGTCGCCATAACAGGAAGGCGCCCAGCGGGCCGCCTCCAGCAGGGCGAGGGTCTGCTCGCGACTGACAGGTTTGGCGGCGTCGTAGGCACGACCGCTCCAGCGATCTGCGATGACGGGATCGATGGAGACTTGGGTGATTGCAGGCTTTTTCAATGGGATTCCTTTCTGAATGGATCAGGCTTCTGCCAGTGTCGGGTAATCGATGTAACCCTTCTCGCTGCCGCCGTAGAACGTCGCCTGGTCCGGCGTGTTCAGCGGTGCGTCCTTGGCGAAACGTTCGACCAGGTCGGGGTTGGCGATGAATGGTACACCATAGGCGATCAGGTCTGCCCTACCCTCGGCGATGGCGGCGTTGCCACGTGCCTTATCGTAGCTCAGGTTCGCCATATAGGCGCCGTTGAAATGCTTGCGCAGCGCGACGAAATCGAACGGCGGCGTCGGGATGCCGTGCGTACCGCCTTCGACCACATGCAGGTAGGCCAGGTTGAACAGGCTCAGTACGCTGGCGACATGGTTGAACAGGCCTTGCGGATCGGAATCGCTGATATCGTTGAACGGGTTGAGCGGCGAGATACGCACGCCGACGCGGTCTGCGCCGGCAACGGCGACGACCGCCTGGGTGACTTCCACCAGCAGACGGCTACGGTTCTGCAAATCACCACCATAACGGTCGGTGCGCTTGTTGGTGCCGTCACGCAGGAACTGGTCGAGCAGGTAGCCGTTGGCGGCGTGGATCTCGACGCCATCGAACCCGGCGGCCAGGGCGTTCTTGGTGGCCGCCGCATAATCGGCGACGATCCCCGGCAGTTCATCGGTCTCCAGGGCGCGCGGCGTGACGAAATCCTGCAAGCCCTGATAGGTGAAGGCCTTGCCCGCAGGCTTGATGGCCGACGGAGCGACCGGCAGCGCGTTGTTCGGCAGCAACGAAGGATGCGAGATGCGGCCGACATGCCAGAGTTGCAGCACGATCTTGCCGCCCTTGGCATGCACGGCGTCGACCACTTTCTTCCATCCCTGCACTTGCGCATCGGTATGGATGCCCGGGGTCGCCGGATAACCATGGCCCATCTCGGAGATCGGCGTCGCTTCCGTGATGATCAGGCCGGCGGCGGCGCGTTGCTCATAGTAGGTGACGTTCATCTCCTGCGGCACGTTACCTTCACCTGCACGGTTGCGCGTCAACGGCGCCATGACGATGCGGTTCTTGAGGGCGATGCTGCCTATCTTGATGGGACTGAATAAATCGGTTGCCATGTGGATCTCCTGAAGTTGAATCTAGGGTGTTCTGGATTGAAATAAGTATCTGGATATAAAAACATAGCCCGTATGGCCGGGCTGGGCATCAGGCATGATCAGGGCTTGCTGCGGACACCCTCGATCAATAAGGTGATCTCGATATCGTCGCCCACCGGGGCGTTGGTCTTGAACGGCCACTTGAAACCATAATCGGAAGCCAGAATACCGGTCTTGGCCTCGAAGCCCGAGCGGTAGCCGCCCCAGGGGTCGGTACCAAAGCCTAACACCTTGAACGGGAACGTGATCTCCTTGGTCACGCCATGCAGCGTGAAGTTACCGGTGAGCAAGCCCTCGTCCTTGCTGGTCGCCACCACCTTGGTGCTGACGAAGGTCATCTCACCGAACTTGTAGCCATCGAGATAATCCTCTTTCTTGATATGGTCGTCGCGTTTGGCGTGGCCGCTATTGACGCTCAGTACGTTGATCTTGGCGTCGACCCGCGAGTTCGCCAGATTGGCGGTGTCGATCTGGATGGTCCCGGTGATCTCGTTGAAGGTGCCCGAGGTCTTGGCCGCGACGTGACGGATGCTCCAGTTGGC
>CBFGLF010000064.1:0-10027 GCA_965649545.1 uncultured Methylotenera sp.
TGTTCCAGCCGCTGCGTGCCATGCCCGGTCGGGTGCAGGTCCGGATTGCCGCAGCTGGGACATTGACGCGTGATCTTTTCCTCATGCCCGCAATGATGACAGCGCAAGCGCCCCTGCCGCAGATGGACCACTAAGCGGCTGCTGCAGCGCGAGCAAGGGGCGATCCATTGGCAGGCGTTACACAACAGGACCGGCGCATACCCCCGGCGGTTGATGAATAGCAGACTCTGCTCGCCGCGCGCCAATCGTTCGCGCAGGGCATTCAACAGCGCTGGCGCGAGGCCCTCCTCTAGCTGCAAGCGTGTGGTGTCGATACAGCGGATCTGCGGCAACACAGCCTTTTCTACCGCGCGCTCGTTCAGTTTCAGCAAGCCGTAGCGGTCCGTCATGGCGTTATGCCAGGTCTCCAGTGCCGGTGTGGCCGAGCCGAGCACGATCGGGATATCCAGTCGTTTGGCTCGCACCAGCGCCACATCGCGGGCGTGATAACGCATGCCGTCCTGCTGCTTGTAGGAGCCGTCATGCTCCTCGTCGACGATGACCAGACGCAGATCCGGCAGGGGGGTGAACACCGACAACCGGGTCCCGATGACGATACGCGCCTGACCGGATTGCGCCAGACGCCAATTCTGCAAGCGCTCACTCTCGCTCAAGTTACTGTGCAGGCTGACCAGCGGCAGTTCAGGCAATCGGCTACGGAAGCGCGCCTCCAGTTGCGGGGTGAGGTTGATCTCGGGGACCAGCACCAATACCTGACCATTCCCTTCCGCCAGCATCTCCCGGATCAGCCGGATATAGACCTCGGTCTTGCCGCTGCCGGTGATGCCGTACAACAGCCAGGCTTTGAACGCTCGCGGTGTCTCCATGACGGCTCGCAGCGCAGCGGACTGGTCTGCGTTGAGATCCGGCTGGATCGTCGATGCGGCGGCAGGCATTCGCAGACCGGCCATGACCTCTTCCGCCACCAGCCATCCCTGCTCCAGCATGGCAGCCACGGCTTTGCGCCAGCCAGGGGAAAGCTCGGCCAGCATCGCTTCGCTCAGCACCGTATGTTCGAGCAAGGCCGCATAGATCCGTGACTGGATCGCCTGGCGCTTGGGGATGGCTTCGGCGCCCGCTGCGCGTGCCGCTTCGGTCAGGCGATAACGGAACTGCTTGCGCGTGACGGCAGGTTCAGTCTGGCGCAAGCGCGTCGGCAAGGCGGAAAGCAGTGCCTGGCCATAGGGATGCTGGTAGTAGTCCGCGCAGAATCTCAGTAGGGAGAGCGTCTCCGGGTCGAGCGGCGGTTCATCGGTGAAGGCCTGCACGACAGGCTTGAGTTTGTCCGGCGCGAATGCGCTCTCGTCAGAGAGGCCCAGCACGATACCGACCTGCTGGCGGCGGCCGAAGGGCACCACCACGCGCTGTCCCACCTGGGCTTCCAGCCCGTTGCTAAGGTAGTCGAATCGACGGTCCAGGGGCACATCGAGGGCGACGCTGAGGATCTTGGCTGACATCAGGGGCGTTGGACGCGGGCGAGGGTCGAGAATGGGTTTTCTGCGCATGCACGCAGTAGGTTAAAATACGCTTTTTTATTCATACTTTTATTGATCGTTCGCCTTGAAAGCACATCTTACCGAATTACTCACGCAAGCCGCAAAATCCCTTTCCATCGAATCTGCGGATGTCGCGATCCAGCTCGAGCGCCCGAAGACCGCCCAGCATGGGGATTTTTCCACGAATCTGGCCATGCTGCTGGCCAAGCCCTTGCGTCAGAACCCGCGTGCCATCGCCGAGCGCATCATCCAGGCCCTGCCGGCAAGCGAGTATGTGGAAAAGGTCGAGATCGCCGGTGCCGGGTTCATCAATTTCTTCCTGGCGGCGCGCTCTAAACAGGCCGTGGTGTCGGAGATTCTCGCCAAAGGCGCGACCTACGGTCACCATCAGCATGGCCGGGGCAAGAAAGTGCAGGTGGAGTTCGTCTCCGCCAATCCTACCGGCCCCTTGCACGTGGGTCATGGTCGCGGTGCGGCGGTCGGTGATTGCCTCGCACGGCTATTGGCTGCCAACGGCTGGGACGTCACGCGCGAATTCTATTACAACGATGCCGGCGCCCAGATCGACAACCTGACCTTGTCCGTACAGGCCCGCTGCAAAGGCATCGACCCGGAAGATCCTGCGTTCCCGGCTGACGGCTACCGCGGCGAGTACATCGTCGATATCGCCAAGGCCTATCTGGCGAGGGAGACCGTGGTCGCCGACGACATGCAAGTCACCGCCAGCGGCGACGTCGAGGACAGCGACTCCATCCGTCGTTTCGCCGTGGCCTATTTGCGCCATGAGCAGGATCTCGACCTGCGCGCCTTCCAGATCAAGTTCGACGTCTTCTCGCTCGAATCCGCGCTCTATACCGAGGGCAAGGTCGAGCAGACGGTCAAGGCATTGATCGCCAGCGGCCATACCTACGAGCAGGACGATGCCCTGTGGCTGCGCACGACCGAGTTCGGCGACGACAAGGATCGCGTCATGCGCAAGAAGGAGGGCGGCTATACCTATTTCGTGCCGGATGTCGCCTACCACGTCGATAAATGGCAGCGCGGCTTCACCCGTGTCATCAACGAACAAGGGGCGGACCATCACAGCACGATCACCCGCGTGCGCGCCGGCTTGCAAGCGCTGGATATCGGCATCCCCAAGGGCTGGCCGGACTATGTCCTGCACCAGATGGTGACCGTGATGCGCGGCGGCGAAGAGGTCAAACTCTCCAAGCGCGCCGGTAGCTATGTCACCTTGCGCGACCTCATCGAGGAGGTGGGATGCGATGCCACCCGTTATTTCCTCGCGGCACGCAAAGGCGATTCGCAGCTGGTGTTCGATATCGACCTTGCGCGCGCGCAGACCAACGATAACCCGGTGTATTACATCCAGTATGCGCATGCCCGTCTGTGCAGCGTGCTGAGCCAATGGGCCGGTGACGTGGCCAGCTTGCCAGCGGTCGACCTCAGCCCGCTCCAGAGTCCTTACGAGGCCGCACTGATGCAGCGCCTGAGCGAATTCCCGGAAGTGGTCGAGCATGCCGCCAATGAGCTGGCACCGCACAACATCGCCACCTATCTCAAGGAATTGGCGAGCGACCTGCACAGTTACTACAATGCCGAGAAATTCCTCATCGACGATGAGGCACTCAAGCTAGCGCGTATGGCGCTGGTGGCCGCGACGAGACAGGTGCTGCGCAACGGCCTCGATCTCCTGGGCGTGAGCGCCCCGGAAAAAATGTAACAGCTGCAACTAAGCCGAATAAAATCATCTAAGACTTATCACGAGGAGACATTGTGAGCCGAGACTACAAACCAGCCCCCGCCCGAGGCAGTTCCAACAGCAAGGGCAGCCCGTTCCTGACCGGGCTATTGGTCGGCTTGTTGCTGGGGGTAGGCTTGTCGGTCGGTGTGGCGGTGATGGTCAAGGGCAGCGAGAGCCCGTTCGTCTCCAAGGGGACGCAAGTGCCCAAGGTCGAGAATGCGGCCGGCGATAGCGATGCCGTGCCGAAGGACGCGCAGCAGCAGGATGCCCAGGAAAAGCCGCGCTTCGATTTCTACACCATCCTGCCGGGTAGCGAGAGTCAGGTGACGGAGCAGGAGATCAAGCAAAAGGAGACCGAGGCCGAGAAGAACGTCAGGTCGACGGAATCCTACTTCCTGCAGGTCGGCGCGTTCCAGACCGAGCAGGAGGCAGACAACATGAAAGCCAAGCTGGCCTTGTTGGGTGTCGAGGCCATCGTCCAGACCGCGGCTATCCCGGATAAGGGCACCTGGCACCGGGTACGCGTCGGTCCGTTCGCCGATCTGGAGCAGATCAACCGCACCCGCGGCGAACTGGTGAAGAACGGTTTCAAAGCCGACCTCATCAAGATCAACACCGTGGCCGCACAATAAGGGCGGCATGCATGTCAGCCAGCGCGCATGTTCGGGCGTTGATGGACAGGCAATTCGAGATTACTGAACTTTAAAGAAGGATGAACAAGATGAAGAAATTCCTGGCTGCGATGATGTTGATGCTTTCCTCCACCGTCATGGCAGATCCGCAAGTCGGCATCGATTTCGATCGCACCGCCCAAACCATCCCGACCGATAATCCGGCCAAGATCGAAGTCATGGAGATCTTCTGGTACGGTTGCCCGCATTGCCACCAGCTGGAGCCGCAACTCGCCGCCTGGGTCAAGAAGCAGCCGGCTGACGTCTACTTCAAGCGCGTGCCTGGCATCCCACGTCCAGACTGGGCACCGATGGCCAAGGCCTATTACGCCATGGAAACCCTGGGTGTCCTGGAAAAACTGCACCTTCCCCTGTTCGAAGCCATCCACAAGCAGCGCGCCCTGAAGCCCAATGACGAGCCTGCCATCATCGACTGGCTGACCAAGCAAAGCGGCATGGACCGCAAGAAAGTGGAAGAAGCCTATAACTCCTTCTCCATCAACACCAAACTCAACCGTGCCGCGCAGATCTTCCGTGCCTCTGGCGCGACCGGTGTCCCGGCCCTGGTCATCGACGGCAAGTACCTTACCTCCAGCACCATGGCGGGCGGTAATGTCGAAGCGCTGAAAGCGGCCGACTACATCATCGAGAACGTCCGCCAGGACAAAGCCGCCAAGAAGTAAACAAGCGCGCATTTTGGCAATCGCGACCCAAACCAAGCCCGCTGGCGACCCCACATCGCAGCGGGCTTTTCCATTGCGCGTTTTCATCACCGGCGCATCCACCGGCATCGGCCAGGCACTGGCTCGGCACTATGCGGCTCATGGCGCCATATTAGGCCTGGTGGCGCGACGCGAACCCTTGCTGCATGACCTGGTCACGACGCTCCCCGGCGAACATGCTTGCTATGCACTCGACGTACGCGACGCCGCCGCATTGAAAGCGGCCGCGGCAGACTTCATGGCGCGTTTCGGCGTACCCGATATCGTCATCGCCAATGCCGGGGTCAGTCGCGGCACCTTGACGGAGCACGCCGAGGATATCGATGCTTTCAAGGCCATCATGGACATCAACGTGCTGGGCCTGCTGCATACCTTCCAACCCTTTGTTCAGCCCATGATCTCGCGTGGCCAGGGCCGCCTAGTCGGGATCGCCAGTGTCGCCGGGATCCGCGGTCTACCGGGTGCCGGCGCCTACAGCGCCTCCAAGGCCGCCGCCATCAGCTATCTGGAGAGTTTGCGGGTCGAGATGCTGCCGCATGGCATCGCCGTCACCACCATCGCGCCGGGCTATATCCGCACCCCCATGACCGACGTCAACACCTATCGCATGCCGTTTCTCATGGAGGTCGATGTGGCGGCAGCCAAGTTCGCCCGCGCCATCGAACAGCGGCGGCGCTTCGTGGTCATTCCCTGGCAGATGGGCATCGTCGCCCGCTTGATGCGCTTGATCCCTGCGGGGCTGTGGGATCGGCTGGCGAAGGACGCCCCCCACAAGCCGCGCGATATCGGTTGAATCAGGGGGCGCCGGTGTCCGCCTGCGAGGTGTCTTGTCGCTGGCGCCAGAGCTGCAGGTACTGCTCCGATTCGTTGAGCAGGTTCTCCGACATATCCTGATATTCCTCCGCCGTCGGCAGGATCAGGTTGTCCGACAGCGCGCTGTAACCCAAGCCTAGTTTCCCGCCCTCGACCCGAAAACCGATGAACTCGAGGATGGTCGGCAACATGTCGAAATGCAGGATCGCCTCGCGGTTCTTGGCATGCGGCTCACTGGAGATGAAACGGTTATAGACGTAACGCGCTTCTACCGGCTCCAGCTTGTTCTCGTACACCGGATTCCACATCGCCAGATGGTCGCCCATGATCACGACGTTGGTGTCTTTCAGGTAACCGCGCTTGCGGATGAATTGCACGAACTCCGCGACCTGGTTGGCCGAGCACTGCACCACATCCTCGAATACCCGCGCGCCGCGGCTTTTGCAGAGCCGCGAGAGATGTCCCCACGGCCCATGCGTATCGATGGTCGAGATACTGAGGTTGAACGGCTGGCCAGCCTGATGCAACTGGTCGAGTTTCACACGCGCCCTTGCCAATAGGGCATCGTCGAACAAGCCCCATTCGTTCAGCTCTTCATGGCGCTGGCCGTTGCGTAGCTCATCGCGTCCGTAGATCTCGTGGTAATGATGGTCCTTGAAGAACATGCCCTTGCCGGAGAAAGTCTTGCCGTCGCCGCCCATATAGACGTTGCGGTAGCCGTGACGATGCAGGATATCGCCGAGGCAGACGGCGCTCGGCAAAAAGGTCTTGATGTTATCCCCCTGCGCGTTGCCGTCGTAGAGGCTCACGCTCTTCAGCGGGATCGCACACTGCGAGGCGGTGATCCCGGCGATGGTCCAGCTGGTGCCGGGTGCCTGGCGGAACTCGGCGAAACTCAAGCCGCCCAGCTGGTCGAGGCCTGCCAGCAAGTTGCGCTGGAACAAGGCCTCGTCACGGTAAGTGTTCTCCAGGCTTTCGACATAGATCAGCACCAGATTGCGCGGCTTCACCGGCGTGATACTGACCTTGTCCGGGTAGACATAATGCGCGGCGAAATAGTCCTTGCCGAACTGGTGATGCAGAAAGGCCAGCACCGAGAACTGGCCGCCGAAATACAGCGCGCTGGCCGCGAACACATAGATCGGCGCACGGTGGCTGATGAGCCAATACGTGAGCTTGAGCACCCGCTTGGCCGAACGGTTGACGATGGATGCCGAGGGATAGATGTGATGGCGCGCCGTGTGCGTGAGATAGGCACCGATCGCGGATTCGGTCGCTACCAGCAGAAAAGCCAGCGCAAGCGGCAACAATACCGAGAATTGCACAAAGGTCTTGATCAGCTGGGCATCGGTATCGACCAACCCCTCCATGCCGAATTGCAGGTGATACAACACCTGATCCAGCGGTGGCTCACCGAAGTTATCGCTGGTCCACCAGGCGAAGCAAACGAAAAAGAACGAGAGCGCGTAAAGCAGGAAACGCAGCGATAGCCGCAGGATATGACGATGCTTGTGCGGGTGTGATAGCGCGGCCATCATCATGAATCGGCAACCACTTCGTAAAAGGCGTTAAGTTACACCAATATGACAACGTTGTCTGGCTAGAACGGGTTAGTCAAAACGGCCGACGGAAAGAACAATGGCACCCGCAGGTGCCATTGATGAAGGTCCTTGAATGAATCATTTACCGCCGATGTGGTACAGCACTTCTTCCTCACCCGCCAGCTTGCCTGTCACCGCATCCACCTCGACCTCGATGTACTTGCCTTCTTTGGTCTGGATGATGAATTCGTAGGAGATCTCGCCGTCATCCTCGATATCGTATTCGGTATTAATGACTTTGCCCGGATACTTGGCGAGGGCGGTCTTGGTGGCTTCCTCACGACTGATCTTGGCCTTGGATTTGAATTCGGTGGAATGGGCACGGATCTCCCTTTCCGTACGGTTGATCTTGCCGGTCAGCGCATCGCACTCGACTTCCCAGTACTTGCCGTCCAGCCCCTTGATGTCGAGCTCGAACTGGGATTTGCCGTCCTCGATCTCGGAGCTCAAGGATTTGATCTTGCCCGGATGCGCTTCCAGGGCAGCCTTGACGCAGAGATCCAGCGGGGTGGGTTCAGCCGCCAGGGCGAGGCTCGGCAGCATCACGGACAATAGACCGATCAATAATGGTTGTTTCATGGATGGATTCCCCTATCAAAAATGACGATTAAACAAGTAGTCACGGCATTGCGTTTTAATCTGCATCAATAGACTGCATATTAGCGTAGTCGATCCCTTCCATTCCGCAAAAGTTATGTGCCACAAAAAGTCTGGTACGGCTGTGCGGAGGGTGGTGCAGGTGCGCGGTACTCCACATTCTCAACGGTCTCTTCATAAGGTGTCTGCAGCACTTGCAGCAATCGCTCGAAGGGTCCCAGGTCGCCGGCGCTAACAGCAGCGCTCAATGCGGCCTCCACCTGATGGTTGCGTGGGATCACCGCGGGATTCGCTTGGCGCATCGTCTCTTCGATCGCTTCAGGCGCTACGGCCTGCGATTCGAGCCTTGCCCGCCAGCCTGTCAGCCACGCTTGCATCTCATCTGAAGCATCAGCCAGATCGCGTGTCAGGGTCAGTTCGCGGAAGGTATTGGTGTAATCGCGCGCATCCTGCTGCATCAGCGTGAGAAGTTGCCTGATCAGCTCGACATCGTCATCCGTCGGCACCAGCAGTCCCATTTTGGCGCGCATTCCCGTCAGCCAGGCCTCTTCGTAGTGATGCACGAAACCATGCAAGGCATCTTCCGCGAGCCGGATCGCCGCTTCAGTGTCGGGGTGCAACAAAGGCAGCAGGGTCTCGGCAAAGCGCGTCAGGTTCCATTGCGCGATCGGCGGCTGATTGCCGAAAGCGTATCGACCCTGGCGGTCAATGGAACTGAAGACCGTCATGGCGGCATAGGTGTCCATGAATGCGCAGGGACCATAATCGATGGTCTCACCGCTGATGGCCATGTTGTCGGTGTTCATCACGCCATGGATGAAGCCCACCTGCATCCATTGGGCGATCAGCTTAGCCTGGCGCTCGATCACGGCGTGCAATAGCGCAAGGTAGGGATTCTCTTCCTGGCGCACTGCAGGATAGTGTCGTTCGATGGTGTAATCGGCCAGGGCCTGCAAGGCCTGTGGGTCATCGATACCGGCGGCATACTGGAAGGTGCCGACACGGATATGGCTGTCCGCCACACGCGTCAGCACCGCCCCCGGCAATGCCTCTTCGCGATAGACCGGCTCGCCGGTCGTCGCCACCGCCAGGCTGCGTGTGGTGGGGATGCCCAGCGCATGCATCGCCTCGCTGATGAGGTATTCGCGCAGCATCGGGCCTAACGCCGCACGGCCATCGCCGCGGCGCGCATAGAGGGTCGGGCCGGAGCCCTTGAATTGGATATCCACACGACGTCCGTCCGGCGTGAGATGCTCGCCCAGCAACATGGCACGACCGTCGCCCAGCATGGTGAAATGGCCGAACTGATGACCCGCGTAGGCTTGCGCGATGGGCAAGGCGCCGTCCGGCAATGCAGTGCCACAAAACAGCGGTGCCGCGCGTTGATCGTCCAGCACCTCGGCATTCAGCCCTAGCGATTCTGCAAGACGGTGATTGAAGATCACCAGATAAGGCTCGCGCGATCTGGCGGCTTGCGCAGGGCTGTAAAAAACCTCTGGCAATCTTGCGTAAGAGTGATCGAAGTGCCAGCCGGCGGAGGATTGCTTGATCTTGGACATCAACAGGATTGTACCCTTGCCTCTTGGCTACAGCGCTTTCGTGCCGCGCTTTTGTTGCGGAGTGCGATTCGATACCATGCAAGAAGAATAGGAGCGCCCTTGAACGAACCCGTCACCCTGCTAAGAATCATCGCCATCGTCTTCCCCGTGTTCGCCATCGTGCTGGTCGGCTGGGCTTATGCACGCGGTCGTAACCTGGATATGAACACGCCCAACCAGGCCAACCTCGACATCTTCGTGCCCGCGCTGGTGTTCTCCGCGTTAGCCGATCGCTCGTTCGACCTGGCGGGGCATCAGGCGTTCGCTCTCGGCGCCTTCCTCATGATCGTGGGATCTGGCCTGATCGCCTGGCTGGTGGCCCGGGCCAGCGGCCTCTCGCCCAAGGCATTGGTGCCAACCGCCATGTTCAATAACTGTGGCAACCTCGGCTTGCCGCTCGCCGTACTGGCCTTCGGGCAGGAAGGCTTGGCCGCCGCCGTGGTCATGTTCATGGTCTCCAACCTCATGCACTTCTCGTTCGGCAACTGGTACCTCGATCGTCACGCCAAGTGGTGGAACGCATGGCGTTACCCGGTCATCCTCGCCGCGCTGGCGGGCCTCGCCATCAGCTTCAGCAAGGTCGAGCTCTGGGAGCCCTTGCGAGTCGGCATCAAGATGCTGGGCGATGTCTCCATCCCTCTGGCGCTGTTCGCGTTGGGCGTGCGCATCGCACAATCCCATGTGACCGCCTTCCAGGTGGGCGTCATCGGCACGCTCGTCCGCCTGTTCAGCGGCATCCTGCTGAC
>CBFGLF010000065.1:0-9712 GCA_965649545.1 uncultured Methylotenera sp.
CTACAGGCTGCCGCCGCGACCCAGAACAGCACGGTGCAGAATCTGTTGCTGAGCGCCATTCAGTCCTACTACCAGACGCAGGCGGCGATCTCCGCCCTGCAGGCGGCACTCGAATCGGAACGGGCCAGTGCCGAGAGTTTCAAGGCCGCCGAGGCCAGATACAAGGCCGGTATCGCCACGCCTGCCGACAAGCTGCAGGCCCAGACGGCCTATGCCCAAGCGACGCTGACCAGGATCACGGCTGAAGGTACGCTGAAGACGGCTTACGGCACACTCGCCAATGTGATGGGTTTGTCCGCCAATCAACCCCTCTCGCTTGCGCCGATCACTCCTATCGACACCCAGCCTAGCGTGGAAGCGGACATCGACGCCATGATCGAGCAGGCACGCAATCGCCGTCCGGACCTGGTGGCAAGCGAAGCCCAGGTGAAGGCCGCCGAAGCGAGCATCGAAGCTAGCCGTGCCGCAGCCAAACCGACCGTATCGCTTTCCGCCTCGAACAGCTATCTGGATGGCAGCAGCCTCACCTCGAACAACAACTCCACCCTCGGCATCAATGTCTCCATCCCCTTGTTCTCTGGTTACGCGCCAAGCTACCGTATCCGCGCCGCGCAAGCCACCGCCGAGGTCCGGGCCGCGCAGCGTGACCGTATCCGCCTGCAGATCTCGCTCGATGTGTGGCGTGCCTACCAAAGCCTGCGCACCGCCAACCAGTCCATCGCGGCCGCCAAAACCTTCGTCAGCAGCGCGGAAGAATCCGCACGGGTCGCACTGGGTCGTTACAAGGCCGGGGTCGGCAACATCCTGGATACCTTGAACGCGCAGAGCGCACTCGCCACGGCACGGCAACAGAAGATCCAGGCCGATCTCAACTGGAATATCGCCCGCGCCACGCTGGCACAGTCCATCGGCGTGCTGGATAACGCCATGATCCAGTCGCTGCCCGAAACCAATAACTTCGCCATGCCTTGAACCCAGGCCATCCCACAAGAAAAGACATCGACATGCGTCATGCCATCAGAAAGTTCAGCACCCTCATCATCCTGGTCGTGGCTGCCGCCGCAGCCTATTACTTCTACGCGCAGAGCAATAAACCCAAGCCTGAGGAGCTCTACCGCTTCCAGGCCATCAAGCAAGGGAGTGTCGAACAATCCGTGTCCGCCAACGGCACTCTAAACCCTGTGACGGTGGTCAGCGTCGGTACCCAGGTGTCCGGACGCGTCAGCAAACTCTATGTGGATTTCAACGACAAGGTGGAAAAAGGCCAGGTCTTGCTGGAGCTGGACGATTCCCTGTTCACCGCGCAGATCGCCCAATCCTCAGGGACCGTCCGCAACGCCCAGGCGTCGCTGGAACTGGCGCAGGCCAACGAATCGCGCATCCGATCCCTGTATCAGCAGGAGTATGTCTCGCGGCAGGAACTGGATCAGGCGGTGCAAGCCCTGAAGTCGGCGCGGGCGCAACTGGATACCGCCAGCGCACAGTTACGCCGCGACCAGACCAACCTTGGCTTCTCCATCATCCGATCACCGGTCTCCGGCATCGTCGTCGACCGGGTGATCGACGTCGGCCAGACCGTCGCCGCCAGTTTCCAGACCCCTACCCTGATCAAGATCGCCCAGGATCTGTCCAAGATGCAGATCAATTCCAGTTTCGCGGAAGCCGATATCGGCAACATCAAGGAAGGCCAGAAGGCGAGATTCACGGTGGATGCCTTTCCGAACCGAAATTTCGAAGGCTATGTGAAACAGCTGCGGCTCAACCCGACCATCAACGCCAATGTGGTCACGTATGACGTCGTGATCTCGGTGGATAACCCGGACTTGACCTTGCTCCCCGGTATGACGGCATATGTCAGCATCGCCGTCGCACGTGAGGAAGATGTCCTGCTCGCGCCGAACGCCGCTCTGCGGTTCAAGCCGACGCTGCAGGAGGAAGACACGACCGCCGAGACTAAGCCAGCAGGTGGCGGTCCAGGCCGTCCCAAGGGCAAGAAGAAATCGGGCGATATCTCCATGGGCAAGGTCTACGTATTGCGCGATGGTAAACCTGCGGCGGTGCGTGTCCGTCTCGGCATCTCGGATGGCCAGTTCACCCAGATCTCCAGCAAGGAATTGAAATCCGGCGACAAGGTCATCACCGGGGAGACGCAGGCCGATGGAGCCAGCCAGCCGCAAGGCAATATGCGGATGCGGATGTTCTGATGACGGAAAGTCATAAAAAACCCGGCAACGTCATCGCCGTACGTAGTCTGCACAAGCACTACATGACCGCTGCAGGGCCCTTCCCCGTGTTGAAGGAAGTCGATCTCGACATCGCCTACGGCGATTATGTCGCCATCATGGGGCCTTCCGGCTCCGGCAAGTCCACCTTCATGAACATCCTCGGCTGTCTCGACAAGCCGAGCAGCGGCGAATATACGCTGGATGGCTACCAGACCGCCGAGCTGGACGGGGACGCGCTCGCACGGGTGCGCAACAAGACTATCGGTTTCGTGTTCCAGGGGTTCAACCTGCTCTCTCGTTCGTCACTGCTGGATAACGTCTCGCTGCCGCTGGTCTATGCCGGAATCGACAAGGCCGAACGCCATGCCCGCGCCGCCGTGCTACTGAACAAGGTCGGTCTGGAAAAATACCACCACTCCATGCCCAACCAGATCTCCGGCGGCCAGCAGCAACGCGTCGCCATCGCGCGCGCGCTGGTGAACCGTCCTAACCTGATCCTGGCCGACGAACCGACGGGCAACCTCGACAGCAAGACCAGCGAAGAGATCATGGCCCTGTTCGGCGAACTGAACGAAGAAGGCATCACCATCGTGCTGGTCACCCATGAACCGGACATCGCCGAACACGCGAGCCGACAGGTGCGCTTTCTCGATGGCCGTATCGTGCAGGACAGCCAGCGCGGATTCGGCGAATTGACTGCAGAAGCGGGAGCCATCTGATGTTCGGCGCGATGTTGGGAGAAGCCTGGCACGCCATGGGCGCCAATCGTTTGCGTACTTTCCTCACCATGCTGGGGATGGTGATCGGGGTGGGTGCGGTGGTATTGATGATGGCCATCGGCCAGGGCGCGCAGGAGTCGGTCAAGCAGAGCATCAACTCCATGGGCAGCAATCTGTTCATCGTGCTCTCCGGCTCGACCACCTCAGGCGGCGCCCGCATCGGCACCGGCAACTCGCCATCGCTCAAGGTCGGCGATGCCACCGCCATCGGCGAACTGGAAGGTATCTCGGCCGTGGCTCCGGTGACGATGGGGACGGCACAGATCGTCTTCGGTTCCAATAACTGGAACACCAGCATCCTCGGCACCATGCCGAGCTACCTCGATGTGCGCTCGTGGAACCTGGCGGACGGCTACATGTTCTCCGATTCCGATATCCGCTCCGCGACACGCGTCGCCATCATCGGCAAGACCGTCGCACAGAATATCTTCGGTGACGAGATCGACCCTATCGGCAAGACCATCCGCATCAAGCAAACGCCGTTCACGGTCATCGGCTTGCTCGAAGGCAAAGGCCAAAGCCTGGATGGCCGCGACCAGGACGATACCATCATCGTGCCGCTCACCACCGCGCAGCGCAAACTGTTCGGTGGCCAGTTCCCCGGCAGCGTGCGCATGATCATGGTGCAGGCGGAGACCGCCGAGATCATGCCCGCCGTGGAATCGGATATCAACAACCTGCTGCGCCAACGCCACAACATCCGCGAAGGCAACGAGAACGACTTCTCCGTGCGCAACCTGACCTCACTGGCCAACTCAGCTGCAGAGACCACCCGCACCATGGCCTTGCTGCTGGGGGCGATCGCCTCGGTGTCCCTGCTGGTAGGCGGTATCGGCATCATGAACATCATGCTGGTCTCAGTCACGGAGCGCACGCGTGAGATCGGTATCCGCATGGCGATCGGCGCGCGCGAACGGGACATCCTCATGCAATTCCTGCTGGAGGCGATCGTCATCTCCTTCTTCGGTTGCCTGATCGGTCTCATCCTCGGTATCGGCGGCGCTGTGCTGGTCGGGACGCTGACACAGGCGACCATCCTCATCTCGGGTAACTCCATCCTGCTGGCATTCAGCGTCGCCGCTGCAGTAGGCATCTTCTTCGGCTTCTATCCCGCCCGTAAGGCCGCCCAGCTCAATCCGATCGAGGCATTGCGCTATCAGTGAGCAAGGTGGTGCAGCTTATGCAATGTGAATTGTAGAACGCACTGAATCTGAGCATAATGAAGTCGAAAGTGCCGACTCAAGATGCCGTTCAAACATCTGCCCCATCGAATTGCCAATCTGCGCCCGGGTAGGACTGCGCTGGGCTATGTCATATTCGGCATTCTGTGGGTCTCGGCAGAGAACCGCCTGTTCCAGTTAGCGCTAGATGCCGACGTCTCTGAGGTTCTTTGGGCACTGTTACCCGACATCAGCTTGGTGCTGCTGACCGGTGCCATCATCTACTGGCTGCTTAGCCAGCGCTCCGCCTCCCCTGTAACGCCCACCTCACCCGACATCGGTAAGTCACAACTGCATCGGGGTTACCTCATGGCGTTGCTGGTCATCCTGCTCGCCATCTCGCCGCTCATCACCCTGGGCGTGAAGTATTTCTACACACCCAAGATCGAACAGAGCACCTACAAGAACCTGCAACTGGTAGCCAAGATCAAGGTCGTCCAGTTCGAGCGCTGGCGTGACTCTCGCGTCGGCGACGCTGAGGTGCTGGCGGCGGACCGCGGCTTTGCCGATCTTGTCGCCGCGCTGCTGAAGGACGATACGCCAGCGAACCGCGCGCCGATCGCGCAGCGCTTTCAGGCGTTGATCTCTGCTTACGAATACGAGGCCGTCGCCCTGCTCGATCGCAATGGCGAAAGGCGCTTGCTGCAAGGTCAGGCGGTCGCGTCGGATGAGGTCAAACGACGCCTGGTGGATGACCATGCGCGATCCGACAAAGTGCGTTTTAGCGATCTTTACACCATCGAAGACCGCGTCCAACTCGACGTACTGGCCCCCATCACCCGGACCACCAACGGGGAAGGCCGGATCATCGCCTACGTCATGGTGCACACCGGGATCGACCGGCAGATATTGCCACGCGTCTTGTCGTGGCCCAGCGCCAGCTCCAGCGCGGGTATCGTCATGGCAAGACAGGCGGATGGCCGCGAATCGCTGATCCATAACCATGCGAAGATCCCCCGCAAGACGGACATCACCGAACGTACACTGCAGTCAAACAGCCCGTATATCGCCGAGAAGCGCGCCAAGGGTGTCGATTACCGGAATCGTCCAGCTTACCTGACGGTCGAGAACATCCAGGATTCAGAATGGCGCATGGTCGGGCAGATCGATCAGAAAGAGGTGATGGCTTCCCTCAATACGCTGCTGGCGTGGATCGCAAGCCTGACCTTCGTCGCGGTCGCTGCATTGATCCTGGCGATACTCTTCTTGATCCGTGAGCAGCAGAAGAGTCATCGGCTCGAACTGTTGACCGAGAGTAGCGAACGGGACCGCCTGCTGAAACGGTTCTACGACATGCCCTTCATCGGCATGGCAGTGATCGATACCGAGAGCAAACGCTGGACACAGGTCAATGACCGCTTGTGCGAGATGCTCGGCTATGAGGCGCATGAGCTATTGAAGATGACCTGGGTCGACATCACCCATCCAGAAGACCTGGAGCGCGATCTGGAGCTTAACCAGCAATTCATCGAGGGCAAGATCGACCATATCCTGCTCGAGAAACGCCTCATCCACAAGGCGGGCAATATGGTCATCGTACGCATCGAAGCCAATGCCATCCGTGATCTGCAAGGCCATGTCGAGCATTACCTTGTCGCCATCGAAGACATCACGGAGCGGCGTACAGCAGAAGAAGCCTTGCGCGCACAGGAGGAATTCAACCGCGCCTTGTTGAACAACCAGGCGGATGGCGTCGTAGCATGCGACGCGAACATGCGGCTGGTCCTGTTCAACAATATCGCCAAGCAATGGCATGGGGTGGATCCGCTCGACCTCCCGCCCGAACAGTGGAGCCAGTACTTCGGGCTCTATGACGCGAAAGGCCAGCGAGAACTTTTGCCGCATGAGATCCCGTTGGTTCGTGCATTCCATGGCGAACAGCTGCAGCATGAAGGCATGGTGATCAAAGCCAGGCACCAGCCAGACCGCTTCGTCTCCTGTAGCGCTGCGCCCTTCTTCGACGACAAGGGTCACAAACTCGGCGCGGTAGCCATCATGCGCGACATCACTGAGATCCTCGCGCGCAACAAGGCGCTGCGCGAGAGCGAGACCTTGTTCCAGACCCTGGCCAGGGTCGCGCCAGCCGGCATCTTCCGTACCGACGCCTTCGGCGCGACGACCTATATCAATCAGCGCGGCCTCGAGATCGCCGGCTTGAGCCTGGAAGAAGCACAAGGCGTGGGCTGGGCACGCTACCTGCACCCGGACGACAAGGAACAACTGATCCGCACCTGGAAGGAAGCCTTCAGCAAGCGAGAGACCTTCTCTGCGGAGTATCGCTTCCTGCATCCTGACGGCAGGCTGATCTGGGTCAAGGGCGAAGCCTTAGTCGAACTGGACGACAAGGATCAGTTCATGGGCTACGTCGGCACCGTCACCGACATCACCGCGATCAAGGCCAGCGAAGAGCACCTGCGCATGGCCGCCACAGTGTTCGAACACACGCGCGAGGGCATCATGGTGACCGATAGCGCGTCGCGCATCCTCTCCGTCAATCGCGCCTTCAGCGACATCACGCTGTATGAACCTGCCGAGGTGATCGGCAAGACGCCTAACCTGCTGGAGTCCGGCCGGCACGACGCGCATTTCTTCCATAACATGTGGCGGTCGCTGGAAACCGAGGGTTACTGGCAGAGCGAGATCTGGAACCGGCGCAAGAACGGCGATATCTATCCGCAGTTGCTCAGCATCTCGGTGATCAAGGACCGTGACGGCCAGGTACAGAACTATGTCGGCATCTTCGCCGACATCACCAACCTCAAGGCATCTGAGGCCCGGCTGGAGTTCCTCGCGCACCATGACCCCCTGACCACCTTGCCGAATCGCCTGAGGCTGATCTCCAACCTGGAACATGCGATCCAGGTCGCACAACGAGAGAGCAAACAACTGGCGCTGCTGATGCTGGACCTGGACCGGTTCAAGGATGTCAACGACAGCTTCGGCCACCTCGCCGGCGACGAATTGCTGCAGCATATCGCCAAACGCCTGACCCGCCGCCTGCGCGGTGCCGATACCGTGGCGCGGCTGGGGGGCGACGAATTCACCATCCTGCTGGAAGACATCAGCCAGGAATCCGATGCCTCCCGGGTCGCGGACAGTATCATCAAGGCGCTGGAAGCGCCCTGCAAGCTGGCCAACAACGTCGAAGTCCGCATCGGGGTCAGCGTCGGCATCAGCCTCTATCCCAACCACGGCAGTACTGCACTGGAGCTCCTGCAGCATGCGGACGCGGCGCTGTATCAGGCCAAGGCCGCCGGCAAAGGCTGTTACCGCTATTTCTCCGAGAACCTGACCAAGGCCGCGCGCGAGCGCTTCACTGTGGAAGCCCGGTTACGGCAGGCCATCGCCCATGAAAGGCTCGCGCTCTACTACCAACCCAAGATCGACATGACCACAGGCGATATCGTCGGCGCCGAAGCGCTGATCCGCTGGATCGACCCCGTGGAAGGTGTCATCCCGCCCGCCCAGTTCATCGGTGTGGCGGAAGAAACCGGCATGATCAATACCATCGGCGAATGGGTGATCCGCGAAGCTTGCCAGCAGGGCCGTCACTGGCTGGATTTCGGCATGCCGCCGATCTCCATCTCCATCAACATCTCGGCCAACCAGCTGCATCATGGCGATCTCTACAAGACGATCCAGCAGATCCTCGACAAGACGGGTTTCCCGGCCACCTCTCTGGAGCTGGAGTTGACCGAGAGCATCCTCATGCAGCGTGAGAACGAAGTGCTGGAGACACTCAGTCAGATCAGGGCTGCCGGGGTCGTGCTGGGGATAGACGATTTCGGTACGGGCTATTCTTCCCTCGCCTATCTCAAGAGCTTCCCGCTCGATGTGTTGAAGATCGACCGCAGTTTCGTCAGGGATATCGAACAGGATCAGGATGACCGTGCCATCACCGCGACCATCATCGCCATGGCCCATAATCTCGGCATGCAAGTGGTAGCGGAAGGGGTAGAGACGGAGGAGCAACTGGCGTTCCTGCATGCCCATCACTGCGACATCTATCAGGGGTATATCACCAGCCAGCCACTGCCGGCCGACGAGTTCGAAGCCTTCGTTCGCAACTATCAGGCAACTGATTTCGTACGGCGCAGTCAGAAGTCACAATAATTAGAAAAGAGGCCCTATTCGCGTCATGGACCACACACAATATATCTCCCATAACCTGACTGCCCTGAAGCAGATACTCCTGGCCTCCACCTCCGAAACCGACGGCCAGAAGCTGATCCAGGAGATTCTCAAATCCTTGCGCACCGAGATCGGCATGGACGTCGCCTTCATCGCCGAATTCAGCGAGGGCAAGCGCGTCTTCCGCTACATCGATGCATCGGAGGGATCTCCACCGGTCAAGCCGGGCGACGGTGATCTGATCGAGCATACCTATTGCCAGCGTGTGATCGACGGGCAGCTGCCCGACATCATCTTCGATATCGGCAGCCTGCCGCCGGAAGAGCAACTGGCGGTGGCCGAGGACTATAAAATCAAGTCCTATCTATGTGTGCCCATCACCTTCGAGGATGGCCGGATCTATGGCTCCCTGGGTTGTATCGGCCACCAGCCCAACTGGCAGATCGGACAAGAGGATATTCGATTGATGGCCGCCATGGCCGATGTTTACGGCCAATGGTTCAACATGCGGGAAAAAGTCCACAGCCATCAGCATGAGATGGAAGCCAAGGTAATGGCCGCGCTCAACGGTCAGTTACTCGAAGTGCTCTACCAACCCATCTTCGATATCAAACGCATGCAAGTCATCGGTTTCGAATCGCTGGCGAGAGTCCGCGACAAGGATGGCCTGAGTCCACTCTCCCTGTTCAAGGAGGCTGAAATGCTGGGGCACAAGGTCGACCTGGAATTGAAAGCTATTCGCCTTGGGCTGCAAGGGCTGGATTATTATCAGGAAGGGCAATTCGTCTCGGTCAATGCGTCCATGGAGACGGCGCTGTCGCCGCAGCTACCCGTCGCCCTCGATCATGCCGACATGAAGCGGGTGGTGCTCGAGATCAACGACCCGATGGACCTGCAAGTCTTCAGCAAGGTCACCAAATCACTTCGCGCCCTGCTCAACCGAGGCCTGCGCATTGCGCTCGATGACCGTGCGCTGGGCACGGAAGGCTTGAAGGCGCTGGATACCCTCGGCCCGGACATCATCAAGCTCAAGGTGCGGAATGTGATACGCATGCAAGGCGATCGCCTGCTCAAGCTGCAGGCCTCCCCATTCAGCGGATACTCTGAGGAAGCCGCGTGCAAACTGATCGTCGAGGGGGTCGAGACGCAGCAGCAGCTGGACACGATCCTGGAACTGGGAATCACCCACGCGCAAGGTTATTTTCTGGGTGCACCGATCGGGCTACTTGAAGCGGCTGACAACTACTAGGGGAATGTGAGATGCCGGTGGCGGAGAGGGAGGGATTCGAACCCTCGATACGCTTGCACGTATGCCTGATTTCGAGTCAGGTACATTCAACCACTCTGCCACCTCTCC
>CBFGLF010000066.1:0-9700 GCA_965649545.1 uncultured Methylotenera sp.
ACGAAGACCTTGGAGCGGCGCTGGAAGTTATAAAGTTGCTGTTTTGCCGGCGGCAGTGAGGAGACGTCCGTCTCGACGAAGCCGCGCTCCAGGAACCAGTGTTCCGTGCGCGTGGTGAGCACGAACAGCGACTGGATGCCACGTTCCCTGGCCTGTTCTTCACTGTATTTGAGCAGGCGATCGCCACGACCTCCACGCCTGAAAGACTTATGCACTGCCATGCAGGCAAGCTCTGCCTTGCGGTCGTCCGGGAAGGGGTAAAGTGCGGCACAGCCGATGATGATGCCGTCGTGTTCCATGACGAAGAAATGGCCGATCTCCATCTCCAGTCGCTCGCGTCCACGCCTGACCAGGATGCCTTCCGCTTCTAGCGGTTCGATGAGCTGCAGGATGCCGCCGACGTCGCCGATCTCGGCCTGGCGCATGGATTCCAGAGATTCTTCCGTGACCATGGTGCCGATGCCGTCGTGCGTGAATAGCTCCTGCACGATGGCGCCGTCGATATGGCGACTGATGAGATGGGTGCGCGCGACTCCGCCGTCACAGGCCTTGATGGCGGCCGGCAGGTAATAGCCTTCGTCTTCGCTGAAGTTCTGCACCTCGTTGTTCTCGGCGGAGAGTTGCACGTTCCGCAACAGGTTGCGGGCCTTGTCCGCCGTCATCTCGCGCAACAGCTCGCCGCGGATGTTGTGGACGCCGGTGGAATCCATGAGGAAGATCAGTTTGTCCGCATCCAGTGCGATCGCTGCACTGACCGCGACATCCTCCAGCGTCAGGTTGAAGACTTCGCCGGTGGGCGAATAGCCAAGCGGGGACAGGAGGACGAGTTCGCCGTCGTCCAGCCGCTTCTGGATGCCGATGGCGTCCACCTTACGTACCTCGCCCGTGTGTTGCAGATCGACACCGTCACGGACCCCCAGCGGTTTCGCCGTGACGAAGTTGCCGCTGGCGACACGGATATCGGCGCCTGCCATGGGGGAATTGACCAGCCCCATCGACAACAGCGCTTCGATCTCGACACGGACGGCGCCGTTGGCTTCTTTCACCGCCTCCATCGCGTCGTCGTCAGTCACTCGCAAGCCATTGACCAGTTTGGTCTCGATACGCGCCTTCTTCAGCCGCGATTCGATCTGCGGGCGTGCGCCATGGACGAGCACCAGCCTGACTTCGAGACTGGCGAGCAGGTTAAGGTCATGCGACAGCGCGACGAACTGGCCGTCATCGACCACTTCGCCGCCGAAGGCGATGACGAAGGTGCGGCCGCCGAAGGCATGGATGTAGGGCGCGGCGGAGCGGAACCAGCGGACGAACTCCTGAGGTTGCAGCAGGTTGAAACGGGGGCTGGTCGGTGTCGAGCTGCCGGAGGCGCTCTCGGTCTGCGAGTAGAGATAGGCGGCCGTGCAGTCCAGCGCGTTGCACAGGCGCATGAGCATGGCCTCGGACACGCCTTGCGTGCCGCGCTCGATGCGCGAGAGGTTGCCGCTGTCGGTCTCGACCCGGCTGGCGAGCTCCTGTAGCGTGAGATTGAGGTGCTTACGACGCTTGCGTATGGCATTACCGACGGACATGGCTCACCCTAATATTTGCTTTATACGCATATTTTTATATAAATATGGGATTTATGCAAATAATTTGCGCAGAATCTAGCCTTTGAAATCCCCCCACAGCGTTTGCATCGCTGAAATCGCTGCAAGTGACGCAGTCTCCGTGCGCAGGATACGGTTGCCAAGCCGGACCGGGATGAAGCCCTGGCTGGCGGCCGTGGCGATCTCATCGTCGGTCAATCCGCCTTCCGCGCCGATCAGCAGGCATATCTCACCCTGAGGTGTCGGCAAGTCGTGCAGGCATTGCTCCGCCGTAGGCGACAGCGTGATACGGAGCGTCGCCGCCGAAGGCTGGGCCAGCCAGTTCGCTAGTGACAGGGGTGGTGCGACGGGCGGCAGGATGGCGCGGCCGGATTGCTCACAGGCGGAGATGACGACGTTCTGCCAATGTTCGCGGCGTTTCTCGGCGCGCTCACCCGACAGCTTGACCACGCTGCGCTGGCTGGCAATAGGCTGAATGGAGCATACCCCCATTTCCACGGCTTTCTGTATCGTATAGTCCATCCGATCGCCACTCGATATCGCTTGTGCCAGCGATATCTTCAGGGGCGATTCGCTGTCGACGTGCCGGATCGATCTGACCTTGGCCACGACCTCGGTCTTTTTGACCAGGATGAGTTCGCATACGTAATCGTTGCCGTCCCCGTTGAAGAGGGTGGCTTTGTCGCCAACCTGCAAGCGCAATGCACGACTGGCATGGACAGCGGCGTTGGGTGTGAGGGTGATGGTGGCGCCAGGTGCCAGTTTTTCCGGGTGATAGAAGCGCGGGTTGGGCATCGTCGGATCGCCATGTAGAATTTGTCACCAACGATTCTAATTGAAGGAGTGAGCGTTATGGCAAGTGTTAATCCGCCAGTCTGCGATTTTGGCTGGATCGCACCCAAGTTCCGGTTGCCCGGGGTCGATGGGCGTACCTGGTCGTTGCGCGATGCGGCTGGCCCGAAAGGCACGCTGGTCATGTTCATCTGCAACCATTGCCCCTACGTGAAGGCCATCCGCCCTCGCCTGGTAGCGGATCTGCGCGAATTGCAGACCTTGGGCGTCAATGCCATCGCCATCCAGTCGAACGACGTCATCGCCTATCCGGAGGATAACTTCGAGCGCATGAAGGAAGTCGCCGCCGAGTTCAATTTCCCTTTCCCTTACGTACTGGATGAGACCCAACAGGTGGCAAGGGAATACGGTGCGGTCTGCACCCCGGATTTCTTCGGATTCAACGCCAATTTCGAGTTGCAGTATCGCGGTCGTTTCGACGAATCGCGCAAGGAGACCGCCGAAGGTAGTACCCGCGATCTTTTCTACGCGATGAAGAAGATCGCCGAGAGCGGGGAGGGTCCGCGGGAACAGGTGGCCAGTATCGGCTGCTCGATAAAATGGCGTGAAGAAACAGCGGCGAACTGAGGGGCGGTCTTGCCCAAAATCGCTAACTAAGCAATAATTAAGCTCTATACCCCTGATAAAAACAAAGAATTAGCGTTAAGCAAAATCCTGTAGCTGAGGGGGATTCCAACAGATTAAGAGGCAAGGCTGATCTCCGGGCGATGCGCCGGCGACTGCCTTTTTCTCTATTAAACCCGGTTTGAAAGATAAGGGAGATTGAAATGGCAACTCGTAACGACCTATGTAATGCCATCCGTGCATTGTCCATGGATGCGGTCCAGAAGGCGAATTCTGGCCACCCAGGCGCCCCGATGGGCATGGCAGAAATTGCCGAAGTGTTGTGGAACCACAACCTGAGCCACAACCCGAAGAACCCCAATTGGGCTAACCGTGACCGCTTCGTGCTGTCCAACGGCCATGGCTCCATGCTGATCTACTCCCTGCTGCACCTGACCGGTTATGACGTCACCATCGACGACATCAAGACCTTCCGTCAATTGCATTCCAAGTGCGCAGGTCACCCTGAATACCATTACGCGCCAGGCGTAGAGACCACCACTGGTCCTCTGGGCCAGGGTATCGCCAACGGCGTCGGTTTCGCCATGGCCGAAAAGCTGCTGGCTAACCAGTTCAACAAGCCAGGCCATGAGATCGTCGACCACTACACCTACGTGTTCCTGGGTGACGGCTGTATGATGGAAGGCGTTTCCCACGAAGCCTGTGCGCTCGCCGGTACCTGGGGTCTGGGCAAGCTGGTCGCGTTCTGGGATGACAACGGCATCTCCATCGACGGCCACATCGAAGGCTGGTACACCGATGACACCGCCAAGCGTTTCGAAGCCTACGGCTGGCATGTTCAGTCCGTGGACGGTCACGATTCCGCCGCGATCCAGAAAGCCATCGACGCTGCCAAGAAAGTCACCGACAAGCCATCCCTGATCTGCTGCAAGACCATCATCGGCAAGGGTTCCCCGAACAAGTGCGGTTCGCACGACTGCCACGGTTCCGCACTGGGTGAAGACGAAGTCGCCGCCACCCGTGCCGCGATCGGCTGGCCACATGAGCCATTCGTCGTACCGGCTGACGTCTATGAAGGCTGGGATGCCAAGGCCAAGGGTGCCAAGGCTGAAGCCGACTGGAACGCCAAGTTCGACGCATACGCCAAGGCTTACCCGGCAGAGGCTGCTGAATTCAAGCGCCGCATGGCAGGCGAACTGCCAGCGAACTGGAAGCAAGCGACCGATGCCATGATCGCAGCGACCAACGAAAAGGCGGAAGGCGTCGCCAGCCGCAAGGCATCGCAGAACGTCATCGGCGCGCTGGCACCAGTCCTGCCAGAATTCCTTGGCGGTTCCGCCGACCTGACCGGTTCCAACCTGACCAGCACGGGCAGCTTCAAGCACGTGAGCGGCAAGGAGCCAGGTAACTACATCTCCTACGGCGTCCGTGAATTCGGTATGGCTGCGATCATGAACGGTATGGCGCTGCACGGTGGCTTGCTGCCATTCGGCGGTACCTTCCACATGTTCTCCGATTACATGAAGAACGGCATGCGGATGTCCGCGCTGATGAAGCAACGCGTGGTCTATGTGCTGACCCACGACTCCATCGGCCAGGGCGAAGACGGCCCGACCCACCAGCCAGTGGAAAACACCTCCGGCTTGCGTTACATCCCTAACATGCAAGTATGGCGTCCAGGTAGCGCTACCGAGACCGCCGTGTCCTGGGTCGCTGCCGCTGAGCGCAAGGATGGCCCGACCAGCCTGGTCCTGTCCCGTCAGAACCTGCCTGGCATCAAGCACGACACCGCGCACTTCGACCTGATCCGCAAGGGTGGTTACGTGTTCTCCGACGTCGCTGGCAAGGCCGATGTCATCCTGATCGCCAACGGTTCCGAACTGGATCTGGCGATCAAGGCTGCCGCTGAGCTGAACGCTGCCGGCACCAAGGTGCGTGTGGTCTCCATGCCATCCACCAACGTGTTCGACAAGCAGGACCAAGCCTACCGTGACAGCGTGCTGACCCCAGGCGTGAAGCGTGTGGCCGTGGAAGCCGCGCATCCTGACTTCTGGCGCAAATATGTCGGTCTGGAAGGTGCAGTCGTCGGTATCGATACCTTCGGCGAATCCGCACCAGGCGGCGTGCTCATGAAGCACTTCGGCTTCACGGTGGAAAACGTCGTCAAGACCGTCAAGTCCGTTCTGTAATCGTGAGTTGATGTTGAAGTGATAAAAAATAAGGCACCTCTTGGGGTGCCTTGTTTTTTTCCAGCAATGAATCAGAGGAAACAACATGGCAATCAAAGTAGGTATCAATGGGTTCGGTCGTATCGGCCGTATGGTGTTCCGTGCAGCGATCAAGGATTTCACGGATATCGAAGTGGTCGCGATCAACGATCTGCTTGAACCGGATTATCTGGCCTATCTGCTGAAGCACGACTCTGTCCACGGCAAGTTCAAGGGCGAGGTCAGTGTGGAGGGTAACCACCTGGTGGTGAATGGCAAGAAGATCCGCCTGACTGCCGAAAAGGATCCGGCCAACCTGAAATGGGATGAAGTCGGCGCCGATATCATCATCGAATGTACCGGTTTCTTCCTGACCAAGGAGACCTGCCAGAAACATATCGACGCCGGTGCGAAGAAGGTCGTGCAATCCGCACCTTCCAAGGATGACACGCCGATGTTCGTCTATGGCGTCAACGAGGCGAGTTATGCTGGCGAAGCCATCGTCTCCGCCGCGTCCTGTACCACCAATGGCCTGGCCCCTGTAGCCAAGGTGTTGCATGACAACTTCGGCATCAAGCGTGGCCTGATGACCACCGTGCATGCCGCCACCGCGACGCAGAAGACCGTCGACGGCCCATCCAACAAGGATTGGCGCGGTGGTCGCGGTATCCTGGAAAACATCATCCCGTCCTCTACCGGTGCGGCCAAGGCGGTCGGCAAGGTGATCCCTGCGCTGAACAAGAAACTCACGGGGATGGCGTTCCGTATCCCGACCTCCGATGTATCCGTGGTCGACCTGACGGTGGAACTGGAGAAGGAAACCACCTACGACGCTATCTGCGCCGCCATGAAGAAGGCGTCTGAGGGCGAGCTCAAGGGCGTGCTGGGTTACACCAACGAGAAGGTGGTCTCTACCGATTTCCGTGGTGAGACCTGCCCATCGGTATTCGATGCCGATGCCGGTATCCAGTTGGATCCGACGTTCGTCAAGATCGTGGCGTGGTATGACAACGAGTATGGGTATACCTGTAATTTGATGCGTCTAGTTCGACACATCGCTTGATTCAGCGACTGCACGGGCGAATCGCTTTGTTACGCGGATGCCGCAAAAACTCGCCGTACTAACTGTACTGTCTTCGTTTTTGTGCACTCCGCGCGCCTCGCGCTTCATCCCGTTCGTAGGCTGAATCTGGTACAGCCGACCGGCTTTGAATTTAAGAGAAATCTGGGAGTAGAACATGTCTGTAATCAAAATGACCGACCTCGACCTGAAAGGCAAGCGCGTCTTCATTCGCGCCGACCTGAATGTGCCTGTCAAGGACGGCAAGGTCACCTCGGATGCGCGTATCACGGCGTCCATGCCGACCATCGAGCATGCCTTGAAGGCAGGTGCCAAGGTCATGGTCACCTCGCATCTGGGCCGTCCGGAGGAGGGTGTCTATTCCGAGGAGAACTCGCTGAAGCCGGTGGCGGACGTCATTGCCGCCAAACTCGGTAAGCCTGTACGACTGGTCAAGGATTGGGTCGAGGGGGGCTTCGATGTGGCCGAGGGTGAACTCGTGCTGCTGGAGAACTGTCGGTTCAATAAGGGCGAGAAGAAGAGCCTCGACGAAACGTCACAGAAATACGCCAAGCTCTGCGATATCTTCGTGATGGATGCGTTCGGTACCGCGCACCGCGCAGAAGCGTCGACGCATGGGGTCGCCAAGTTCGCGCCTGTCGCGGCTGCCGGGATCCTGCTGGTCGGTGAGCTGGAAGCCTTGACCAAGGCATTGCTGAACCCTGCACGACCGATGGTGGCGATCGTCGGCGGTTCCAAGGTATCGACCAAGCTGACCGTGCTGGAGAGCCTGTCGGAGAAGGTCGATCAGCTGGTGGTCGGCGGGGGCATCGCCAACACCTTCCTCAAGGCTGCCGGGCACGAAGTCGGCAAATCCCTGTGCGAGGACGACCTGGTGCCAACGGCCAAGGCGCTCATGGAAAAGATGTCCGCACGTGGTGCAGCGGTACCCATCGCGGTAGACGTGGTCTGCGGCAAGCAATTCGACCCGAACGAGCCGGCCGTGCTGAAAGACGCCGACGGTGTCGCCACCGACGACATGATCTTCGACATTGGCCCGAAATCTGCTAAGGAATTAGCCGACATCATCATGAATGCGGCGACCGTGGTCTGGAACGGCCCGGTCGGTGTATTCGAGTTCGACCAGTTCGCCGGTGGTACCAAGACCATCGCCGAGGCGATCGCCAAGACCAAGGCCTTCACCCTGGCGGGTGGCGGCGATACGATCGCGGCGATCCAGAAGTATGACATTTACGATCAAGTGTCCTATATTTCTACTGCTGGCGGTGCGTTCCTCGAGTTCCTCGAGGGCAAGAAGCTGCCGGCCGTGGAGATTCTGGAGCAGCGCGCACAGGGCTAGTGCCTCTTTTGCCGTCATCGAAAGGGGCTCGATCCGGGCCCCTTTTTTATTTACCGGCCGACCTCACCGTCGGTCGGATCAACCAGGCAGGAAGTCCAGTGACCTTACGCAAAACCAAGATCGTCGCCACCCTCGGGCCCGCCTCCAGTAGTGAGGAAATGATCGCCCGCATGATCGTCGCGGGCGTCGATGTGGTCCGGCTCAATTTTTCGCATGGTAGCGCGGAAGACCATATCCAGCGCGCCGAGACCGTGCGCAGCATCGCCCTCAAGCTGGGCCGGCCGGTGGGTGTGCTGTGTGACCTGCAAGGGCCCAAGATCCGCATCGGCAAATTCGCACTGGGCAGCGTGAAGCTGGCGGTTGGGGATACCTTCATCCTGGATGCCGACTGCAAGCTCGGTGACCAGCAACGGGTCGGTCTCGACTACAAGACCCTGCCCAAGGAAGTCGGGCCGGGTAGCGTATTGTTGCTCGATGACGGGCGTATCGTCATGACCGTCGAAGCGGTCCGGGGCAACGAGATCGTTTGTACGGTGATCAGCGGCGGCATCCTCTCCAATAACAAGGGCATCAACCGCCAGGGCGGCGGCTTGTCCGCCGCCGCACTGACAGAGAAGGACAAGCAGGATATCAAGACTGCGGTGGCGTTGGAGGCCGATTTCATCGCGCTCTCCTTTCCCCGTAGCGGTGCCGATGTCGAGCAGGCGCGCAAGCTGGTGCGCAAGGCGGGCGGCAACGCCAGTATCGTCGCCAAGATCGAACGTGCGGAGGCCATCGATGCGCTGGAGGAGATCATCGCCGCCTCGGACGTCATCATGGTCGCGCGCGGCGACCTCGGGGTCGAAGTGGGGGATGCCGCGGTTCCCGGTCTGCAGAAGCGCATGATCCGCATGGCACGCGCCCAGAACAAGGTCGTGATCACGGCGACGCAGATGCTCGAATCCATGATCACCAGCCCGATCCCGACGCGCGCCGAGGTCTCGGATGTAGCCAACGCGGTGCTGGACGGCACCGATGCGGTGATGCTCTCGGCCGAGAGCGCGGTCGGGCATTACCCCCTGGAATCCGTGTCCGCCATGCATCGTGTCTGCCTGGAAGCCGAGAAGGAATACCACGGTCGCCAGCTCCCGCAGAAGGTGAACCAGGAGTTCCAGCGCACCGATGAGGCCATCGCCATGGCGGCGATCTATACAGCCGAACACCTGAAGGTGGCGGCCATCGCGGCATTGACCCAGTCCGGGACGGCGGCGCAGTGGTTGTCACGCGCCGATACGCTGGTGCCGATCTATGCGTTATCGCCTTTGAAGGAAGCCCGGCGCAAGCTGACTCTCTATCGCGGTGTGTATCCTTACCCCATCGACCAGGCGGGCAAGAAGCGGGACGAGATCCTCAAGGAGATGGAAGATACGCTCGTGCGCTATGGCGTCGTCAGCAAGGACGACCTTGTTCTCTTCACCTTCGGTGAGCCGATCGGTAAAGAGGGCGGCACTAACACGCTGAAGATTGTCAAAATCAGATAAGCACCATTAAAGGGTTCATATGGCACTCGTGACGCTCAGGCAATTACTGGATCATGCCGCCGAGCATGGATACGGTCTGCCGGCTTTCAACGTCAATAACATGGAACAGATCCACGCCATCATGCAGGCGGCGGATGCTGTGGATAGCCCCGTGATCCTGCAGGGCTCGGCCGGCGCCCGCAAGTATGCCGGCGAGCCGTTCCTGCGCCATCTGGTCGCGGCAGCGGTCGAGGCCTATCCGCATATCCCCGTCGTCATGCATCAGGACCATGGCGCTTCCCCCATCGTCTGTATCCAGGCCATGCGCTCCGGGTTCACCAGCGTGATGATGGATGGTTCCTTGCAGGAGGATATGAAGACACCCGCGACGTTCGCATACAACGTCGAGGTGACGCGCAAGGTGGTCGATATCGCCCATGCCATCGGCGTGTCGGTGGAAGGCGAGATCGGCGTGCTGGGTTCGCTCGAATCCGGCATGGCCGGCAAGGAGGACGGTCACGGTGCCGAGGGCAAGCTCAGCCATGCCATGCTGCTCACCGATCCGGAAGAAG
>CBFGLF010000067.1:0-9656 GCA_965649545.1 uncultured Methylotenera sp.
TCGACATCGGGCTGCATGAACGCGCTGAAATCCGATTCCAGGGTCAAGTCGTCGATCGCAGGTAACGCGGGCTTTTGGTCCGCACCCGGGGCGACTGATGATGACGGCGCAGGCTCGGCGAGTACAGGCCCAGCGGGCACGGGTTCAGCCAGTGGCTGTGTCTTCAGCCGCGACCAGCGCTGCAGGAATAATCCGACCTTGCTCATGGGGCTATTTTATCAAAGCTTGCGCGCATGGTCCGTCGCTAAAGCGCCGTGGCGGAAACAGGTCAGCGTATGGTCGTTGACCATGCCGACCGCCTGCATCATGGCATAGCAGATGGTGGAGCCGACGAACTTGAAACCCCGGCGCTGCAGATCCTTGGACAGGCGATCGGAGATCGGCGTGGTCACCGGGATATCGCCATGGACATGCCAGTGGTTGATGATGGGGTGGCCTTCGACGAAGCCCCATAGATAGGTGTCGAAGCTGCCGAATTCCGCCTGCACTTCCAGGAAGCGCTGGGCGTTGACGATGGCAGCGGCGACCTTCAGGCGGTTGCGTACGATGCCCGCGTCCGCCAGCAGGCTGGCCACCTTGGCATCGTCGTAGCTGGCCACTTGCTGCGGATCGAACTGATCGAACACCTCACGATAACGCTCACGTTTCTTCAGGATGGTGTGCCAGCTCAAGCCGGCCTGTGCGCCCTCGAGGATCAGGAATTCGAACAGCCGACGCTCGTCATGCACAGGCACCCCCCATTCGCTGTCATGGTAGGCGATATCCAACGGCGTTTTGGCCCAACTGCAACGTGTCATATTTTTCTCGGTCATCGTCATAAAACTGTCATATCATCGTCATATAGTGCGCTGGAGTACAAAAGGAAAAGGAAGATACTATGCCAGCTAATATACTCGTTGTAGAAGACGAACCCGCCATTCAGGAACTGCTTGCGCTGAACCTGACGCAAGCCGGCCATAACGCCATCCGCGCACTCAGCGTGGAACAGGCCCAGAAACTCATCCGCGAAGCCCTGCCCGACCTCATCATCCTCGACTGGATGCTGCCCGGCATGAGCGGCATCGAATTCGCCCGCAAACTGAAATCCGACGAACTGACCAAGACCATCCCCATCATCATGCTCACAGCACGCGGGGAAGAGGTCGACAAGGTACGCGGTCTCGAAGTCGGTGCCGACGACTACGTCACCAAGCCGTTCAGCCCGCGTGAACTCAATGCGCGCATCAAGGCGGTCTTGCGTCGCCGTGCGCCGCAGATGACCGACGATCCGATCGAGGTCAGCGGCCTGCGGCTCGACCCCATGACGCACCGGGTCTCCGGCAACGGCACCACGCTCGACCTCGGGCCGACCGAGTTCCGCCTGCTGCATTACCTCATGTCCAACCCCGAGCGCGTCCATTCGCGTAGCCAGGTACTGGATCGCGTCTGGGGCGATCGCGTGTTCGTCGAGGACCGTACCGTAGACGTGCACATCCGCCGCCTGCGTCGCGCGTTGTCCGAGTCCGGCCATGAAGAGTTGATCCAGACCGTACGTGGCGTCGGTTATCGCTTCAGTGCCCTAGCTTCGTAAAGCGCTGTGCCTCATAATAAGCACGCCGTAAATTAGGGAAGACACTGCGTGCAGGATATTCGTTGGCGAGCGTTCTGGCTCGGATCAAGTGCTGTATTCATCTGCCTCATCGTCTGGGCCTTCACCGACGCGCTCACCGCGCTTGTCCTGTTCACGGTCGCCGTCACTGTCTACCTGCTGACCCACCTCTACTGGCTGCATCAGCTGCTGGTATGGTTCAAGAAACCGGATCTGTCCACCATGCCCCTGGGCGGAGGCATCTGGGAAGACGTGTTCGCCGCCATCTACCATGAGCAACGGCGGCATAGCCGCAGCCAGACACAGCTCAGTTCCGCGCTGGATCGTTTCCGTCACGCCGCGAGCGCCCTGCCTGACGGCGTGGTGTTGCTCAACGGCAACGACCAGATCGAATGGTGCAACCCGCCCGCCGAAATGAAGCTCGGCCTGTCCATGAAACAGGATGCCGGCCAGCCCATCGTCTACCTCGTCCGCCATACCGAATTCATCAAGTACCTGCAGGACCAGGATTTCTCGGAGCCGATCAAGCTCAAGTCCTGGCGCAACCCGGAAGTCACGCTAGAGATCCAGCTCGTCCCCTTTGGTGCCAACCAGAAACTGCTGATCTGCCGCGATATCACCCAGATCGAGAAGGTCGAGACCATGCGACGCGACTTCATCGCCAACGTGTCCCACGAATTGCGCACACCCTTGACCGTGGTCGGCGGCTTCCTCGAGACCCTCAACGATATCGACGGCGCGGTACCCGAGAATACCCGTACCTACTTCAACATGATGCAGGAGCAGACCGCGCGCATGCGCAGCCTGATCGAGGACCTGCTGACGCTGTCGCAGCTGGAGAACAGCCAGTCGGTGCCGCAAGACAGCGAAATCGATGTGGGTAATCTACTGAACATGGTGCTTAACGATGCCCAAGGCCTGAGCCGCGGTCGCCATCAGCTCAAGCTGGAAGCCGACCCCAATCTCAACCTGACCGGTGCTTCGGAGGAATTGCACAGCGCTTTCGGCAACCTGGTCAGCAATGCCATCCGCTACACCCCCGAAGGCGGCGACATCCTCATCCGCTGGGAGCAGCGCGGGCAGGAAGCCGTCTTCAGCGTGACCGATTCCGGCATCGGCATCGAGCAACAGCATATCGACCGCCTGACCGAACGCTTCTATCGCGTCGACCGCAGCCGCTCGCGCGAGACCGGCGGCACCGGCCTCGGCCTCTCCATCGTCAAGCACATCCTCACCCGCCATCAGGCGAGGCTGGAGATCGAGAGCCTGCCGGGCAAAGGCAGCACCTTCCGCGTGGTCTTCCCCCGCACGCGCATCCTCCTCAAGCAGAGCGCACTCTTCAAATAATCTCCCGCCATTCCACGACCACTGCGCCAGCGTTGTCGCTGCAGGGCAAAGATGGAATAATGGCTTCGCTATAAGTGGTTTTGGTTTGACTGTTCGATCGTTTCAGATTCGCAAGTAAATAAGAAGGAACCGAACGGCGTCGGCTGAACAAGCTGCCACCAAGCTTTACCGCAATAACGTCACAACGATAAGCAACGCCACGGTTCCCATTCACTTTTGAGATAAGGGAGAAGTCGATGTCTGCTGGACTGATGTTAGCAATAGGAAGTGCCATCCTCGCCGTGCTCTACGGCGCAATCATGACCAAATGGATCCTGTCCCTGCCTGCCGGTAACGCCCGCATGCAGGAGATCGCCAGTGCCATTCAACAAGGGGCCGCCGCTTACCTGGCCCGGCAATACAAAACCATCACCATCGTCGGCGTCGTATTGGCGATCCTCATCGGCTACTTCCTGGGCGTCACTACCGCCATCGGTTTCGCCATCGGCGCCATTCTCTCCGGCGCTTGCGGCTTCATCGGCATGAACGTCTCGGTGAGAGCCAACGTCCGCACTGCGCAAGCAGCGACCCAAGGCATCGCCCCGGCGCTGGATGTCGCGTTCAAGGGCGGCGCCATCACCGGCATGCTGGTCGTCGGCCTCGGCCTGCTGGGCGTCACCGGCTTCTATATCTATCTGGGTGGCGCAGCAGCGCAGGACCTCAATCCGCTGATCGGTCTCGCCTTCGGTTCTTCGCTGATCTCGATCTTCGCTCGTCTGGGTGGCGGCATCTTCACCAAAGGCGCCGATGTGGGCGCTGACCTGGTCGGCAAGGTCGAAGCCGGTATCCCCGAGGATGACCCGCGCAACCCGGCAGTGATCGCCGACAACGTCGGTGACAACGTGGGTGACTGCGCAGGCATGGCGGCCGACCTGTTCGAGACCTATGCTGTGACCATCATCGCCACCATGGTGCTCGGCGGCTTGATGCTGGCCGACGCAGGTGCCAACGGCGTCCTGTACCCGTTGATGCTGGGTGCGGTCTCCATCGTCGCCTCCATCATCGGTTGTTTCTTCGTCAAGGCCAAGCCGACCATGAAGAATGTGATGCCCGCTTTGTACAAGGGTTTGGCTGTCGCTGGGGTACTCTCCTTGATCGCCTTCTATTTCGTCACCGGCTATCTGTTCCCTGACGGCGTCACTACCGGCGAGCTGCAGATCAGCAAGAACGCGCTGTTCGGCGCCTGTGCCGTCGGCCTGGTACTGACCGCCGCACTGGTCTGGATCACCGAGTACTACACCGGGACCGACTATGCGCCGGTGAAACACGTGGCCCAGGCCTCCACCACCGGGCATGCCACCAACATCATCGCCGGCATCGGCATCTCGATGAAATCCACCGCATGGCCAGTCATCTCGGTCTGTATCGCCATCTTCGCTTCGTATGAACTGGCTGGTTTGTATGGTGTGGCCATCGCCGCCACATCGATGCTGAGCATGGCGGGGATCGTGGTGGCACTCGACGCCTACGGCCCGATCACGGATAACGCCGGCGGTATCGCCGAGATGGCGGATCTGCCAAGCAGCGTCCGTGACGTGACAGATCCGCTGGACGCGGTCGGCAATACCACCAAGGCCGTCACCAAAGGCTACGCCATCGGCTCCGCAGGCCTGGCCGCACTGGTGTTGTTCGCCGATTACACCCACAAGCTGCAAGATGCCGGCATCGACGTCAAATTCGACCTGAGCGACCCCATGGTCATCATCGGCCTCTTCATCGGTGGCCTCATCCCCTTCCTGTTCGCCGCCATGGCGATGGAAGCGGTCGGTCGCGCCGCCGGTGCGGTGGTCGAGGAAGTACGCCGCCAGTTCCGCGACATCAAGGGCATCATGGAAGGTACGGGCAAGCCTGAGTACGGCAAGGCCGTCGACATGCTGACCACGGCCGCCATCAAGGAAATGATGGTGCCTTCGCTACTGCCGGTCGCGGTACCGATCGTGGTCGGCCTGGCACTGGGCCCGGTCGCCCTCGGCGGCCTGCTGATGGGGACCATCGTCACTGGCCTCTTCGTCGCCATCTCCATGTGTACGGGCGGCGGTGCCTGGGATAACGCCAAGAAGTACATCGAAGACGGCAACCACGGCGGTAAGGGCTCCGAGGCCCACAAGGCTGCAGTCACCGGCGATACGGTCGGCGACCCCTACAAGGACACGGCCGGCCCGGCTGTGAACCCGCTGATCAAGATCATCAACATCGTCGCACTCTTGATCGTACCGTTGCTGTAACCGGCGACAAGCCATAAAAAAGGCGACCCATCGGTCGCCTTTTTTTATCCCTTTACTACTCAAGCTTCGGGAATGATGACTACAAGCACGCTTAGAACGCTGGCTTGGTCTCTGCGCTTTCGTAACGTTCCACGCCTTCCAGGATCTCCTTGCGCGCGGCATCGATATCGCCCCAGCCGTTGATCTTGACCCACTTGCCCTTGTCCAGGTCCTTATAGTGCTCGAAGAAATGCGCGATCATGTTGAGGCGCCATTCGGAGACGTCCTTGTAGCTCTGGAACTTGCCGTAGAGGCCGCAGACCTTGGGGACCGGCACGGCCAGCACCTTGGCATCGAGACCGGCTTCGTCTTCCATCAACAGGACGCCCAGCGGACGGCAACGGACGACGACACCCGGCAACAAAGGCACTGGCGTCAGCACCAGCACATCGACCGGATCGCCATCATCGGACAGAGTGTGCGGGATATACCCGTAGTTGGTCGGGTATTGCATGGAGGTTCCCATGAAGCGATCGACGAAGATCGCGCCACTGTCCTTGTCCACTTCATACTTGACCGGATCGCCTTGCATGGGGATCTCGATGATGACGTTGAAATCGTCGGGGAGCGCGTTGCCGGAAGGCACCTGATTAAGCGACATAAAGCATGTTTCCTGAAAAATTCGACATTATAAGTCAAGCGACGGGGCAAACCCACCGCCGCGTTAGCCCCTTAGGATCAATGCGCTAGACCAAGGGCGAGAACTTGAGCTTGTTCTGGTCGTATTCGCGCATCTCGCCGCTGACGATATCGAAATACCAGCCGTGCAGCTTCAGCTTGCCTTGCTCGACGCGCTCGTGGATCCAGGGGAAGGTCTTGAGGTTCTCGAGCGAGACGATGATACCGCCCATCTCGCACTCGCATAGCTGCTCATCCTTGCTGGCTTCCGGAAAATCGGCCCTGACGCGGTCAGCCGCGCGCTTGGCCATATTGACCCAGGGCTTGATGAACTCGCCGTCCAGCCCTTCCGGGATTCCCTCGAACAGGGCCTTGATGCCGCCGCACTGGCGGTGGCCGAGGACGATGATGTGCTGCACTTGCAGCGCACGTACGGCGAACTCCAGCGCAGCGCTGACGCCGTGGTATCCGCCGCCGGTCTCATAGGGCGGCACCAGGTTGGCGACATTCCGCACGACGAACAGGTCGCCCGGCTTGCAGTCCATGACCAACGCCGGATCCACACGGGAATCGGAACAAGCGATGACCAGCGTGCTGGGGCTCTGGCCCTGGCTCAGCTCGGCGAACAGTTCATCTTTCGCGGCCGTGAAGTAGTTGGTATGGAACCGGCGATAGCCGTTGATCAGTTTGTCAAATTCGCTCATGTTTCTCTCTCATTGTCTGTTTCCGACACTCGGTGACGACCTCTTTGGGGATCATCCGCAATGCCAGATAAACCAGCCCTGGCACGATCAGCGCGTCGTCCAGTTGACCCAGTACCGGGATGAAATCCGGGATCAGGTCGAATGGCAGCAACACATAACCGATCGCCAACCAGAGCAAAAATTTGGCCATGCGCGGCGTACGTGCATGGCGCAACACCAACTGGTAAACCGCCAGCTCTTGCTTGAGCTGGCGTGCGAGTGCTTTCAGTTTCAGGAGAATGGTCGCCCCGTCAGTTTCTCAAAGGCTTCGCGGTATTTCTCGCCGGTCTTGGCCGCGACTTCGGCAGGCAGTTCCGGTCCAGGCGGGGTCTTGTCCCAGCCGGTCGATTCCAGCCAGTCCCGCACGTACTGCTTGTCATAGCTCGGCGGGTTCTTGCCCACCACGTACTGGTCCGCAGGCCAGAAACGCGAAGAATCCGGAGTCAGCGCCTCGTCGATCAGGTGCAACGTACCCGCTTCATCCAGACCGAACTCGAATTTGGTATCGGCGATGATGATGCCGCGGGTCAACGCATAAGCCGCCGCCTCCTGATACAGCTGGATACTGACCTTGGCCACTTGCTCGGCCAGCGCCTTACCCAGCAGTTCGGCAGCGCGCTGCAGGCTGATGTTCTCGTCATGATCGCCCACCGCCGCCTTGCTGGAAGGGGTGAAGATCGGCTCCGGCAATTTGGACGCTTCCTGCAGGCCGGCAGGCAAGCTGATGCCGCAGACGGTGCCGCTGGTTTTATATTCTTTCCAGCCGGAGCCGACGAGATAACCGCGGACGATGGCCTCGATCGGCAAGGGCTTGAGTTTCTTGACGACCAGGGCGCGCCGACCCAGTTGCGCCTTTTCGGCGGGGTCGCTCACCAGGCTATCCGGGTCGATCCCGGTCAAGTGGTTAGGCACGACATGGCCAAGCTTCTCGAACCAGAAATTGGCGATCTGCGTCAGGATGGCGCCCTTCTCGGGGATCGGTGTGGGCAACACCACATCGAATGCGGATAGCCGGTCGGTGGCGATCAGCAGCATGGTCTTGTCGTCGACATCGTAGATATCGCGCACCTTGCCCTGATGCAGGGGTTTCAGGCTTTTGATGCTGCTGCGCATGAGGGCTTGAGTCAAAACATGGTTCCTTTAAAAGCTTGAACGATCATCACTTGGCTTGCAGATCCGTACCGTCGAGGTAGGGGAATTTCACATGGCCGTAGCGCACGATCAGGATGGCGATCGCAATCAACAGGATCGATGCCGACACGGCAAAGATACGCCAGGCGTCGAGTTCCTTGATATCCAGTACGAGGTAACGCGCCAACGCGATGATGCCGATATAGAGCGGATAGCGCACCGGCAACTTCCCAGAGCCCAGGTAGTGATTGAGCATGGAAAGGATCTCGAGGTACAGGAACAGCAACAACAGGTCGGCGACGGCGACAGCCCGCGCGTTCCAGATATGCGAGAGCTCCTGGTAGGTCGCGATCACGGTCGCGATGGCGATGAAGAACAGGACGATCTGTTCGATGACTCCGATGCCGGATTGTCCCAGCTGGCTTAATTTGTTCGGCTGCACGCTGCGCCCTCCCGTTTCCCGAATGGTCCTGACAAGAACCCAGACGCTATTATAACTGCGTGCGAGATGAATCCTGAACTCTCTGGATTCAGCTGTCGGAATGGACTCGGAGATGCTGTCCCGATGCGTTGGCGGCCCGACAGATGGCGATGAACTCCTCCGCCAAGAGCGAAGCCGATCCGACCAGCGCGCCATCCACATCGGGCATGGCGAAGAGCGCCGGGGCGTTGCTGGCCTTGACGCTGCCCCCATAGAGGATGCGGATATCTTCGGCCACAGTGGGGTCGATGCTGGCGATGTGGGCGCGCATCAGACTGAGGATGGATTGCACATGCCCGGGGTTCGCCGCCTGCCCGGTCCCGATGGCCCATACCGGTTCGTAAGCCAGCACGCCTTTCGCCAGGCCGACCAGCCCGACATGGTCGATGATCGCGCTGAGCTGGCGAAACGTCACCTTATCCGTCTCCCCCGCCAAATACTCTTCGCGTGTGTCACCCACACAATAGATCGGTCTGAGACCCGCCCGGATGGCCGTCTCGAAACGCTGCGCCGAGGTCAGGTCGGTCTCGTAGCCCCATGCACGACGTTCCGAATGGCCGATGATGGTGTACTGGCAACCGAACTCCAGCAGCATGGTGGCCGACACCGACCCGGTATGGGCGCCCAGCGTGAAGCGGCTCATATGCTGGTCACCCCAGGCGATATGACTACCGCTGAGCATGGCTTGCACCTGGAACAGGTAGGGATGGGGCACACAGACCACGATATCGGCATCGTGAAAATCATGGGTCTCGGCCAGCAAGCTGCGCAGGAAGGTCTGGTTGGCCGGGACGCTGCCATGCATCTTGCGATTGGCGACGACCAGTTTGCGTCTCATGCGCCCCCAGCGATCATTTGATGACCACAGAGAGTTCACCGCTGCGGTAACGCTCTGCCATCTTGTCACAGCCCATGGGCTTGATCGCCGTGGCGCGGCCCGCTGATCCGAAGGCCTCGAAGCGCGCCCGACAGATCGCTTGCATGCCCTTGGTCGCCGCCAGCAGGAAGCGGCGGAAATCGAGGTCCTTGCTGTTCTCCGGCTGCATCAGGTGCTGACGCACGGCACCGACGAAGGCCATGCGGAGATCGGTATCGATATTGACCTTGCGCACGCCATGTTTGATCCCTTGCACGATCTCCTCGACCGGCACGCCATAGGTCTCGGGGATCTCGCCGCCGTACTGATTGATGGTCTTGAGCCATTCCTGCGGCACCGAAGAAGAGCCGTGCATCACCAGATGCGTGCCGGGGATGCGGGCATGGATGGCCTTGATGCGTTCGATGGCAAGGGTCTCGCCGGTGGGCGGGTGGGTGAACTTGTACGCGCCATGCGAGGTGCCGATGGCGATGGCCAGCGCATCGACCCCGGTGCGCTTGACGAAGTCCGCCGCTTCTTCCGGATCGGTGAGCAGCATGGCATGGCTGAGCTTGCCCTCGGCACCGTG